>JAEPOJ010000010.1:0-44264 GCA_017642965.1 Phycisphaerales bacterium
GGCGATCACGAGAAAGTTGGCAAAGGTCCCCAACGGGCCCGGCAGATCGAACATGCAAGTCTCCTGAGCAGCTTGCTGCCCATGTGTGTGTCGTCCTGATATCGAGTGTATCGGTGAATACGCGCCGGGAAATGCTGAGGTTCAGAAACAAACAGCACGCCCCGGGGTCACGGGGCGTGCGTCTGGAGAGAGAATGTGGCCTCTGAGGCGATGTGGCAGCGATTAGTACTTGACGCTGCAGCCGTACGCCTTGGTCTGGGCCGTGGTCACGGTCTCGCCCGCGAGGACCTGCTGGAGGGCGTTGCGGACGTAGTTGGTCTTGCCGGGTGCGGCCGCGTCGCTGCGGTCATCGATTGCGCCGTGGTAGCGGAGCACGCCCTGCGCGTCGATGATGTACATCTCCGGGGTGCGCTTCGCGTTGTAGGCCATGCCGACCTTACCGGATTCATCGAGGAGCACCGGGGCGGTGATGCCCCAGTCGTCTACGGCCTTGGAGTTGCGTTCAACGCCGGTGGTGGAGTGATCAACCCGTCCTGAGTTGATGAGCAGCCATGTGACCTTTTCATCCTTCATGTCCTGCTGGATGGCCAGCATGGTGCCGGTGTCTTCTCGGTAATGCTTCTTGACAAACGGGCAGTCCGGGTTGAACCACTCGAGAACCACGGTGTGGCCCTTGGCGGTGTAATCGGAGAGGGTGTGCTTCTTGCCGTTGATGTCAACCAGGGTGAAGTCCGGGGCCTTAGCGCCGATCTCTGCGGGTTTACTGTCCTGAAGCGCGCCAGCGCCCATCATGGCTCCGGTCACGGAGGCGCTGAGTGCGAAAAGTACGGCGCGTGATTTTGTCAGCTTGATCATGGGTCTGCTCCTTGTGTGTTGGTTCATTCGGGTGCGTGCTCACTGATGTCGTAAAACAGCTCACCCGTTGGGGTTGTGACCCGCAGTCGCCCCGAGAGCTGCAGGTCTTCGGTTTCTGAAAAATACACTTCGAGGCGGTTGCCGTCCGCGGCACCGTCATCAATGAGGTCCTTGATGGGGGTGCATTCGGTGTCTGGGTAGAACTCGATGCGGGTGGCATCGCGGAACATGATCGCCGCGGCGCCATTGATCCACTGAAGGCGGACCGCCGGGTCCTTAGCATTCAATGGCTGAGCGCGGCTTTCGTGCACACGCTGGATGGTGTCGTGCTCGCTCGTCTTTGTCACGCCAGAGTCCGAGTTCACCAGATCGATCGAGATGGTGTCCTGCGCCTTGCCTGGCAGGCAGAGCTCATCGCAGACGAGGAAGTTGGCATCGATGTTCAGGACCAGCGTCGTTTCGGAGGCCTCCGGATCGATGACGAATGGGTACAGGACGGTCACCGTGCCCTCGTAGGTGTGGTCAAGGATGCCACCACGCTGGAGGTAGCGCTTGGGTGTTGGCCAGATGGGGTCCTTGAACTCGACCGAATCGGGAGCACCGATCTCGAAGCTGATGCCATAGCCCGTATCGGAAATACCCGGCCAGTAGGTGTGCCAGCCGTCCTCTACGATGATGTCGATCGCGAGCAGGCCCGCCTGCCCTGCGTACATGCTGGAATAGTCCGCTTTGACATCGATGGAGAGGTGTTCTGCGCCCATGTTTGGTTGTGCCTGGGCCGCGGGGGCGATCCCGATCCCGATCAGAGCGGCGAACAGACTCTTCGATGGGGTGAATGGCATGCGGCGTTTCCTTGTGGCGGCCTTGCTCTGGCTTCGTCGATATCCCCGGCGGGCAGGGTTTCACGAGGGGAACAACGCCCGACTGCGTATACTTATTGACAATATGGGGAAAAAGATGCATCAGACTCACCGAATCCCGCTCTCCGCCCTCCCAGCCCTCCTGATTCTGGGGGTGATTTCGTGCTCCATGACAGGGTGCATGAAGTCGAATATTTCAGACAAGAAGATCCAGTACATTGATCTGCCGCGGGCGGTCGAGCTCTTCGAAGAGCAGAAGAAAGAGAACGACACGGCCTTGTTCATCGATGCCCGCAAGCCCGAGCGGTTTGCCGAGGGGCATATTCCGGGGGCCCGGAACCTCCGCACGCCGGATATTGATCTTCGCTATGGCACGGACCCCGCGTTGGAGCGGTACAAGAACCTGATCGTGTACGGCGAGAACCCGGGCACCGCGACGGTGAACGCGATGGCCAAGCGCCTGATCGAGGCCGGGTACAACGGGTTTGTGAAGAAGCGCGTCAAGGTCTTCCCCGGCGGGTGGGAAGAATGGGAGATCACCGGGCTCCCGATCGAATCCGACCAGAACGCAGAGGCCGAAGGCGACGAATGACGAGCACCCCTTCACCATTCCGCCTGCCCGACTCCCCCACCGTTGACGCGGTGATGGTGGACCGGCGTGCCAAGTCGTTCACGACGCGCTCGATCAAGAAGGCCTCGAAGCTCGCGGCGCTGGAGATGGCGGTGTCGATGATCGACCTGACGACGCTTGAGGGCGCGGACTCGCCCGAGAAGGTGCGGAGCCTATGCGTCAAGGCCAAGCGCCCGTGGGAGCGGGACGAGGAGATCCTGGGCCACCGCCTTGGGCACGTGGCCGCGGTGTGCGTGTATCCGTCGATGGTGCCGCACGCCAAGGAGCACCTCGCGGGCTCGGGCGTCAAAGTGGCGTCCGTCGCGACGGGTTTCCCCTCGGGGCAGTACCCGATCGATATCCGCGTGCGTGATGTCGAGCAGGCCGTGAAGGACGGCGCGGACGAGATCGATATGGTGATCAACCGCGGCGCGTTCCTGTCCGGCAAGTACGGCGTGGTCGCGGAGGAGATCGGCGCAGTTGTGGATGCCTGCGGGCCGGCCCACCTCAAGGTGATCCTGGAGACCGGCGAGCTGGTGACCTACGACAACGTCCGCCGGGCGAGCGACATCGCGATCGCGTGCATCCGGGAGGGCGACTTCATCAAGACCTCGACGGGCAAAGTGTCTCCCGCGGCGACGATGCCGGTGACGCTGGTGATGCTCGAGGCGATCCGCGATGCGTACAAGCAGACCGGCACCATGTACGGCATGAAGCCCGCGGGCGGGATCCGTACGGGCAAGCAGGCGTGGCACTACCTGTGCATGGTGAACGAGACGCTGGGCGAGGGGTGGCTGAGCCCGGACTGGTTCCGCTTCGGGGCGAGCTCGCTGCTCAACGACGTGCTGCGGAGCATGCAGAAGCTGGCAACGGGTGAGTATGCGGCCGGGTATGACTTCTCGGATGCGTAGCAGATTTTCTCTATACCGAACAATACGCCATATCGTGACGTCGATTGCCCTAGGGCTCGTCTGCTGTGTAGTCTGGACGGGAGTACTGATCGCTTTTCTACATCCGAACAGCTGGACATCCAAGACTGGCCCGCTTCCGCTCGATCAGTTCGAGCCGACTTACTTAGAACAAGTCGCTCCTGAGCTTGTGCAGATTCTCAAGCTGTATCCGACTGAGGGAAGTGGCATCTACAGGGTCTACAGTCTGGACATTGGGATCAGCCACACCATGTACTCGTATCGTAGAACCACGGCCTCTCGCCCTCGTACTCCAGGCACTCGAGTGAGAACCGTTTGGGATCCAACTCGTTCTGATATACCCGACGGGGTTGAGCTATCAAGATATGAGTATGGATGGCCATTCCGCACACTCAGCTTCGATGAGATCAGAACCGGCTTGAGTACCACCGACCCATTGGTGATGGCGTATCACCAGAAAGCCTACGCGCTTGCTGGACCGAATCGCGGGCTCGATCGCCCAGCTTGGCTTCCGAGCTTCGTTACGCTCCGTCGTGTGCCAATTGCCGTCAACTGGCAAGCGTTGATATTGAATATAGTTGTGTGGTCAGCGATCTGCTACGTGATACTCAGTATCAGGCCGTTGCTTCGGGCGATGAGGATCCGCCGACGTAAGAGTCGTGGGTTGTGTATCGACTGCAGATATCCGCTCGAAGAACTCACCCAATGTCCAGAGTGCGGCACACCACGCGGCTAATCACGCCGCGCGGTCGTGCTGATCGGCGTAGCGGGTGTCGTACTGCGTCCGCTTCTCAGGATCGCTGAGCACGGCGTATGCCTTGTAGACCTCGTCGAGCTTCTGGGTGGCGTGCGGGTGGTCGGCGTCGGCGCCGTTCCAGCGGTTGCACGCCTCGTTGAAGGCCTCGTCGATCTGCTCGTCGCTCGCGTAGCGGGTGATGCCGAGGACCTTGTAGAGGTCGGTCTGCTCGATCTGCACGAAGCTCGAGCGTGGCTCATTGATCTTGCCCTTGACCGCCAAACGCACCAGCGCATCGCGCATGCCCTGATCGAGTTTGACAAACTCGACGCCGGCTTCGGCCTGTCGTGAGAACGCGGAGCCCTTGCGGACCCACTTCACGCAGCCGGTGACCTCGATGGAGTCGTTGCCATCGCTGAAGGTGTAGGACTGGACCTCGCCAACCTCGGGGAGCTGCCCCTTGGGGAAGATAAGGCGCATGCCCGAGCCGGTGATGTCCGCGACGCGTCCTGTGGAACAGTCCACATCGGGCGCATGGAGGCGCACCTCTTTGCGAGCGTTCGCGTTGTCTGAGGATGCGGGCTGCTCGTCGTTGGGTGTGCTCTGCGTGCTCATATGGTCATAAACGGCCAGTCCGGGACTCGACTTTGGGTGAATCCGACAAGAAAACACAAGGCGTGTGGACCGATTCGGCGTGGGCGGGCCCGGACTGTTAGAATGGTGTATGCGAAGCGTGAGCCATACCGAACATGAGCCGCCCTCGGTGGCAACGAACGGCACGTCCGAGAACCCGGCGGGTAGTGCGCCGCGCCGCCTGGACCTGCGAGCAGCGAGCGGCGGCGGGCTGTTCGAGTACGCCCCCGCACCCGAGTCCGTCCGCCCGGAGATCGCGGATCGGTACGGGCTGTTCATCGGCGGTGAGTTCGTGGAGCCCGAGTCGGGCAGCCGGTTCGCGAGCATCAACCCAGCGACCGAGGACACGCTCTCGATGGTCGCTCAGGCATCGGCGGCGGATGTCGACCGGGCCGTAAAGGCGGCCCGCGAGGCGCTCCCGGCGTGGTCGGGGCTCTCCGGCAAGGACAGGGGCAAGTACATCTACCGCATCGCGCGCCGGATGCAGGAACGGACCCGCGAGTTGGCCGTGCTCGAGACGCTCGATGGCGGCAAACCCATCAAGGAATCACGCGACGTCGACATCCCGCTCGCGTGCGCCCATTTCTTCTACCACGCGGGCTGGGCGGACAAGCTGCGCTTCGCGCTGCCCGGGCGTGACCCGAAGCCGGTGGGCGTATGCGGGCAGATCATCCCTTGGAACTTCCCGCTGCTGATGCTCGCGTGGAAGATCGCGCCCGCGCTGGCGTGCGGCAACACGGTGGTGCTCAAGCCCGCAGAAACAACATCACTGACGGCGCTGCGATTCGCGGAGATCTGCGCCGAGATCGGGCTGCCCAGGGGCGTGGTGAACATCGTCACCGGGGCGGGCGAGACCGGGCGGGCGATCGTGGAGCACGACGGCGTCGACAAGATCGCGTTCACCGGCTCCACGCAGGTCGGCAAGATGATCGCCAAGGCGGTCGCTCCGACCAGCAAGAAGCTCACGCTGGAGCTGGGTGGCAAGAGCGCCAACATCATCTTCGAGGACGCCTCGCTCGATCAGGCGATCGAGGGCATCATCGAGGGGATCTACTTCAATCAGGGCCACGTGTGCTGCGCCGGCTCGCGCCTGTTCGTGCAGGAGTCCATCCTCGACACGGTAATCGACAAGCTGCGCGACCGGATGAGCTCGCTGCGCGTCGGCGACCCGATGGACAAGAACACGGACGTGGGCGCAATCAACTCGAAAGAGCAGCTGGAGACGATCGAGAAATACCTGGGACTTGGCGACCAAGAGGGCGCCGAGCGCCACGATGTGTGCAGTTCGTCGCTGCCGGACAAGGGGTACTGGTGCCGCCCGTGCTTCTACTCCGGGGTGCAGCCGAGCCACACGATCGCGCGGGAGGAGATCTTCGGGCCGGTGCTCGCGGTGATGAGCTTCCGCACGCCCGAGGAGGCGATCTCACGGGCGAACAACTCGCCGTACGGCTTGGCCGCGGGCGTGTGGACGGACAAGGGGTCGAAGATCTTCGATATCGCACGCCGACTGGACGCCGGGATCGTCTGGCTCAACACGTACAACAAGTTTGACCCGACCAGCCCGTTTGGGGGATACAAGGAGTCGGGCTTCGGACGCGAGGGTGGGCGGCACGGCCTGATGGCCTACTGCCGGTAACTGTGACACACCGCCGAGTATTCGGCTGGGGAGAACGCATGGTGAATCAACCTGGGATACATCGATTCGATATCCGTGAGCTGACTGAAGAGGATAAGCATTGGGTACAGCGTGTGCTCGTGCAGTACTGGGGCTCGACGGTACAGATTACGAAGGGCAAGAAGTACCTTGCGGATGATCTGCCCGGGCTAGTCGCGCAGCGAGATGGCTCCGAGGTCGGGCTGCTGACATACAACATCGAAAACGATGAGTGCGAGGTCATCACCCACAACTCGATGGCCGGGCACGGTGGGATCGGATCGTGCCTGCTCGACGCGGTCCGCAACAAGGCCCGTGAGGCCGGCTGCAAGCGCCTCTGGCTCATCACCACCAACGACAACACGCCCGCGCTCCGCTTCTACCAGCGCCGCGACTTCGATATGGTGGCGTTCTACAAGGACGCGGTCACCGAGGCACGCAAGCTCAAGCCCGAGATCCCCAACGTCGGCTTCGACGGCATCCCCATCAAGCACGAGATCGAGCTCGAGTACCCCCTCTGAGGGCGAAGACAGACCATGACTGAGCGACTCCCCATCATCAAGACCTACAAGCTCGCGATCGGCGGCAAGTTTCCGCGCACCGAGTCCGGTCGTTCGACTAGCGTGCACGACGCGTCGCAGAACCTCGTGGCGCACGTGTGCCGGGCATCGCGCAAGGACGTGCGGGACGCGGTGGACGCGGCCCATAAGGCCCAGCCCGCGTGGGGCGACGCGACGGCGATGCTGCGCAGCCAGGTGCTCTACCGCCTCGCGGAGATGATGGAGGGCAAGCGCGAGGAACTGGCCAAAGCCATCGGTGAGGGCGGCGAGCGTGAGGTGGACGCGTCGATCGATCGCGTGGTGCACTACGCGGGCTGGTGCGACAAATACGCCCAGGTCATGGGCGGCTCCAACCCGGTCGCGGGCCCCTACCACGACTTCACGATCCCGTTCCCGGTCGGTGTCGTCGGGGTCATCACTCCGGATACGCCTTCACTGCTCGGATTCGTGTCGCTCATCGTCCCCGTGATCGCGATGGGTAACGCGTGCGTGGCGCTCGCCTCGGAAATCAACCCCGTCCCGGCGTTGGTGCTGGCGGAAGCCATCGCCACCAGCGACCTTCCCGGAGGGATCGTGAACACGCTCTCCGGATTCCGCGATGAGCTTGTCGAGCACTACAGCTCGCACCGCGAGATCGACGCAATACACGCGGCGAGCGTCTCGGATGAGCACCGCACGCTGCTGCGTGAAGGCAGCGCGGACAACCTCAAGCGGGTGCATGTGCACGGGGACGTCGATTTCTTCGATGAGGACGCGTGCGAATCGCCGGCGTGGATCGACCCATTCGTTGAGTTCAAGACGATCTGGCACCCCAGTGCCGTCTGAAGCCGCTTCACACTGAAACAGATCTGTGTCGGATCAGTTGGCCGCGTTCGCGGGCCCGGTCTTGAGCGCTTCGTCCATGACCAGTCGCGGCTGCTCACGGTTGGCCGACTCGCGCCAGCGGATGTCGAGCGAGCCATCGAAGAGCTTGGCGATCGCCTGGAGCTGTCGCTCGATGGCGTCGCGGGCCTGCTTTTCGTAGCGGTCATCGTTCTTCTCGAAGAGTTCGGAGGCCTGCTGCTGCGCAGTGCGCATGAGCTCGTTCTGACGCTCGGCGTTCATGTTGATGACGTCCACCAGCCCGAGGACACGTCCCTGCTGGATGTCATAAGGCTCGACGTCCATGAGACGCAGCGAGCCGACGATCGGCGGGAGGGTCACACGGAAACGCCCACCTCCCAGGTCTTCAACATCGCGCTCATCGAGTGAGCCGAGCTCGACGGCGTACTGCTTCTCGAACTGGAAGATCATCGCCACCTTGGCCTGCGAGAGCAGGATCGGCGGGAGCCAGTTGAAGCCCTTGGTCGCGGTGGCGATCTCCTTGGCGTGAACCTCGAGCCCGACGAGCTTGCCGACCGCCCGGACACGCTCGGTGAGCATGCGCAGGTTGATGCGGTCGATGCCGCCGCCCTTTCGTCCCTTCTTGAGGGTGGTGACGAGATAGAACACAACGCCGGCGCCGATGATGGCGGCGAAGGACAACGCAATCAGAAGAAGTAGAAAATCGTTCACACCCCATTATTGGCGAGGGTGTGGTCGGCATTTCAGGAATCGCTTCGAGACGCGGAATTGGGCTGCTCAGGCGTTCTCAGCGTCGTTCTTCTCGGGCAGGGCGACCTCGAACGATCGGATGAGGAAATGGCCGCCCACGCTGACGAGGATCCCCAGCACGAGCCCGCCGACGATGAATGCGAGCATGCGGACAATGCTCATCTCGCCCGCGCTGTCTGTGATGGTCGGGAAGCCGGTCCGCTGGAAGTAGATGCCGACGGCTAGCACGGGGATCAGGAACGGGAGCGATCGAAGGAGCATGCCCCACGAGCGGGGATCACGCCGGTACACATCGAGTGCGGCAATAACGGCCAGCGCGGCCACCAGCGCGAGGTACAGCATGAGCGTACGCATGACCCATGGCTGGATTGTCGGGTGGTTGCTGCCCACGACGTTTCGGGCATCAACATAGATCCCGAACACGCTTGCCACGAGCAAGGTCCCGATGAAGCACAGCACGGCGAGAGGAAACGCGCCGTCAACCCTGATCCGACCGTAGCACACCAGCGCGGTGACCGCTGATCCGATGAGGACCATGAGCTCGAACCCGAACAGGCCCCAGGCGAAACCGCCGAACTTGCCGAAGCTCATGAAGATCCATGGCAGCGTGGAGATCGCGGCAATCAGGCAGATCAGTGCGGTTGCGACGCGATAGATCGCTGGCGTGGCATTGCTCATTCTTGACTCTCCAAGGGGGCGGGCATGATCGGTACGTCCGCCGTCTCACTCAGGATCGGATCATCTGCCGTCCTGCTCAACCATAAACGTCGGGCTGAGGGGAATCCACTCTGAAGATGCAGCGCAGCTTCTGCGCGTTCCGTTTCAGACGTTGCGCGTTGTGCGGGCATGCTTTGCCGCACCCTTGCGTAGGGGCTGAAATCCGTGATCCGCGGTCCAGTCACCCCCAAAGTTCTTCCGATATAGAGGGTTGGAGCGGTGCGCATGTTCGCACCCCGTGCCGGGAAGGACCCCGGACGGCAGCGCGCAAGGAGCGTGAACCATGGGCGGCATCACATCAGGCGTCGGTCTTTTCTCGGGCATCGATTCTGCATCACTCATCGATCAGCTGATCTCGGTGCAGTCACGCCCGCTCATCCTCGCGCAGTCGCGCGTGATCCAGCTGAATCAGCAGCAGGCGGCGTACCTGGATATCAACACCCGCCTGAGTAACTTCAAGACCGCGGCCGCCTCGTTCCGCGTCAATAACATCTTCGAGACGAGCAGCGCCACCTCAGGCAACGAGAGCATCCTGACGGCGACCGCAAGCAGCAACGCGGTACCCGGCAGCTACAACTTCATCGTCGATCGCCTGGTTTCATCGCAGCAACTCCTGACGCGAGGCTTTGCCGATCAGGACACGTCGGCGATCGGGCTCGACTCGCTCACGTTCGAGCGCCCCGCCGCACGGATCGATTCCGACACGGCGCTCGCGGATCTAAACTCTGGCGATGGTGTCAACCGTGGTGTTCTCTCCGTGACGACTAGCTCAGGGACGACGGAGGTGGATCTCTCGCGTGCGGCCAGCGTGTCTGATGTGCTCGACGCGTTCAACGCGGTCGAGGGTGTCACGGCGTATGTGGATAACGACAAGTTTGTGCTCGAGGGACTGACGGGCATCGAGGAAGTGTCGGGCACGGATGTGCTCTCTTCGCTCGGGCTCGACGGCTCCATCTCCAGCGAAACGCTCACTGGGACCAGCGTCTACTCGCTCACCGGCACAACATCGCTCGGTGCGCTCAATGACGGGCGTGGTGTCGAGATCCGCGACGCGACGGGCGAGAGCGTGTACGACTTCAGCATCGTGATCGACGGCGACACCGGCAACGCGGTGAACGTGCGCATCGGCGAGATCCAGGAACTCGTCGAGGATGACGAGGGTGACAGCTCGCTCGAGACTGTCGAGGGTGCGGTCTCGACACTCGATGGTGTCATCGACCGGATCAACGACGCGCTCAGCGAGGCGGGTTACAGCGAGGTGACGGCTTCGATCAACACATCGACCGGCGCGATTGACATCGTGGACTCGCTGGGACGCGATTTCGATATCAGCAGCTACTCATCATCAGCAAGGACATATTCGACGGCCAGCGATCTCGGGATCGAGGGCAGCTTTACCGGCGGGACTGCGAACGGCGAGCGGATCTTCGCTGGACTCAACACGCGTCTTGTCTCTTCACTCAACGGTGGCTCGGGCCTCGATGGCACCGATGGCATCCTGAACTTCACGACCCGCGACGGGACCTCTGATTTCTTGGTCGATGTCTCCGGGCTCAGCGACGTGAACGACATCGTGAACGCGATCAACTCGGCCGGCGCCGGCGCGGTGACGGTCTCGGTGAACGCGCAGGGAACCGGCTTCAAAATCGTGGATAACACCACCAACAACGGGGGCACCTTCTCGATCTCTGGTACGGGCGGTGCCGATGCGGCCGAGGCTCTCGGGATAAGTGGCTCGGGCACGAGCGATACCATTACCGGGACGAATATGCAGCTGGCGTACATCAGCAACTCCACGCTTGTCAGCGAGCTGAACAACGGCGATGGGATCGGGACGGGCGAGTTCCAGATCACGGACTCGTACGGGAACATCGCAACGATCGATATCACGAGCTCGGTGAAGACCGTCGGGGATCTCATCAAGGAGATCAACGGATCGAACCTGCAGATCGAGGCATCGATCAACGCGAACGGCGACGGCATCACGATATCAGAGGTTGTGGACGGCACCGCAGGCACCCAGGCGATCCGCATCGAGGATCTCGACGGGCGTGTCGCGGAACTCCTCGGCATCGAGGGCGAAGCCGCCGGCGTGGACGGTAATAACTACATCACCGGCAGCGAGGAGAAGGTGCTGGAGTTCGAGCCGGACGCGACCCTGGAGGACATCCGTAACGCGATCAACGCGGCGAATGTTGGTGTCTCCGCATCGATCATCAACACCGGCTCAGGCTCCTCTCCGTTTCGCCTGAGTCTCGCGAGCGAGAACTCGGGTGAGGATGGGCGGTTCCTGATCGACACCGGTGGCTTCAACCTGGGGCTGAGCGTCCTCGACGAGGGAAACGACGCCCGTGTGTTCTTCGGCTCAAGCGACCCAGCCAGCGGTGTGCTGCTCACCAGCTCGACGAACACCCTCGACGGCGTTGTGGAGGGCGTGTCGATCAACCTCGTGTCGACTTCTGAGGAATCGGTCCAGCTGAGCGTGGCCCGCGACGTGAGCGCGATCGAATCGAAGATCAATGAGTTCATCAGCGCGTTCAACAAGGTGGTCGAGGGGATCGACTTCCGGACACGCTACGACGACGAGACGGAAGAGAAGGGCATCCTCCTTGGCGACAGCACCATGCTGAACCTGCGGAACTCGATGTTCTCAGTGCTCCGTCGTCCCAACGAAGGCTTCGAGGACACGTTCAACTCCCTCACCGAGGTCGGGATCACCGTCGGCTCTGGCAGCGTGCTTGAGTTCGACTCCGAGAAGTTCCGGGAGGCCTACAACGAGGACCCCTCGGCGGTCGAAGCGCTCTTCACGCGCCGTACGCTCGACGATAACGACGACGGCGACCCGAACACCGAGGATGAGATCAGCTACTCCGAGCTGAGTGTGCTCGGGCAGCTCGAGGAGTTCGCGAACAGCTACGTCACTTCGATCGGTGGCGTGCTGCAGAACCGGACGAGCGCGCTGGATTCGCAGATCCAGCTGCAGGAGGATCGGATCGAATCGATCCAGGCATCCCTGGAACGCAAGCGGGCCCAGCTCCAGCAGCAGTTCCTGGCGATGGAGCAGGCGATCGGATCGTTCCAGACCCAGGGCGCGGCGCTCTCGCAGATCGCGGCACTCGGATAAATGATC
Source organism: Phycisphaerales bacterium (assembly GCA_017642965.1). Taxonomy (GTDB): domain Bacteria; phylum Planctomycetota; class Phycisphaerae; order Phycisphaerales; family UBA1924; genus UBA1924. The sequence continues at coordinate 12,278 of JAEPOJ010000010.1, forward strand.
GCACTTTGAGCTGAAGTCGCCTCACACAAGGACCGATACCCTCGGCGTGATGAACGATACAAACACCGCCAACGCGTACCTCCGGACCAAGGTCATGACCGCCTCGCGCGAGGAGCTTCGACTGATGCTCATCGACGGGGCGATCAAGTTTGCCCAGCAAGCGATGCACGGCTTGGAGCAGAAGAACTACGAGGAGACCTACGCCGGCTTCTCGCAGTGCCGGGACATCATCCTGGAGCTGATCAACACGATCAAGCCCGAGCACGCCCCCGAGATCGCCAAGAGCGTGAAGGACCTCTACACCTTCATCTATGGTGAACTGGTGAAGGCGAGCATCAACAAGGATACGGGGATCCTGAGCGAGGTCATCTCGCTGCTCGAGTACGACCGGGAAACCTGGGTGCTCACGATGGCGAAGGCCAGCGAGGACCGCGAACGCGGCATGGTCGGCGCGGCACAGGCAACCGGGACCCCGCAGCCGAACCGCTCGATCAGCTTCCAGGCCTGAAACAGGCCTTATGCCTTCTCGCTGATCCCGGCGACGAGGTGCTCCATGACCATCTTGAACGACACGTTCGTACGCATTTCCTCGCTCGCTCGCGAGACGCTATCGATCGCTCGCAACGACGATTGCGTGCGGGTGGGGTCCGTGAGCCCTGCGTGCGCACGGCGGGCGATGAGCGCGAGCATCATCTCTGCGCCCTTCTGGTTCGCGGCCTCCTTCGAGCGGTTCTCGCCGAGCTTGTCGCCCTGCTTGACCCAGTCGCTGGCCCAGTCGTCGATCAGGGTGCTCATCAGCGTCCCGAGACCGGCAGGGTGATCGCCTCGCATCGCGCGGTTAAGCATGGGGTCGATCTGATTGTGCCAGCTGAATAAATCCGAGGAAGTCGCACGCGCAAAGCGTCCGGGTGAGCCCGAGGCGTACTGGGTGTACCAGTGGTGTGCTTCCGGGCTCAGGTTCATGTCTCTCGTGCTCACCCAGCGCCGCATCGATTCGTCGTCGAGGGGGGTGAAGCCAACCCGCTGGCACCGTGATCTGATCGTGGGCAGGAGTCGGTCTTCGCTCGAGGTCACGAGGATGATCAGCGTGCCCGGGCCGGGCTCTTCGAGTGTTTTGAGGATCGCGTTCTGTCCCTCGCGCCCGATGAGCTCCGCCTCGTCCACGATGAAGATCTTCCCCGCGCGAGCTCCTTCGGACATCGACGGTGCGAGCGCCGCCGGCTCGACAAGGTACTCGACGAGGATGTCCTTGGGGATGTTCCGCTGCTTGCGGGTCCGAACGTCCGACTCCCGGGAGAACGGTGTCAGCTCCTTGCGGATGACGAAGAAGTCCGGGTGCGTCCCGGATCGGATGAGCTGCTGCACGTGGGAATCGGGGTCTGGTGCAACATTGCCGCTCAGGTCCGGCGCGGAGGATGGGTCGAGCAGCATGGCCGCCCACGACACAGCCGCGGTGAACTTGCCAACGCCCTCGGGCCCGTGGAAGATCCATGCGTGGTGCAGACGCCCTGACTGGGCGGACTGGCTCAGCACGCTCAGAGCGCGCGGCTGCCCCTCGATGCGATCGAGCCCGATCGGCGGGTCGTACATCATCACGTCCGGGCGGTTGTCCTTGACCGTCGTGCGTTTGGGGGCTTTCTTTCGTGTCGTTTTTTTCTTGGCCATGCGATAAAGGAGTATATCGCACGCGTGTATCAGCGTCGCCGGCGTGCGACCAGCCCGACCCCGATCAGTGCAAACGGAATCGTGCCCGGCGTCGGGATGATCGAGTTGATCCAGCCGCGGTGGAACTCGACGGAGGTGGAGCCCATCAGATCGCCGTACATGCCGTAATCGAGCACATCATCCGCGAATGGGACGATGAAGGTGTTCACGCCGATCAGCTGCCACTCACCGTTGACATCGGCCATGATCGCGCCGCCGGAATCGCCGAACATGAGCATCGCCTCAAGATCCGTCGCAACGCTCGTGTTCGGGTTGTCGAAGTCGAAGCTCAGGAACTCCGGGCCGAAGCCGTACGGGTCCCCTTCTTCGAGGATGTTCGTGCCGGCTCGCCGCAGCAGGTCGTACGTCCCGGTCCAGCCGGTCTCGCCGGTGCCCGAGCCGCCGAATCCGACGAGGGCGACCTCGTCGCCGTAGGGCGTGCTGCCCTCGAAAAGCCGGGTGGGCGTCGCGTCGGTGATTGCGTCAGAGAGTCGGACGAGCGCCATGTCGCCATTGGTCGCGCCCTTGTCATCAAACCAGTCGGGGTGGTAGTAGACCTCTTCGGCTTGCACACGCTGAGTTCCTGCCCCGGTGTCGAAGAACCAATCGGTGTTCGCGGCGTCGTCCACGACGTGGGCCGCGGTAAGCACCCAGCGGTCGCCGATCAGCGTGCCGGAGCCGTTCCAGAACTGGGAATCGCCGTCCTGGAAGATCATGCGGCCCACGGAGCCGAAATCTGACTGCGCGAAGCTGAGGTACGCGGCATCGTCCACGTCGTGGCGAACGACGATCGCGTTCGCGCTGCCGGTGCTCATCAGAATCAGCGCGATTGCGCCCGCTGTCATCGAGGTCTTCTGCATGTCGTGCTCCTGCTGGCGGTGGTCTCAGCCCGGCGCGCTGACGCACCAAACGAGGACGCGAGATCCGCGTCTGATCGGATATACCACAGATCCGATAAGAAACCAGCAGATGCAGGAGTTCTTCTCGCGACGCCCAGCTTCACACGCGCCGACGCCGTGCGAAAACGCCCATGCCCACGCCGAGAATCGGCAGGGTGCCCGGCGCGGGAATGATCGAGTTGATCCAGCCGGTGTACTCGCTGACGCGGGTGAAACCGTTCGAATCGCCGTAATCACCGTTCGGGCTTCCATCGGTGGAGTTGATGAATGACGTGACGCCCGCGAGTTCCCATCCGCCGTTTGCTTCGATGAACAGTGCTCCTCCCGAATCCCCGGGCGCGATGGAGTATTCAAGATCGAGCGGGCTGAAGTCGCCATACATGGACTCATCGCGGATGGGACTGTCGAAGTCGGTCAACAGGATTCGATCATCCCAGCCACGCACACTTCCGAGAGCATCGATTACATTGTGACCAGCACGCAGTGTGCCTTCGGTGCCGAACTGAGCACCCGTGAGCCCTGTGCCCGTTCGCCCGTACCCAACGGCCGTGCCAACCTGCCCGAGGTCCCCTCCGCCCGAATGCAGCTGCGCCGCAGTGATACCCGCAACGGGGCCGCTGAGCTTGATGAGCGCGAGATCTCCGCCACCCAGGAAATCGTTCATCACCCAATCCGGGTGGATGTAGACCTCTTCGACGAATGAGAAGGATGAGCCTGTCACGAACGTACCGAAGCTCACGCCGTCGTCAACGCAGTGGGCCGCGGTAAGCACCCATTGATCTCCAATGAGCGTGCCCGAGCAGGAGGCCCCACCGCCTCCGGAGTAGTTGAGCGCCAGCGCCCCGACCGGTGCGAAATGAGATTGCTGGCCGAGCTGGCGATAGAGCGCGTCGTCCCGATCGTGACGGATGACACCAGCATGTGCAAGCGTGCCGCCTGCAGCGATCATCAACAACATTGAACGTGCACGCATCGCGGCTCCTTCAGATCTTCGTTTGCATGACATCGCACCGCATGCGCGGCACGCCCTAAATAGACCCCAGGGTGGTCCGCAAAGCCAACGAAACTGGGCTGAACCTCTCTTTTTCGGACGCGGAACGCCGGTGCAGACCGCACCGACCCCGCTACGATCTGACCGCTCTGGTCGATGGAACGCCCCGGGCGTGGAATTGAACCTGAACAGAACAGGAACAGCCGCATGTCGTCGAACGCCAGCACCGCACGCGATCTCAGCGCTGAGGCCATCCGCCGCAGCTTTATCCAGTTCTTCGAGGAGCGGGCCCACACGTTCGTGCCGTCCTCGACGACTTGCCCGATCAACGACCCCTCGCTGCGGGATACGTTCGCAAACGCGGGCATGAACCAGTTCAAGCCGATCTTCCAGGGCACGCTCGATCCGAGCTCACCGCTGCAGGGGCTCAAGCGGGCTGTGAACTCCCAAAAGTGCATCCGCGCAGGCGGCAAGCACAACGATCTCGACGATGTGGGCAAGGACACGTACCACCACACCTTCTTCGAGATGCTCGGGAACTGGTCCTTCGGCGACTACTTCAAGGAAGAAGCCATCGGGTGGTCGTTCGAGCTGCTCACCAAGGTCTGGGGGATCGACCCCGCTCGTCTCTACGCGACCTACTTCGAGGGCAACCCAGACCAGGACCTGCCGCCGGATCTTGAGACCAAGGCGATCTGGGCCAAGTACCTGCCCGAGGACCACATCCTCCCCGGGGACATGAAGGACAACTTCTGGGAGATGGGCGACACGGGCCCGTGCGGCCCCTGCTCAGAGGTGCATTACGACCGCATCGGCGGACGCAACGCCGCGGATCTCGTCAATCAGGACGACCCGAACGTGCTCGAGGTCTGGAACAACGTGTTCATCCAGTTCGATCGCGTCGAGGGCGGCACGCTGAACCCGCTCCCCGACAAGCACGTCGACACGGGCATGGGCCTCGAACGCATCGTCTCGGTGCTGCAGGACAAGCTGAGCAACTACGACACGGACATCTTCACCCCGCTGTTCGACGCGATCCAGAAGCTCACCGGCGCCCGCGCCTACTCGGGCAAAGTCGGCGCGGAGGACACCGACGGTGTCGACGAGGCCTACCGCGTCATCGCGGACCACATCCGCACGCTCGTCATCGCGATCACCGACGGGCAGATGCCCGGCAATGAGGGGCGCGGCTACGTGCTGCGTCGCATCCTGCGGCGCGCTGTGCGATACGGACGTCAGAAGCTCAACGCCCCCGAGGGTTTTTTCGCGGCCCTGGTCCCCACCGTCGTCGACTCGCTGGGCGAGGCGTTCCCGGAACTCAAGGAGAACCCGACACGCGTTCAGGCGATCATCGCTGACGAAGAGGAGAGCTTCGGCAAGACGCTCGATCGCGGGATCAAGATGTTCGAGGACATCGCGGGCGAGTCGAAATCGATCTCCGGCGACGACGCCTTCAAGCTCTACGACACCTACGGCTTCCCTGTCGACCTAACGCAAATCATGGCGGAAGAACGCGGGCTGCGGGTTGATCTCGACGGTTTCGAGAAGGCCATGGAAGAGGCCAAGGAACGCTCCCGTCAGGGCGGGCGGAAGGACGACGGCGGGCACAAGATCGAGCTGCGGGCCGAGCAGATCGCCAAGCTCCAGCACCTCAACATCAAGCCGACCAACGACGACGCGAAGTTCGTGGGGCGTGATATCAAGGGCTCGATCCGCGCGATCTGGAACGGGCGGAACTTTGATGACCACGCCGACAACACCACCGCGGGCATGAAGCCCGTTGGGATCATCCTCGACAAGACCAACTTCTACTCGGAGATGGGCGGTCAGGTCGCGGATCTGGGCGAACTGCAGTGCATGCGTTCCGGCGGGGTCTTCAAGGTTGAAGACACCCAGAGCTTCGGCGGCTACGTGGTGCACATCGGACGCGTGACCAAGGGCAAGCTCTCGGTCGGCAACGACGTGATGTGCCACATCAACAACCAGCGACGAGCCAAGGTCGCCAGCAATCACACGATGACCCACGTGCTCAACTACGCGCTGCGTGAGGTCATCGATGGCGATGCCGATCAGCGCGGCTCGCTCGTCAACGATGAGAAGCTCCGCTTCGACTTCACGCACTCCCAGCCCGTCAGCGCCGAGGAGATCGCCAAGGTCGAGGACATCGTGAACCACCAGATCGATCAGGACCTGACCGTGTTCGCGGACCTGGCCCCGCTGGACAAGGCCCAGAACATCTCCGGGCTGCGGGCCGTCTTCGGCGAGACCTACCCGGACCCGGTCCGTGTGGTCTCGATCGGGATCGAGGTCGACCAGCTTGTCAATAACCCCGAGAACGACGCGTGGACGTCCGCATCCATCGAGTTCTGCGGCGGCACACACATCGAGTCCACATCGCAGGCCAAACGCTTCGCCCTGCTGAGCGAGGAAGGCATCGCCAAGGGCATCCGGCGCATCACCGCGATCACCGGCGAGGATGCAATCGCGGCGCACACGCTCGCGGACCAGATCGAGGCAAGAGCCGACGCGCTCACCGGCATGCCCGGCGACAAGCTTCAGAGCGTGCACGCGGAGCTGACGAAGGAAGTCGAGGGGGCCACGCTGCCGGCACCGCGCAAAAACGCGATCCGCGCCAAGCTCGCTGGTGTCCAGAAGCAGCTCAAGGATCTCGCGAAGGCGGCGGCGGCCGAGCAGGCCAAGAAAGCCCAGGAACTTGCCGCGGGAATTGCGAGCAGCGCGGCCAACTCCTCCGAGGAGATCGTTGTTGCGTCGCTGGAGCTCGGATCGGATCGCAAGGCACTCGAGGCCGCGATGAAGACGATCACCAGCGCGAACCCCAACAAGGCCGTGATGCTCATGAGCCCGGATGCTCAGGCCGGACGGGTCGCCCTGATGGCCGCAGTCCCGCAGGGGATCATCGGTCGTGGGCTCAAGGCCGGGGACTGGATCCGCGAGGTGGCGGGCATCATGGGCGGCAAGGGCGGCGGTCGCCCCGACAACGCCCAGGGGTCCGGGCAGGACGTGTCCAAGCTCCGGGAAGCCAGCTCGCACGCACGGACGTTCGCCTTCGGCCAGATCTCCTGAGCCGCCGGGCGCGGAGATCGGATACCATCTGTCATGGGATCATCCAGCGGCAATCAGAACTCCGACCGGGCACGTCAGGCCAAGGCGTGGGTACTCGCGTTGGATCCGCTCTACGGTATGGTCGGTTTCGGGGCCGTCGGCTTCGCCATCGACCGCTGGGTCGTCGGATCCGGGCGGACCTGGATGCTGGCGCTGGGAATCACCGGCCTCGTGGTGGGTTTCTACCGGTTTATCCGCGAGGCGATGGCCCTGAACAGGGAGCAAACCCGATCCTCGTCTCGCACCGACGGCGACCCGAACACCTGAGCAGGCGCCGGATCGAGGTGCCGAGTTTCTGTCACACCAAAAGATGTGGAGAAAGGGTGCAAAACTGTCTGTTTCTGACTCGCCGTTGCGGGTAGTGACTCCTATCCTTTCCGCCCCAGAACGCGCACCAGCGGGGTGCGCCAGAGACCGATCAGGGAACGCGACACGAGCGAATGAGCACCCAGATTGAGCACAACGAGTTGGTCCGCCTCCCGGCGATGCTGATCGGTGCGATCTCTCTGGTCTGCTGTGCCCTGATCGCGGGCGCGGGCGGCTACCTGAGCACCCAGCGCGGCGGCGTGATGAGCGACGGGCTCAACACGCTGATCGCCATGGTGCCCGGCGTGCTGATCCCAGCCGCGATCCTGTTGATCCTGCCCCCCAAGCCCGCTGGGGTCTGGGCGGTCCCGGTCCTGGCGCTGACGGTGCTCCGGGCCATGATCGCGATGGGGACCGGCTTCGCGATCTTCATGCTGATCGAGCCGAGTAAAACGGTCTTCTTTATGACGCTGCTTGCGTCGCTGCTTGTCACGCTGAGCATCGACGTGGCGTCTGTCCTGTTCCTCATCCAGAAGCACGCGCCCGCGATGGACGCCGCGCGTGAATCGGAGGGCGTCTGCTAATGTCAAGTCTCACCCTGGCCGCTGATCCTGTCGCGCACGTCATCAACCACCCCTGGCTGATCGGCGAAGACGGAAAATGGCTCTGGTCCAGCGCACAGTCCAACATGGTCCTGTCCGCCCTCATCCTGCTCGTCGTCGGCATGATCGTCGCCAAGGCGGTCAGCACGGGCGACGAGGGCCAGGGGCACTGGCGGTTCGTCACCAAGTCCCGCTTTGCCCACATGGTTGAGGTGATCTGCGGGTACCTGCGTGAGAGCACGGTCCGCCCGCTGCTCCACGAGCGCACGAACCGCTTCATGCCGTTCCTCTGGACGCTGTTCTTCTTCATCCTTGTGAACAACCTGCTCGGGCTGATCCCGATCCTTGATATTCACAACGTCATCGCGGGCAAGATGGCCCCCGAGGTCGTCGCCCAGCACAAGGCCTTCATCGGCGGCACCGCGACCCAGAGCATCTGGGTGACGGGCGCACTGGCGATCATCGCGGGCATCATGATTAACTGGGCCGGGATCAGAGAACTCGGCGTTGGGGGCTACCTCAAGCACCTTACCGCAGAGTCTCCGATCTTCGTCTGGCCGATCATCATCCCGATCGAGATCATGGGCACCTTCATCAAGCCGATCGCGCTCGCGATTCGTTTGTTTGCGAACATGACCGCGGGCCACATCCTCGTGGCCGTGCTCCTGGGCTTCGCGGCTCAGGGCTTCCTGAGCGCCGGCGACAACCCGCTGCTGGGGATCTTCGTCGGGCTGGTCTCGTCGCTGGGGATCATCGCGATCTACTTCCTCGAGATCTTCGTCGCCTTCCTCCAGGCGTTCGTGTTTATGTTCCTGACGACCGTGTTCATCTCGCTGCTCGCGCACCATGGTGATCACGATCACGAAACCGCACACGAGGTCGCTCAAGCCGGTCTCGCGTGATTCAATGAAAGTAGGGCCTGGGGCACCGCGGGGAGGCGCCCAAGGCCATTGCGATCCGAGTTGGGTCGACAGTGGATGCTCCCCGCACGACAGTGGTTCAGGCCAAACGAGTCTCACTCACGGCCTCTGAAAGGAAACTGAGATATGAAGCTTCTCAAGAAAGTCGCTCTGGCAGCCGGCGCTGTTGCCCTCGTTGCTCCCTCGATGGCCCTCGCACAGGACGGCGGCGCAGCGGCTGCAGCTGGCGCTTCCATCGGTAAGGGTCTCGCCGTCGTCGGCGCTGGCCTCGCTGTTCTCGGCGGTGGTCTCGGCATCGGCGCCGTCGGCAAGGGTGCGCTCGAGTCGATCGCACGCCAGCCCGAGGCATCCGGCACCATCGGTACCAACATGATCCTCGCGGCCGCACTCATCGAAGGTGCGACCCTCTTCGCGATCGTCGTTGCGTTCCTCGCCTGATCGACGCGATATGAAACACACCGATCCGCGCCTGAAACACGACGCGGCTCGGCTTCTGACCGACTCAACCGGAGAATGCACCATGAACCGCATTGCTTACCTGATCACCGTCGCCGTCCTGGCACTCATGACCCCGATCTGCCACGCCGCCGCCCCCGCTGAGGGCGATCACGGCGGGCACGGCGAGAGCCATGCCGCCAACCCGCTCGCGAGCGTGGACGAGGGCTTCTGGACGGGCGTGACCGCGATCGTCCTCTTTCTCGTCGTCTTCGGGCTCCTGAGCACCATGGTCTGGCCCAAGATCGTGAAGGGCCTCGACGAGCGCAACGAGAAGATCGTCGGCGAGATCGCAGCAGCCGAGGAAGCCCGCAAGCAGGCCAAGGATGCCCTCGACGAGTACGAGAAGAACCTCGCCGAGGCTCGCGCCGAGTCGCAGCGCATGATCGAAGAGACCCGCGCCCAGCAGTCGCAGCTCGCGGCCCAGCTCAAGGCCAATGCGGACAAGGAACTCTCGGCCATGCGTGAGAAGGCACTCGCCGAGATCGATTCGGCCAAGAAGCAGGCCCTGGGCGAGTTGTACAACGAGTCGGTGAACCTCGCGACGGTCATGGCCGGCAAGATCCTTCAGCGCCAGGTCACCGCCGAGGACCAGCAGCGTTTGATGGACGAGTCGATCGAGGAGATGAAGTCGGTCAGCTGACCGGTCGCATCGCCCCACTCCCCCACCGCTTCACACGAACGGAGCAACCATGCCGCTGATCGAAGCACAACCCACCGCACTCGCGAAGGTCTACGCCAAGGCCCTCTTCGAGATTGCGCACGCCAATGGCGGGCAGCAGAACGCCGAGGAGATCCTCGGAGAGCTCGAGGACATCATCGAGATTGCTCGCAACGACCGCAAGTTCAACGAGCTGCTGGCGTCGCGCCTGATCGACGCACAGAAGCGTGACGCCTCGCTCGTCCGCATGTTCGAAGGCAAGGTCTCGCCGCTGACCCTGAACTTCCTGCGTCAGCTCAACCGCAAGGGACGCCTTGCGAACCTTTCGCAGATCGCCGTGGCCATGGACGAGTTCGTTCAGCAGCAGTTCGGTCGCATCGAGGTGGACGTCTTTACCGCGGCCCCGATCAGCGCCAACGAGCTCGAGAACGTCCGCAAACGCCTCAGCGACTCGCTGGGCAAGGACGTCATCATGCACCCGTACACCGACTCGTCGATGCTTGGCGGGATCAAGCTCCGCATGGGCGACCAGCTCATCGACGCATCGATCCAGGCAGAGCTGCGACGCATGCGGGATAACCTGCTCAACAAGGGTGCCAGCGAGGTCCGCGGACGCTCAGCGGACATGCTCGAGAACTGATCCCTCGGCGGGATGAACCACGAACTCTGCGGGCCAATCGGCCCGTTTTTTTCTGCGCCTTGCGTATGATTCACCAGACACCGAAAGGATTGCCACATGCCCAAGAAATCGATCGAACAGACCGAAGTAGCCGGCCAGCGCGTTCTCATCCGCGTGGACTTCAATGTCCCTCTCGACGGCGACAGCATCACGGACGATCGGCGCATCGTCGCGGCGCTTCCAACGATCAAGTCGGTGATCGATCGGGGCGGCAGGGCCATCCTCATGTCCCACCTCGGGCGTCCCGAGGGCAAGGGATACGAGTCTTCGTACTCCATGGCCCCCGTCGCCAAGCGGCTGGGTGAGCTGCTGGACAAGCCTGTCACGATCCCCGCGCAGACCTGCAAGGACCCCGGCGTGCAGGCCGCGGTTGACGCGATGAGCGATGGCGACGTGATCCTGCTTGAGAATCTCCGATTCCACGGGTGCGAGAAGCGCAACGAGACCGAGTTTGCGCAGCATCTCGCCGGGCTCGCGGATGTGTACGTCAACGATGCCTTCGGCACCTGCCACCGCGAGCACTGCTCGATGGTCGGCGTGCCCCAGGCGATGGGCTCCAAGCCCAAGGTGGCTGGCTTCCTCGTCGAGAAGGAAATCGCGTACCTGAGCGATACGCTCCAGAACCCCCAGCGCCCGTTCTGCGTGATCCTCGGCGGCGCGAAGGTCTCCGATAAGCTCCCAGCTATCGAGAACCTGCTGCCCAAGTCGGACCACATCCTCGTCGGCGGCGCGATGGCGTACACCTTCCTTAAGGCGCTCGGTCACGATGTGGGCATCTCGCGTGTCGAGGAGGACATGGTCAAGGAGGCACACCGGATCATCGAGCTGGCCGCGGAATCCAAGACCGACCTGCACTTCCCCGAGGATCACATCTGCTCGACGACCTTTGCTGAGAAGGCCGGTGATATCGAGGTCTTCGACGACCAGATCAAGGACGGCTTCATGGGCCTCGACATCGGCCCGAAGACCGCCGCACGCTACTCGCAGATCATCAAGAGCTCGAAGACCATCGTCTGGAACGGGCCGATGGGCGTGTTCGAGTGGATGCCCTTCAAGATGGGCACCAAGCTCATCGCGGAGGCCGTCGCCAACGCGACGGACGCCGGCTCGATCTCGATCATCGGCGGTGGCGATTCCGCCGCAGCCGCAGAGAAGTTCGGGGTTGCAGATCGGCTCTCGCACGTCTCGACCGGCGGCGGCGCAAGCCTCGCGATGCTTGAGGGCAAGTCATTCAAGTCCGTCGAACTGCTGGACGACGCATGAGCAGGGTTCGCCAATACGATCTCGTCCCCGGGCGCGTGCTGGCGAATCAGTATCAGGTTGTATCGCAGATCGGGCGTGGCTACGAGGGCGAGGTCTACCTCGTCCGTGAGATGCTCACCGGCGCGAGACGCGCCGCGAAGATCTTCTACCCGGACCGCAACCCTCGGAACAACGCGGCGACGCACTACGCAAAGAAGCTCGAGCGGTTGCGCGACTGCGCGATGCTGATCCAGTACCACCACGCGGTGCAGATCCAGCTCCGAGGGCAGCCGGTGAGCGTGCTCATCTCTGAGTTTGTCGAGGGCATGCTGCTTCCTGACCTTGTGAGTCAGTACCGCGGCAAGCGGATGCCGGCACATGAAGCCCTCACCCTGATCCGCACGATGGCCGCCGGGCTCGCGGAGCTGCACGAGAAGCGTGAGTATCACGGTGACCTGCATGCCCACAACGTGCTGGTCCGCCGACGCGGCGTGCATTTCGATGTGAAGCTTGTGGACCTTTATGACCGCGGGCGCGCGAACCGGTACCACATCCAGCAGGACGTGTGCGATATCGTTCGGATCCTCTACGACCTTGTCGGCGGGCGGACGCACTACGCGAACCAGCCCGACGTGATCAAGAAGGTGTGTCTCGGGCTCAAGTGCTCGCTGATCATCCAGCGCTACCCCACCGCGTGGCACCTGTGCCGTCACCTCGACACGTTCGATTGGTAACGCCGCACCGCACGCGAGCCCCGCTTCCTCCCCTAATTTACGGTCATGCACGCCGTGTGGCGGCATTTATTGCTTTTCATGCCCGCTTCACTGGCGAATCACACCCACCCCCGAAGATGTCTTCATACAAGGGAGGTACGTCCTCCCCGAGAAGTACAACTACGAGGAGGTGCACAATGAGTACCGTCATTACCGCCATATTTGAATCGAACGATAACGCAGCCGGCGCACTCGAGACACTGGTCGCCCATGGATTCGACAGCGGGGACATCAGTCTCATCGCTTCGGAACAGTTCGACCGCGAGTCTTTCGGCGTGGAAACACACAGCAAGCTCGCCGAGGGTGCCGCTATCGGCGCGGGTGCCGGCGGTGCTGCCGGTGCCGTTGTTGCCGGCCTCACCACCGTGGGCGCGATCGCGACCGGCGGGCTGGGTGTCGTCGCCGCGGGGCCGATCGTTGCCGCGCTGGCCGGTGCCGGCGCTGGTGCCGCGGGCGGCTCAGTCCTGGGCGGGCTGATCGGCTCAACGATCCCAGAGCACGAGATCAAGCACTATGAGGACGCGCTCGATAAGGGCCACGTCATGGTTGGTGTGGACTGTGAGACGAGCGACCAGTGCGACAAGGCCAAGGACATCTTCGAGCAGTTCAACGCCGAGAAGATTTCTCACGCCTGACTCAACCCCGCACACCGCACCACAACACCAGCAAAGGAGACGCGATATGTCAGTCAAACTCGACGCACTCAACAAGGTCTTTGTTGCACAGCTCAAAGACATGTACAGCGCTGAAAAACAGCTGCTCGAAGCGCTGCCCCGAATGCGAGATGCCGCGACCAACAGCAAGCTCAAGTCCGCGTTCGACGAGCACCTCAAGGAAACGCAGGGCCAGATCGGTCGTCTTGAAGGCATCTTCAAGACCCTCGATTTCGAGCCGGGCGGTCACAGGTGCAAGGCGATGGAGGGCCTGATTGAGGAGGCCAAGGAGATCATCGATGAGGACGGCGAGCCCGAAGCCAAGGACGCCGCACTCATCTGTGCCGCGCAAAAGGTGGAGCACTACGAGATCGCGACGTACGGCTCGCTGCGTGCGTACGCGCGAGTGCTCGATGACGATGAGTCCTACAAGCTTCTGCATAAGACGCTCGAGGAAGAACGCAGCGCAGACTCGCTGCTGACGGACCTCGCCGAGAACACGATCAATCGGCTTGCGATGCTCGCGGCCGCGAACTGATCGCTACTCCAACTCAACTCCGGGCACCCGCGCATGTTACGACCGTGCGCGGGTGTTTTTTGCACTTATCTTCGGTCGAAGAGCTTCTCAAGCTCCGCGATTGTGAGCCGAACCGTCGTCGGACGCCCGTGCGGGCACGAGCCCGACCGTTCCTGCTCCTCCCGGAGGCGCATGATCGCTGCGAGTTCGTCCTCGCTGAGCGCATCCCCCGCCTTGATCGCAGCCTTGCACGCCATCATGTCGAGGACCTCGTGCAGGGCTTCCTCAGAATCGGGGACGAAGCCGTCGGCGTCGATGCGTTCGAAGAGCTCAGCCATGAAGGGCTCGGGCTCGACCTTGCGTGACAGCAGGAAGCTCGGCACGGAGTGGACACCCACGCTCTGGGGCCCAATCGGAGCCGCCTGGATCCCGATCCGCTCAAGCAGCGGCATGAGCTCATCGAATACATCGACGACGCCGGAGGGCACGTCCAGAACGATCGGCATCAGCAGCGCCTGCTGCTCCAAGGCACCGTTGCCGGTCACCCTGGCGAGGAGCTTGTTGAACATCACACGCTCGTGCAACGCGTGCTGGTCGATGATGAGCACCCCTCGCTCGTCCTGCGCGAGCAGGTAGCTGGAATGAACCTGGAGCACCTGGTCTACGCGTCGGACACGCGGTAGCTCACCCGGTTCAAGGGCGGGCGGGGCAAAGCCGACTTGTGAGGGGATCACCGTGGGTGTGCGCTCGAGCACCTCGCGGATCGAGTTACGAACACTGGGTTCGTCTCGGGACTGCTCAGGGGCGTTGCGGATGAACTCGACAAGCTCATCGGTCTGCTTCTCGATCGCCTTCGCCCGCTCGACCGGGTCGATCGATTGGGTGAGGGCGCTGCCAAACTCGGGCAGACGCTGGGCGATGGTCGGCGTCACGTCGGCCCGCTGGAGTGCATCACGCACGCCGTGGTAGATCGCCCGGTGGACCATGGACTGGTCTCGGAAGCGCACCTCCAGCTTGGCAGGGTGGACGTTGACATCGACCGCGGAGGGCGACATCTCGATCATGAGCACCGCCGTGGGGTGACGCCCGGGCTCAATCAGGCCTCGGTACGCCTCTCGGATCGCGTGCTGAACCGTCTTGTCACGTATCGTGCGCCCGTTCAGGAACACGTGCTGCCCCTTTGAGTTGGACCGTGCGATCGAGGGCAGCCCCACCAGACCCCACACGAGGATGCCCCGCGCATCATCGAAACGATCCACGGAGACCTCGAGCAGCTGATCGCTCAGCTCGGTTCCCACGATCGCCAATGCTCTCTCCCGGGGCGATTGTCCCAGCGGGAGGTCCAGCTTGACCTTTCCATCACCGACACACCGGAATGCGATCGAGGGATTCGCCATCGCCAGATCCCGCAGCCACTCGACACAGCGGGTCTGCTCCGTTGTGTTCGTGCGAAGGAACTTCCGACGGGCCGGCGTATTAAAGAACAGGTTACGGACCTCGATCGTGGTCCCGACAGGGCAGCCGACCGGACGCGGCTCGCCGATCGACTCGCCCTCCGCCTCGATGATGCGTCCTTCGTCCTCACCAGTGGCGTGCGAGCGGATCGTCACACGCGAGACCGAGGTGATCGATGCGAGCGCCTCACCGCGGAATCCCATCGTACCGATCCGGTCCAGATCCTCTGCCTGGCTGATTTTGCTCGTTGCGTGCGGGGTCAGCGCGAGGGTCATCTGCTCGGGCGCGATCCCGTGACCGTTGTCGGAGATCCTGATCAGCTCTACGCCGCCCTGTTCCAGCTCAACTGAGATCCGTGTCGCCCCGGCATCGATCGAGTTCTCCACGAGCTCCTTGAGTACAGAGGCAGGGCGCTCGATCACCTCGCCCGCCGCGATCTGGTTCACGAGCAGCGCGGAGAGCTTGCGGATCTGCGTCCGCTGTGCCTTTTGATCTTCGATCGCACGCATCACAGAACTGTACACACGCCTCCTCAGAAAAGGCGTCAAAGCCGGGCAAAATGAGTCCTCTCCACGATGAGTTGCCCGCCTCAACGCGATACCATGCTGGCATGAGTGACACCATTTTTTCCAAGATCATCCGCGGCGAGATCCCCTCACACAAGGTCTACGAGGACGATCACGTCATCGCGATCCTCGATATCGCGCCGCTCTCGAAGGGGCATACGCTCGTCATCCCGAAGGAGCCGGCCACAACGCTGCACGAGCTCGGGGATGACCAGGCCGCCGCGGTCGGGCGGGTCCTCCCACGGATCGCCCGGGCGATCATGAAGGTCACCGGCGCTTCGGCGTACAACGTGCTTCAGAACAACGGCGAGGCGGCGGGGCAGGCGGTGATGCACGTCCACTTCCACATCATTCCTTGCGTTCCGGGAAGCGATACGGGAGAAGGGCTCGACAAGGAATGGAACCCGACCTCACCATCGCAAGATGAGCTTCTTGAGGTCGGCAAGCAGATCAAACGCCTGCTCTAAGATCTGGGGGTCAGTCGGAAGCCAGCTCGCCGTCGAATGAGCGGACGTGCTGAGTCTGCGCGATCGGTAGGGTGTGGTAGTTGCCGGCGGACTCGATCGTGATCGATCCGAGCGGGTCCATGTGCTCAACGATGCCGGTGTAGACGGTATTGTTGTAGCGGAATACCCGTTCGGTGCCGACCATCGCGTTGTAGTGCTCGTAATACTCACGGACCGCGTTCGGATCGCACGGGCGGAGCCACTCCGTGAGTGACTCGATCAGGCTGCACACCAGATCGAGACGAGAAACGCTCACACCTAGGCCGAGGAACGAAACAGCGCGAGAGCGGAACTCGGGAGACCAGTCCCGCTCGGCCTGTGTGCAGTTGATACCGATACCGACGAGCGTGAGCCCATCGACCTTCTCGATGAGGACACCGCCGATCTTTCGTTCTCGATCATCCTCGAGCACGACGATATCGTTCGGCCATTTGATCGCCACCCGGACGGTCCTGGGCATGAAGGACGCGATCGTCTCATGAACGGCGCATGCAACGCACGCTGAGAATGCCGTAGCGTCGATGCAGCACGGGTCGATCACGAACGTGCAAGGCAGTGTCGCCCGATCGCCGTCGTGCCATCGCCTCCCGAAGGAGCCGCGCCCGTTGTTCTGCTTCGATGCGATGACAAGCAGGCCGTGCTGACGCCGCGCGAACCGGATCGCGGCGTGCTGGGTGGTGTCTGTAGATTCGATTACCACAACGCGCTGCACCACGCAGTCCGGCTTCCGGCTCATGAGCGTGTCGATTCGCCCTGCCCAGGACGAGATGTCTTCGTTTCTTGGCTGAAACATCGAAACCCCACGAACAGTGCGGGGAGTCGTCAGGCCCCCGCCGATACGGAATCCAGCCCGAGATCTATGCTCTGGGCCTGATGTGTCAGGGAACCGACGCTGATCCGCTCGACGCCAGTCTCAGCAATCGCGCGAACGGTGCGTTGGTTCACACCGCCAGACGCCTCAAGAAGCACCCGAACTCCGCTCTCATCGCGGATCGCGACGGCTTCTCGCAGCATCTCAGGTGTCATGTTGTCGAGGAGAACAATGTCCCCCATCCCTGACTCGGCACTGAGAACCGCTCTGAGCTGGTCCAACGAATCGACCTCGACCTGCACAAACCAGATCGGCGCATCACTGCCTGTCATGGTGTACGTCAGATCAGGGAGCTTGGTTGCAAGTTCCTTCTCAGACAATCCCGCGATGTGATTATCCTTGATAAGAACCGCATCGTGGAGCCCCATCCGGTGGGTCGTGCCCCCCCCGCACCGCACAGCGTACTTCTCCAGAACACGCAGCCCGGGTGTGGTCTTGCGTGTATCACAGATCTTCGCGCTCGTCCCAGCGACCAGATCCACGTACGCGCTGGTGAGGGTTGCGATGCCGCACATCCGCGAGAGCAGGTTCAGCATCGTTCGTTCCATCGCTACGATCTCGCGTGCGTTCCCTTTTAGACGCGCCATCGTCACCCCTGCACGCACCGCATCACCGTCGCGGAGCATGATCTCGTGCTCGATGTCATTCTCAGCGCTGAAAACCGCGATCAGATCCGGCATAAACGCGAGCCCGGCCGCGATCCCGTCCTGACGGGCCCTGAGCAGTACCTCTCGCGTATCGCTGGGAGCGAACATGAGTTCGCCGGTGAGGTCGCGAGCGGGTACGCCCATGTCCTCATCCCTCGCGAGGTTGAGCAGGCGATCGATGAACCCGCCACGGCGCAGCTGTTGCGCGAAGTCGTTGAGTGACAGATCGTTGGGATCAGACAGCCGATGACGTGCGCTCTGCATGCCCAATCGTACACACCGAGCGGGTGTCGCCCTAGGATTCGGCTCACACGAACTACACGAATCGTCTCGGAAAGGACGTGCTCATGGGTCTGCTCGAAGGCAAAGTCGGTCTGGTCGTCGGGATCGCGAACGATCGCTCATACGCGTGGCATATCGCTCAGGCGATGCATGAGCAGGGCGCGACAATCGCGTACGCGCACCTGCCCGGCGACAAGAACGCCCGCCGCACCGGAAAAGCCGTCGAGAAAATCCATGACAACCCCTGGCTCCACCCCTGCGATGCCGGGAGCGACGAATCACTCGACGATCTCTTCAACGCGTACGCCAAAGATCACGACCGGATGGATTTCCTGGTCCACTCGATCGCATTCGCGGACCGCGAGTGGCTCCAGCCGGGCATGTTCTCCAAGACCCCGCGCAAGGCCTACCTCGATGCGATCGACATCAGCGCGTACACGCTATCCGCGATGGCTGGGCGGGCCCAGGATCAGATGGCCAAGAGCGGCGGCGGATCCATCATGGCGATGTCCTACTACGGCGCCGAAAAGGTCGTCCCCGGGTACAACATCATGGGGGTTGCGAAGGCGGCTCTCGAGTCCACGGCACGCTATCTCGCCTACGAGCTGGGTGAGCACGGGATCCGCGTGAACACGATCTCCGGCGGATTCCTCCGTACCCTCGCATCCTCGGCCGTCGGAGGCACCGACAAGATGGATGATGCGGCCAAGGAGAAGGCCCCGCTCCGGCGCGGCGTCGAGGGTGGCGATGTCGGCAAGACAGCGGTCTACCTCGCCTCGGACCTGAGCTCGGGCGTCACCGGCGAGAACATCTATGTGGATTGCGGCATTAACACGCTCGGTGCCTAAGCCGCAGGATCCTTCAATCAGCCCGAATATATAGCAAACAAATATGCACATTCGGCATGTTTTGCTGGTCGTGCATGGGGTATATAACCGATATGTTGGGTATGACCGGAGCAGTCAACAATCTGGCGTCAAGCCTGGCAGGCAACCCCGTCGCTGCAAAGCAGGCGCAGAAGGCCAAATCGAGCAAGGAGTTCGAGAAGGCCCTGAAACGCCGGCGTGCGCAGGATGAGTACGTCGCCCAGGTCGAACAGACCGAGCAAATCGATGCTGTTCGCAAGCTCGCGGACGCGGATCAGGAAGACGCCCGCGAAGATCGGGAGCAGCAGTCCGGTTACGCGCCGCACGCGCAGCATCGACCCCGAACCCCCGGGCGTCTTGATCTGAACGCCTGATCACAGCCTCAGCAAACACATAAAAAACGCGGGCCGGATGACCCGCGTTGCTGAACTCGCTGTTCTTGTGATTACTTCTTGCCTTCGAAGAATCGCTTGATCGCGTGCACCGTTGTGCCTCGCCCCACCGCGCCGATCGACTCGGTCAGAGGGATGCCCTTGGGGCAGACCTTGACACAGTTCTGCGCATTCCCGCAGTCGCTGACCCCACCGGGCCCGGAGAGCGCGTCATAGCGATCGCCCTTGAGTCGTTTGCCGGTTCCGTGTTCGTTGAACAGGCGGGCCTGCGAGATCGCGTGGGCACCGACGAAGCTTGTATCCCACTTGTCGGAATCTTCTTCCTTGGTGTACTGCGGGCACGCTTCGAGACAGCAGCCGCAGCTCATGCACTCGGAGAGGGCGTACCGCATCTGCTGGTGATCAGGCGATTCCTTCGGGCCCGCGCCCATGTTGTAGGTGCCGTCGATCGGGACCCATGCCTTGACGCGGGTGAGCGCGTGGAAGAGGCGGTCACGGTCAACCCACAGGTCGCGGATCACGGGGAACTTGCTCATGGGCTCGAGGGTGATGACGTCGCCTTCAAGCGGGGCGTACTCATCGATCAGGCACGAGCAGGACTGACGCACCCGACCGTTGATCACCATGGTGCAGGCGCCGCAGACTTCCTCCAGACAGCCCGAGTCCCAGACGACGGGCGTGGTCTTGGTGCCGTCGGTTGTGATCGGGTTTGCCGCGATGAGCTTGAGCGAAGAGATGACGTTCGCGCCCTGCTCGACGGGGACCTTGAACGATTCCCAGCGGGAGGGCTTGCCCGGCCCGTCGCAGCGTTTGATCTTGAAGATCACGGAGCGCCCCTCCACCGCTTTCTTGCGGTTGGCGCGTCGCATGTCTGCGTCGTATGCGTGTGCTTCTGCATCACTCATGGGTCGTATCCTTTCGGTTGCTCCTGCGTTGAGCACCCTGATTCAATCTTGATCGTCCGTCTCAGGCCTTGGCTTCAGCAACCTGCTTGGGCGGGATCTTTTCTTTGTTCGTCCCGGAATCCACCTTGCCGTAGTTTCGGGGGCGGAGCTTCACGAGCCCGGCCTTGACGGGCATGAACTCAATCTCGCTCTTATTGGTCCCGGGGTTGAACTTCGCTACGGACGCCTTCCAGAACTTCTCATCGTCACGCTCGGGGAAATCGGTGCGGTAGTGCGAGCCGCGGGATTCCTCGCGGAGCAGCCCCGCCTTCGCGATGGCTTCGCCGAGGATGATCATGTCGCCGACGGAGCGAGCAAAGCTCAGGGACTGGTTCGTCCACATCGCGCCGTCGCCGAGTTCCATGCGGTTGTAGCGGTCCCAAAGCTCGTCGAGCTTCGCGAGGCACTTCTCCAGCCGCGGGCCGGTCTTGACGACCGTAGACGCCGCGTTCATCTCCTCACCCAACTCGTTGGCGATCTGGTACGGGTTGAGCGACTGATCGCCCTTGCCCGTGTTCACGGAGCCCATGATCTTGTCGTGCTTCTCCTGCTCGCGCTTCTCCGCGTTGTCGTAGACCGATTGCGGTATGTCGCTGGCTGGTGTACCCACGCCCTCGCGGACGTAGTTGACAACAGAGACGCCGTTGCAGAGCCCATCAAAGATGCAACTGAGCAGCGCGTTCGCGCCAAGGCGCGTGGCTCCGTGGTAGGCGAAGTTGACCTCACCGAACGCGTAGAGTCCATTGATGTTGGTCATCGCGTTGTTGTGCGCGCCGATCGTCAGGCCGTGACCGGGCTGAGCATCAATCGGGATCGGGTTGCCCGGCTTATGCTCACCCAGCGGCGCCTCGGGCTGGTAATCGCCCGGTGTGTAGGTCGTCCAGAGACCGCCCATCGAGTAGTGCACGGCCGGGAAGATGCGCATCGGGGTGTATCGGGGATCGTCGCCTACGAACTTCTCGTAGATGTCCATAATCCCGCCGAGCTTCTGCGTCAGGTACTCCGGGTCACGGTGCGTCAGATCGAGATAGACCTGGTTGGTCCCGTTGATCCCCATGCCCTCATTGACACAGACATCGAAGATCTCACGCGTCGCGATATCGCGCGGCACGAGGTTGCCGTACTTGGGGTAACGCTCTTCAAGAATGTAGTATCGCTCATTCTCGGGGATGTCCGTGGGGCGACGCGTGTCGCCCTTCTTCTTGGGCACCCAGACGCGCCCGCCCTCGCCGCGAGCGGACTCGGACATAAGGCGGCACTTGTCCGCGCCGGGGATCGCGGTCGGGTGGACCTGGATCATCTCCGGGTTGCCGTACCACGCGCCGGCTTGGTAGCAGCGGGACGCTGCACCGCCGGTGCAGATGATCGAGTTGGTGGACTTGCCGAACACCAGCCCGCAACCGCCGGTGGCCATGACGACGGCGTCAGCACGGAAGCTTCGGATCTGCATGGTCCGCATGTCCTGGGCCACGATGCCAACGCACCGCTTGTCCTCGCCCTCACCCTCGGTGATGGGCCAGAGGAACTCCCAGAACTCCATTTTGTTCACCTTGCCCTCCGCGGCAAACCGACGAGTCTGCTCGTCGAGCGCGTAAAGCAGCTGCTGCCCGGTGGTCGCGCCCGCGAAGTGCGTCCGCTTGAAGAGCGAACCGCCGAAGAGTCGCAGGTCTCGGAAGCCCTCGCTCGAACGGTTGAAGGGTACGCCCATGCGATCGAGGAGATCGATGATCTTTGGTGCCCAGTTCGCCATCTCGAGGACGGGGTGCTGGTCGTTGAGGAAGTCGCCGCCGATCAGTGTTTCATCGAAGTGCTGGTACTCAGAGTACCCCTGCTGGCGTGCGACCTCGTTGCAGGCGTTGATGCCGCCCTGGGCGCACACCGAGTGCGATCGCTTGACCGGGACCATCGAGAAGAGATCGACCGGGACACCGGCCTCCGCGATGCGGACGGATGCCGCGAGCCCCGCGAGCCCCCCACCGACGACAATCACTCGTTTTTCATCAGCCATGGCTTTGCCTTTTCTTTCGTGATTCAGCTCGGGTGGGTTACCCGTCGGTGTTGCCTTGCGCTGCCTCGGCAGTCTCAGCATGCGATTCATCGTGGAGTTCTGCGGGGTGCTCTTCGCCCGAGAGCATCGCTTCCTCAATGGAGCGAGCCTGGTCGTAATCGAGTGTGGCGAAGCCAACGACGGACGCCCAGGCCATCACCATCAGGCCTGCGCCGAGCGCGGCACACACATAACCCCATCGCTTCTGCGCGGCACGGGAGATCGTGAAGCCCCAGGTGATCGCGGCGGTCCACAGCCCGTTGGCGAAGTGGAAGACCAGCGCGGTCACACCGATGAAGTAAAAGAGCGAGATGGCGATTCCCGCCGGCTGCATGCCCTCGGTACCCCCCTGCAGCGCCGCGGCGAGCGTCGAGGAGGCGTACTCGTGGGACCACTTGGTCCCGCCGGGCACAAGGAATGCCCAGCCCCAACGCAGCGTCGCGATGTGGTAGAAGATGAAGAAGATCCCGAAGTAGCCGGTGATGCGCTGCAGCGTGTAGCGGGCGTTCCCGCCGTACTTGTACGCGCCGTTATTGGCCTTGCCCGTCATCGCGTAGTACACGCCCAGGATGGAGTGGAAGGCGATGGACACCCAGAGCGTGACCTCCACGAGCAAGAGAAGTGGTGCCTCGTTGATGAACGTCACCTCGTGCTGAAAAGTCGAGATGGCGCGATCGAACCACCCATCGCCGTGAGCACGCCCGTTGAGCCCACCCCACGCGATCGTGGAGTTGGTCGTCAGGTGCATGATCAGGAACACGCCGATCGGCACGATGCCGGTCAGCGAGTGCAATCGACGCAGGAGAAAGTGGTGTTGCTGGAGGGGTCCGTCTGGGTTGCTCACCTTGAGACTCCGAAGTTCAGTTGTGGACACCCGAGCGGGTGTGCGAGCATCATTGCTCGCCTGTGGATACGGGTGTATCGGCAAGAATGGGTTCGAAACACAAGCCGGAGGCGATACACGAAACCTGCCTCAGATCTTGAGATCTGGCCCGGATCCACCTTCTGGATGAATCGCACCTGCGACATTCGGATCCTGCTGCATCTGCTGCAGCGTTCCGTCAGCCGCGGCCTGCTCAACGGCCTTGGCCACCTCAACGAAACTCATGCGAAGCTCGTTGAGCGTGCCGTCGATCATCTCTTGCTCTTCATCGCTCAGGTTGCCCTTGGTCTTCTCCTGAACAACCGCAAGAAGATCGATGTTGAGCTTCGCGACCTCCAGGGAGACCATGGACCGCCCGGACTGGTCGGGGATCGCCCCCATGTACATCAGGGCCTGAGTCGCGAAGAGCGAGATGAGTTCCTTGAACCCAAGCTTCTCGGGCAGGCCGCCGGAAGCAGCGGCCTGCTCGGCCTTCTCCTTCTCTGCGGCGGCGAGTTTTTCTTTCTCGGCTTTGGCCGACGACTTCCAGTCGTCGTCCACGATGATTTTCGGGGTCTCTGGGTCGGACATTTCCGCCTCCGTTCGGTTATGATCCATGATAGCGCCCGAGGGCATGAAAGCACATAACATGATCCGTATTCCACGTCGCTCAACATACATCCGGACCATCGCAGGGACGCTCGCGAGCCTGAGCATCGTCGCCGCATCGGGCTGCTCATTCGAGAAGGTCCGCGGTCCCCGCACTTCGGAACCCGATCGCTTGACACTTGGCGACTTCACCGCGGAGCAGGCCCAGCCCGTCGAGCAGCCAGCCAAACCAGAGCAGGCCAGCACGGCCCCGACCAGCAGGCAGCAGTCCGCTCCGATCTTCCGGCCATCGACGACAAACGATGGCATCACGCTGGCGAAGACAACCCCATCGGCCCGTCCTGTCGAGATCGAGAGCCCGACGATCAGCACCGAAACCGAGCGAACTCCACGCCGATCGCTCCAGTTGCTCGACGCCAAGGTCGGCGATGTCAATGGCAAGCCGATCTTTACCAGCTCGTTCTTCGCCCCGATCGAGGACCGCCTGATCGCGGAGGCGCAGCGACTGAGCCCGAACGAGTGGCGTGCCAGCGCCGGGCGCATCATCGTGCAGCGACTCGACGGCACCATCGCGGACGAGCTGCTCCGAGCCGAAGCACTCGCGGCACTGACTCCAACGCAGCGTGTCGGGCTCCAGGCCTTCCTGAGCAACTTCCGCAACAACATCCTCTCCGAGAACCTGGGTAGCTCTCAGCTGGCCACGCGCCGGATCCAGGAAGAGGAAGGGATCACGCTCGACGAAGCCCTCCGACAGAAGGAAGTCGATACGCTCGTGCAGCTCACGCTCATCCGCGAGATCAACCGGCGAGTCAACGTCTCCTGGCGGGATATCAAGCAGCGGTACGAGCGAGACATCGATGATTTCGCGCCGCCACCTTCCGCCGTGATCCGGGTCATCCGCGCCTTTTCCGATGAGCATGAGAAGGTCGACACCATCACGACCCGCCTGGAACAGGGCGATTCGTTTGTTGAGATAGCGCAGAGCCATCTCAACAACTACAGCCCGGAGACGCAGGGCATACTGAAGAAGCAGATCGAGGGCAGCTTCGAAGAAACATCGTTCTTCGGAAACGAGGACCTGAACCAGGCGACACGCTCGCTCTCACAGGGCGAGTACACCGGGCCCGTCGTGCTCGGTTCCAGCGTGTACTGGATCATGTACGAGGACACGGAGCAGGAATCCATCTCCCTCTACGACGCCCAGCTCGCAATTCAGCGCGACCTCACCTACGAGCGACGAGAGCAAGCCCGCGACCAGTACTTCGCTCGCCTCCAGGAACGCGCACGCGTCTCGACACGCGATCAGGTCCTCCTCCGACTTTTCGAGATCGCGGAAGAGCGATACGCACCGAACAACTGAGCATGTGGGGCTCGAAACCCAAGAGCGTGTGGGATCGTGGTGAGCGAGCCGCCGCACGCTACATGCGTCAGCACGGACACCGCGTCATCGCTCGGAATCTGCGCCTACCGCACGGCGAGATCGATCTGCTCTGTATCGAAAAATCGACCGGCACAACCGTGATCGTCGAAGTCAAAGCACGCTCGTACTCACCCACCACCACCCGGGACATCGATCCCGTCGCAAGCATCACCGCCAGGAAGCGTGCGAAGCTCATCTCGCTCGCGAAGTCGATCAAGCGGGACGCGCGTTTCGCATCACGCCCGATCCGCATCGATGTGATCAGTGTTCGGTTCGAGCAAGGCAAACGCAGGCCGAGCATCAAGCACTATTCAGGCTGCGTGACCGCTTCCTGATCCGGGTCCTGCTCCTGCTGCATCGGCGGGCGCAGCGCACCGCGGAACTTCGCCTCGAGCTTCGCTTCCTCGTACTCGTGCTTGTCGATGCTCGTCGGGATGATGAGCGAGAACATGGAGCCCGAACCAAGCTCGGACTCAAGCTGGATCTCACCCTGCAGCAGGCGTGTGAGCTCCATCACGATCGCGAGCCCAAGCCCCGTGCCGGTGTGCTTGCGGGTGTGGGACGAATCGACCTGCTGGAACTTGTCGAAGATCCGCTTCTGATCGTCTGGCGCGATCCCCTCGCCGTTGTCGATGACGGAGATGCGGACGCGGTCCTCACCGGTCCCGTCGTCGCGCATGAGTTCCGCGCGCAGGATGATCTCGCCCGAATCGCCCTCGTTGCCGGTGAACTTCACCGCGTTCGAGAGGAGGTTGAACACGATCTGCTGGAACTTCTTCGGATCGGTCTCGACGATCGGCAGATCGAGCGAGACGTCCAGCCGCACGGTGATCCCCTTCTTGCGCGCGAGCGGGTGGATGAGCCCGACAAGCGCCTGACAGGTGTCGCTCAGGTTCATCGGGGAGAGGTTGAGATCGACCCGCCCCGCCTCGATCTTCGCCATCTCGAGCAATGACTCGATCATCTCCAGCAGCGTGCGACCGGCGCTGACGATGTTGACAAGGTACCGCTCTCGTTTGTTCAGCTCGCCCGATTCCTGGTTGATATCCCGCCCTGGCCCCGGCGTGGGGAGCATGTCATCCTCTGCCGCCTCCGCGATCTCCTTGCGGGCGATCTCCAGCAGCAGCTCCGCGAAGCCGATGATGGCGTTGAGCGGCGTGCGCAGCTCGTGGGAGACACTGGCGAGGAACTCACCCTTGAGTCGTGCCGACTCGAACAGCGCCGAGTTGGCCTCCGCGAGCTCCGCGAGCTTGATGTCCATGGCCTTGTTCGCATCGCGCAGCTGGTCACGCTGGCGGGTGAGCGCGGCCAGCATCAGGTTGATGGTCTCCGCGAGCTCTTCGAACTCATCGCCGGTATCGATCTGACAGCGGGTCTCAAGCTCGCCGTCCCGCACGAGCTCGGCGGTTTTCTGCAGTGAGGCCACCGGGCTCAGGATCAGGCGGTTGATGATGGTGACGTACACCACCAGGGCCACCGCGAGCACCACTGCGCCGGCGATGAACACGTAGAGCAGATTCACCACGAGCAGCCAGCCCGCCCCGTCCGCCCGGTGTTCCATAAGCACCACCCCGCTGACCTGGGCGTCGCTGTCGCGAACGGCGCGGGCATACCGGTAGACCCGGTTCCACCCGTTCCAGTCCGCATCGAAGTGCTCCACCCGAGTCGGGGACTGGTTAAACCGCTGGATCGCCCGCGCGAGAAAACGGTTCTCTTCAAGCTCGGCATCGATCTGTTCCCGATTGATCGAGCGGATCACCGCCCCAGATGCCTTGATCTCGTCGGAGGGCTCGCCGGGCTCGTTGTCCTGGATCCACGTCGCGTAGACCGTGCGGGCCAGCTCCAGCTCGCCCGCGCCGACAAGCCCGTTCATCCGCAGCAGCGGCAGCGAGAGCGCGATCGTGATGATCAACGCCGACGCGCCCCCGAACAGGAGCAGACATTTGGTCGCCAACGAGAGCTCGCCGAACCAATCCTTGATGTCCTCGATCGTGGTCACTGCGATGAGTCTATCCCAAGTTGCGACCGAGGGTTGGGCGTGAGGAGTTCCCGGCGTACACTACCCGTCCATGCCACAGAAAACCGTCTATCTCGAGACCTTCGGCTGTCAGATGAACGAGCTCGACTCCGAGCTTGTCGCGGGTTCCCTCGGCGCCCTCGGGTACACCTTTACCCGCGACGCCAAGGACGCGGACATCGTCCTCTATAACACCTGCTCCGTGCGTGAGCGGGCCGAGCAGAAGGTCTGGTCGCGACTGGGCGACATGCGGACCGCCAAGCACGACAAGCCTGACCTTGTCGTGGGTGTGCTGGGCTGCATGGCCGAGCGGGACGGCAAGGACCTCATGGCCCGCATGCCCGTCGTCGACATCATGTGCGGCCCGGCAGAGCTCGACAAGCTGCCCGAACTCCTCGACAACGCGGTGCGGACCAAGTCCTCGCTCGCGAGCGATGACCCAGACAAGGCCCGCCGACGCAGCGCCAAGCAGATCGCGCTTCAGGGCAGCGCCTCGCGTCGATCTTCCACCCTCGCGGCTGCCGGCGACTCGCTCGAATCGCTCGATCTGGGTCGGATGGTCTCCCCCATCGACGCGGACGGTCGACGCAGCGCGTATGTCCGCATCACCCGCGGGTGCAACAAGTTCTGCACCTACTGCGTGGTCCCCCACACCCGCGGCGCCGAGATCCATCGCCCGCCCCAGCACATCATCGACGAGATCAAGGCCCTCGCGGATACCGGGATCATCGAGATCACCCTGCTCGGGCAAACGGTGAACCACTACCGCTACGAGCACGACTCGGCCGTTACGCTCGACGGCGTGCTCCAGCCGCAGAAGGGGCGGACCTACAAGGGCTCGCACCACCGCGACGCCTTCGCGGGCGCGAACACCACGACCTTCGCGGACCTGCTCTACCGGATCCACGAAGAGGTCCCCGCGATCCAGCGTTTGCGCTTCGTGACGAGCTACCCGCGTGACTTCGGCAACGACGTGCTCGAGGTCATCCGCGATTGCCCGCGTATCTGCCGCTACATCCACGTGCCGGCACAGACCGGCTCGAACCGGATGCTCAAGATGATGAACCGGGGGTACACCATCGAGGAGTACAACGAGTTCATCGATCGCACGCGTGAGTACCTCGATCAACCGGAGATCGGTCGCCCGCTCATGCTCTCGGGGGACATTATCGTCGGGTTCCCCACGGAAACCGATCAGGACCACGAGCTCACTAAACAGATGCTCGAACGCTCGCGGTACAAGAACTGCTTCATCTTCAAGTACTCGCCCCGCCCGGGCACCGTCGCCTACGACAAGATCCCCGACGACATCCCCGACGCGATCAAGCGCATCCGCAACAACGAACTGCTCGCGATGCAGGCGGACATCTCCGATTCGATCGCCCGCGAGCAGGTCGGGCGTGAGTTCGATGTCTTCGTCGAAGGGCTCAGCCGACGTGAGCACAAGAAGCGAGGCACCGACGTCAAGCCCGGATCGGGCATGGTCGGTATCACCATCAATGGGGCCGCGTCCAAGGCGCCCGTCGCGGTCCTCGACGAAACACCCGTCGGCGAGACAGTGCAGCTCTCCGGACGAACCGACGGCGACCTGATCGTGTTCTTCGATGTCCCCAGCGATGGCCCGACCAAGCCCATCGACTACATCGGGCAGATGGTGCGGGCGAAGATCACGGCGGCGGATCGGCTGAATCTGAATGGTGAGTTGATCTGATCAATCATCAAAATGCTCCCGCGCCCGGCGCTTCGCTGCCATGAGCGGGTTGTCGCTCGCCGACTCTTCCTTCTCCTCAACCTGCTCTGCCTTGGGCTCTGGCTCGCTCTTTGCCTGCGGCTTGGATTTCTTCATTGGCGATCGATCTATATCCCCCATCTCGGGCGCACTCGCCCGCACCCGCTGACGCGTTGCGAAGGCCTGCTGCAGCTGCTCGCCACGCACCGCACGCGCGGCCGCGATCGTGTCCTCTCGCGCCTGCGCCACCCAGCGATCGAACGCGACGCGGCGCATCGCCAGATCGATCAGGAACAGCACGAACGCGATCGCGATGAGCGTCGTCCACACCGGCTGGAGCGATCGACGGACCGTGAGGCCCTCGCGTGTGAAGAGATCCGCAGGCCCACTGCCGCCGATATCAAAGACCCGCCCACCAGATCGCTGGGCGAGCGCGATCAATCCCTCGGGGTTGGCGCTGAGATAGTTGAACTCGCTCGAGCCCGAGACCTCCAAGCCGGCGATCGTTGGCGCCAGCGGCTCGCCATCGAGCACAGGAGACGCAACCAGCACGTGCACACCCGGCGTGAGCGACGGCGTCTGAACGCCGTATTGCCCCGCGCCGGTCTGCTTCAGCGCCAGCGTCTGGGATTGTCCCGATGCGTCGTAGACCTGCAGCTCAATATCCAGCCCGTCGATCGGAGCGCCCTGCTCGTCGATCGCGTCATACTCGACCACCGCGGCGCTGCCCCGCATGCTGATCGTCAGCTCACCCGGCGCTTCGTCGCTATTCCGCATAGTCCACGCGCTCAGCGTGCCCCAGAAACGCCCGAACACCGGGTCCTCGATCCACCTGCGCGACCAGGTAGAAACATCGGACGTAAACACCGCGACACGCCCGAGCTCGGTCTGGTGGTACGCGAGCACCGGCTCCCCGTTGGGTGACACGATCGGAGTCTGCACACGCGGATCGTCGTCGATGCGGTCCGTCATCACCAGACCGCCCAGCGGCGGCAGCCCAGCAAGCGATCCAGCCGCGGGCGAGACCGGATCTAGCACGATGGGCTCGAAGTCGCCCTCGCGGACCATCGGCGCCCGCACGACGCGGATCGCCTTGAGAAAGATCCGCGGCAGCACGCTCGGGTTGAGCACCCGGTAGTACGCGCCCTGAGAGCGGACCGCGACCTCCCGCATCGATCGGGTGTCCGCTTCGTCCCCCACCGCGATCGTCGAGACTTTGATGCCTGCCGCACCGAGCTCGTCGGCAAGCCCGGGCAGTTGCTCGGGCATCATCGACTCGCCGTCGGAGAGCAGCACGATGTGCTTGGCCCCTGCCTCGACACCCGTGAGCATGTCCCTGGCCATACGGAGCCCATCACCGATATTGGTGCCACCGCCCGAACTGATGGACTCGATGCGGACCCTGGTGTCGTCCGGGCGGTCGTTCGGCCCGATCGCGACGACCTCACGGGCGCTGTTGCTGAACGCGACCACACCGATGAGGTCCTTCTGGTCGAGCACCTCGAAGGCCGCGGCCGCCGATTCGTTCGCGATCTGTTGCTGGCTCCTTGAGGATCCCATGACCCGCCTGCGCATCGACCCGGACGAATCAAGCACGATCACCACGGCCACGGAAGGTACGATGAGATCGTCCGGGACATCCAGCTTCACGGGCAGGATCTCTTCCAGCGTAGACCCCTGCCACCCACCAGCTCCCAGCGCTTCTCGCCCACCGACGAGGATCAGCCCCCCCCCCAGCTCCTGTGTGTACGCAACGAGCAGCTCATCCCCCTGCCCCGGGATCGCATCGCGCGGCGTGTTCACAAGCACAACCAGGTCATACGACTCCAGCTCCAGCAGATCGCTGGGGAACGCGCTCGGAGGACGCGTCTCGACATCCCACTTGGCTTCGATGAGAACGCGCCCGAGTTCCACGCTGTCCGTGAGGCCAGCGTCGTTTGGCTCCGCGACGATGAGCACCCTCCCGCGCGTCCGCATCATCGTGACCCCGCCGGCCCGGTTGTTCTGCAGACTCACATCCCCCACGTAGAGCCCCCGGGCAGCATCGATCTCATCGGGGATGTACCGCGCCTCGAAACGGTGCACACGGGAGGCTCCGAGCGTCATCGGCACCAGCAGCACCCGCTGCCCCGGGTCGAGCGAGACACGCATCCCGCTCCCAGGTGCCGCCCCGTTCAGATCAATCACCTCGCCGTTGTCCGTGATACGGAGCTCACCCGTTGAGCGCCCGAGCGAGCGGATCACGACGCGTGCTTCGATCTGGGCCCCGGGCAACGCCCTCGTCGGCACCTCAATCGACTCGAGCACGACTTCCTGCTCGACGTCGTATCGGATCGGCACGACATCGATCTGCACGTCGCCTGGAATGCGCTCAAGACCGGGTGCAGTTGATCGCCCATCGCTGAAGACCACAAGCCGGGCGTTCGAATCCGAGGGCACCAGCGTCTTTGCGAGTTCGATCGCGCCGGGCAGATCTGACCCATCGATGGCGCTCTTCTCGATGGTCCTGTCCAGCACACCAGACCGCGACGGAGCGGCGATCACCACGGGGGCCCCATCGAACGCAACAATCCCGACCTGATCCTCTTCTTCTTTGCTGCTGATAGACTGAGCGAGGAACGAACGCGAGGCCTGATCGATGCCGATCCGCTGCCCCAGCTCGTCCGTGCCGAACGATCCGAAGCTCTGCACCGAGCCAGAGACATCCACCACCCCGATAAGCGTGAGGTCGTCCGCCTCATCAACCTGGTACACTCCGCTCATCGCGAGCGCGAGCGTGATCAGCAGCAACGCCCTCGATCCCACCGCGAGCGTCCGCCGCCCCTTGGGGATGGCGTGCATGACGCGCCAACCGATGAGCGCGCTGAGCACGCCAATACCCGCGAGGATGAGCCAAAGGGGATGATCGATCTGCAGATTCACCCGTCCGAACCCGTTTCATTGCCTGAGGATTTGGCTGGCACGGCGTCCTGCCCCTGTGGAGCGATGCTCCCACCACCCTCGATCTGATCCGCACGATCCTGCACCCGCTGGAAGACCTCGCGCACAAGGTGGCGGTAGCGCCGTGGCACCTGCTGCTCTTCGAGGGCCTTCTGCGCTTCCTGTGACGCGCGACGCAGCCGTTGGGCGGCCTGCTGGCTCGTGCCCGGATCGACAGGCTCGCCGTCAGGGCCGTACCACTCACCGACAGGCTGCCCCCCTGCATTGTT
>JAEPOJ010000010.1:44274-52055 GCA_017642965.1 Phycisphaerales bacterium
TCTGGCATCAACCGGGACAAAGTCCGAGCTTGTTTGGTCGCGCTGTGTTTCGGGAGCATCCGGATCCCGCTCACCATCGCCGGCCCCTTCTCCCATCCGCGGCGGGGTCGGCTGCTGCGATTGTGGCTGGTTGTTCTGCCCCTGCGGATCTCCGGGATCCTGATTGATCAGACGGTCGGCCTGCTCGCGTAGTCGCTCCGCCTGTTCGCGTTGACGCTCCGCCTGGCGCTGCCGCCGCTCCATCTGCCGCACCCGCTCCTCCAACGACTGATCCTGACCAGACGACCGCGGCTCATTCTGCCGCGTTTCGCCTTCTGATCCCTGATCGGATTCCTGCTCGCGCTGCTCAGCGTCTGCTTGATCGCCGGCGCTCTCCGCTTCACGGGGTTGCCTCTGCTGGCCCCCTTCTTCACGCTGGGGCTGCTCTTCACGAGACTGGGATTCCGACGATTGCGGCTCTTGGCCCTCGCGCTGCGTGGGATGGTCCTCGTTCTGCCCTTGCTCAGCGGGCTGCTCGCCTGATTGCTCATTCGGCTGCTCGGTCGCCTGCTCTCCCCGCTCGTTGCCTTGCTGGCGCTGTGATGACTGATCGGAGCCCTGTTCACGCTGTGACTCATTGCCCCTTTGCTCGTCACCCGCTTTGCTCCCTTCCTGATTCTGCTTGTTCTCCTGCTCAGACTCAGTGTTCTGCTCCCGCTGTTCGGGCTGATCCTGCTCGCCGGCGCCTGATTCGGCCTCCGTAGCATCTTCCTCCTGAGATGATGAGTCCTCAGGCTGGCGTTCCTGCGTTTCAGGCTCATCCGGAGCGGACTCGGGCTGGGATTCCGGCGGAGTCTGATCCCTCATGCGTTCCGCCTGCTCACGGGCCTCGTCTCCCAGATCGGGCGTCGGCTCGTCCTCCTGATCGTTCGAACGTTCGAGATCTTGCGGATCGATCGCGTTCGCCAGTTCTTCGAGCTGCTCCGCGATTTGTTCACGCTGCTCGGGCGGCATGGCCTCCATCGCCCTGCTCAGCTCCTCGATCTGCTCGGCCGCGCTCTCAAAGTCCTTCTCCTCAAGCGATTCCGCGAACTCCTCAACACGCGGGTCCCACTGTTGCTGCTCGGCCTGCGCCCGATTCCTGAGCGACTCAACTGATTCACTGATCGACTCTGCCTCTTCCTGCGATTCGGATGCGGACAGCTCCATCGAGTCCGCGATCTCTTCGAGCTTCGCTGCCGTCCTCGCATCGGCCTCCTGCTCATCCACCACCCCCTGTGCGAGCTCATCTTTGAGCGCCTCGAGTTCTTCGAGCTGCTCACGCACCGATGCCGGGGCGTCTTCGTCCTCCTCGATCTCGCGGGCAATCTCTTCTGCCGTCTCGATCTCTGCCAGTGCACGGGCCGGAGGAACGGGTGTGGGTGTGTTGCCTGTTGCGGTCCGCGCGGGGACCCAGACCCCAATCGCCACACACGCAGCGGCCGCGAACCCGGCGTACCAGTACGGGGCCGTCCTCGGATCGGGGAGTGCAGCGTTCGCGTCGATCTCGGAGGCGAGCGACTCCGCGTCCTGCATCGCGAGCTCGACAAACCCTGCGTTGCCCGGCTCAGAACGGAGCTCTAAGGCTGCCCGCAGTTTCGAGTTGAGTCGGAGCCGCTCATCGAGCATACCAGCGGATCGCGTAGCATCAGGCGCATGTCGTGCCGCCTGAAAAAATCCCCAGAGAACCGCGACCAAGGCGAGGACGAGCGGGATGCCCCACAAAGGGCCGATCACATCCACCGACACACGATCGACGAGGATCACAACCGCCGAGAGCCCCATCGCGATCGCAAGCAGAGGTCCGATCCGGTTGATCGTGCTACGCCGTATGATTGCCCGCCTCGCGTTTTGAGCGGCGGCGCGGACGGCATTGGGTGTGGAGATCATGCTCATGGATGCCTCATTCTACAACACCCATCTATACGACGAGGCACCCTATCCGGGTCGATCCGTGCTACGCTCGTTCCATGAGCAATGAAGCCGCATCACCCGACCTGACTCCGATCCTGCGTGACTTGATCGCGGGCAACCCCATGAACGAAGAAACCGCGGAATCCGTGTTCCTCGGGCTCCTGAGCGGACACTTCGACGAGGCACAGATCTCTGGCTTGCTGTCATTGATCCAGACGATGCCACCGAACGCATCCACACTCACAGGGGCGGCTCGGGCGATGCGGGCGCACGTGCAACGAGTCCCCTACACCCTCAAGCCAGGGGAAGCCCTACTGGATACCTGCGGCACCGGGGGGGCCCCAAAGTCGTTCAATGTGTCCACCGCCGCCGCGATCGTAGCGGCATCAGTCACCCCGCCAGGCGAGTCGGGCATCTCCCGGATCGTCGTCGCCAAGCACGGCAACCGCTCTCGCACCGGGCGCGGATCAGCAGAGGTGCTCCAGACGCTCGGTGTTCATGTCGATGCGACACCACAGCAGCAAGCGATCTGCCTTGAAGAAGCCGGGGTGTGCTTCTGCTTCGCGATTCATCACCACCCGGCGATGAAGCACGCGATCGGGCCGCGTCGCTCCCTCGGGTTCCCCACCATCTTCAACGCGCTGGGCCCGTTGACAAACCCAGCAGGCGCAGATCGTCAGCTCATCGGGGTCTACGACGATGCCCTCGTCGAGCCCATGGCCCAGACGCTTGCAAACCTCGGCGCCACTCGGGCAATGGTTGTTCATTCGACGGATGGGCTCGATGAGCTCTCAACGACCGCGCCGACCCGGGTCATGCATGTGCGTGACGGTTCGCTTCACGAAGTGATCATCGATGCCGAGTCCTACGGGCTCGAACGCGTCACCCTCGATCAGCTCCAGGCCTCCAGCGTCGAGCACAGCGCCGAGATCATCCGCGATATCTTCGCAGGGAACCCGAGCCCATACCGTGACATGGTGACGCTTAGCGCCGGCGCCGCGCTCGTCGTCGCGGGTGCCTGCGACGAGATTGCGGAAGGGCTCTCGCTCGCTCAAATCGCGATCGATTCTGGAAAGACAAACGCGACACTCGATCGTCTGATCGAAGTGTCGCGTGGTGATTGAGTTGCAGCTCTCGGTTAATCGTCGTACCCGTTCGACGCAAGCTCATGGAGCAGCACAGGCACCGTCTCGTGTGCCAGCGCATGGTCTGCGTAGAACTGGTCCGTGATCAGAAAAGCCCGCTCGCCCGTGTGCCCTGAATCGACCGGGGGGTTGTAGAGCACGAGCACGCCGTCGAACGGCATGGTGAGCAGCCAGTCCTGCACCGTCGCATGGAACGCATCAGCATCAACCGGGGTCGAACCGAGCACCATCTGGAGCTCAGCGATCAGGTCGATCGATCTGTGTTCTTCCACGTCCGGCTTGATGGACCCGATGAAGGAAACGCCCGACTCCTCCATCGCCAGCGTGCCCTTGACGATCTCATCCATCAGTTCTGTTTCAATCGGCTGTGGCAGCATTGACATCAGCAGGAGTTCCGCGTCAACGGCGGGCAGATCACTCGCGGTGTACCACGAGTCTGCGTGATCCCCACCGTAACCCTCATGATGCTCATCATAATGGGTGTGCCCAGTACTGGACGCGACGACATCACCATGCGAGATCGACACGCTCCCATCGGCGTGCGCGTACTGAGCAATCTTGTTCTGCTCGGCCTCCGATTTGTACACGCTGTACCCAACGGTGCCGATCCCGAACAAGACCGCGAGCCCAAGGAGCCCACCGAAGACCACAGCAGCGCCGGGAGTATTGGAGTAATCCGCCTTGCGCCCCGCACGCCGCGCCCGCGCTTCGTTGATCCGACGCGAGGCATTGGCCCGGCGCTGTTCGGCGCGAGCACGAGCAGTCTTGACCTGCTCACGCGCGGGTCGGCGATCGCCCGGATCGCGTAGCGGGCGACGCCGCACCGGCTCACCATTGACCTTCATGTACGGACCGCCCTGACCTAATCCGGCCTCGACAACCATCCCCTTCTTGTGCTTCACCCGCTTCTTCATGGGCGCGGCGACGGGTGATCCAGCAACCTGATAACGACCCGACCAGAAATCAGTGTTCGTGCGAGGACGACCGACGCGCCCACGATTGCGATCGTTCCGATTTCCCTGCGGGGGTACCGGTGTCCCGGCCGCACGCGCAAAGTCGGGCTGCACGCTGTCGTCCCACTCCGGAGCGGGAATGCTCTCGACAAGGTCCTCCGCGGCGGCATCGCCCTGCGCAACGCTCGGCAGATCGATCGGCTTGAGCGCGAAGGGATCTTCTGATTCGAGAACAACCTGCAAGTCGGCAAGCATCGCCGCGGCGCTGGGATAGCGGCGGTCGTACTCGGCCATGGCCCGACGCGTGATCCAGCGCAGCGCTTCAGGGCACCGCTTGGTGATCTGGCTCAGCCCGCCGTGCGCGGGGAATGAGTTTTCCACGATCGAGTACAGGACTGCACCCGCAGCGTAAACATCGAACTTGGAACCATCGATCTGATGGACCTTGACCCCTCGAAGAGCCTGGCGGACGAGCTCGGGATCACGGAAATACTCCGTGCCGTGGGTTGTGAGAGTCATCGCAGAACGCATTGGCGTCACCAGGCCGAAGTCGACCAGGTGCGCCCTCGCGCCCTCACCACGACCGTCGACGATGATGTTGTCCGGCTTGACGTCCTTATGCCAGAGCTCTGCGTTGTGGTACGTATCGAGCGCAACAAGCAGGTCGTTCATGTATCCCATCGCCTGACGCAGCTCATCATCGCCAAGCCCACCGCTCGGACTCAGCGTATGCATCCGCTGCGTTACCACCGAGAGCGACTCGCCGGGAACGTACCGCATCACGTAGTAAAACCGCTCCGGGCTCATCTCGTGTTCGAGCACGAGCCCGAGCTGGCGGGCAGCGTCAAGCGCCCGGCTCTCACGCACGATCTGCGGCAGACTCGAGCCGTCATTGAGCGAGAAGACCTTGATGACGACCTGGTCGACCTCGCCGAGCTTGCGCTTCGCGAAGACGGCCTGCTTCACCTCATCCGGTTCCGCGATATACAGCTTGCCACCCGATCCACCGCCCTTGAGCGAGCCGATGATCTTGTAGCCCTCGAACATGCCGACCCGCTTCTTGCTGGGCTTATCTCGTGTAGGCGCGGCGGCCATAGCCTCGGGGACACGGCGCTCGACGCCCTCCAACGCTCCGCCCAGACCGAACAGGCGTGCGGGATTGCCGATGAAAAAGCGATAGACGCACCGTGTCGCCCCGCGGAGTTCGGCCATCAATGAGCCGGCGTAGTGCTTCGAGGCAGACCAGCGCCCAATCACGATGCTCAGCACCACCAGCGGCGCGAAAAGCACGCTCGCGAGCACGGAACTCACGAAGCGCAGCAGGTCGGTCACCTCGGCCCCGATGAAGCGGAAGATGTTGCCAAGGATCAGAAAGGTGATCCCGAATATCTTGCCAATCAGGAAGATGATCGCCGCGAGCGCAAAGGCGCCAACAAGGATCGCCAGTAGTACGGTGAGCAAGGTGGCCACACTCATGATTCGCTGCCCCTTCGAGCTGCGGGTTGGGTTCGCTCATCCCAGAAGGGACTGCTCATCCTCAGCACGCAGCTGCATCTGCCGGTGGTAGATCTCCGCGATCGCCTCATCGAACATGGCGTCAGCGGACTTATCAGCAGGGCCGGCCTCCCCGCCGTCCTCGCTATTGGGATTCAGCGACAGCCCGTTTCGCTCGGCCTCCTCCAACTCCTCCTCTGTGAAGGAATATGTCGCGATCACCTCGCCCAGGCGGGTTCGCAGCACACCGCGGATCTTGGTCAACCGACGTGAGATCGTCGGCTCGCTCACCCCGATCGCGGAAGCCACGTCCTTGCCGGACTGCCCGTCGAGCACACGCATGCGATAAATCGAGAAATCAGTAAAATCCGTCTCGCGCTCGACCATGCGGATCGCGGCCTCCACCTTGGCGCAAAAGATGGACGTCTCATACTGGGCATCGACGCCCTGCGTAGCGTCCGCCTTCATCCATGACTCGTCGAACTGGGCGTTGGCCTTCCCGCCACCCCTTTTCAGGGCCATCCTCCGGTCGATCTCGTCGCCTAGCACATGCTTGGCGATAGCCAAGAGCCAGGTGCTGAAGCGAGCACCCCGCGCAGGGTCGTAGCGATCAATGGAGTTGGACAGCGCAGCGAGGGTCTCCTGCGAGAGGTCACGCACGGTTTCCACCCCGATCCGCCCGCGCCCCCATCGAGACAGCTGCACCCGGATCACGGGCCCGAAGGTTTCCCAGAGCTCGAACCAGGCGGCTTCGTCGTTGTCACGCAGCCGGGCGATAAACCCGGTGGTCATGTTCGTCATCATACGTAAGACCCTCTCCGACGCGATCCTCACGCCGATTCCGCGGGTTTCTTCCGAGAAACACTGGGCAGGTTTCAGTCCTTCACTCTACCGAGCTTCTACACCAGAACGGAAGCACGGGGTGCAAAATCACCACTTATCGGGTCTGAAAGCGGTTTTCCTGCCAAGGTGCGGCATCGGGCCAGAAATTTTCTCTCACCTGTGAAATTGAGCGCGTCGCATTCCCACTCACTCCCCATCGGGCCATCGCGGCTCGGATCGAACAAACACTCGCCGGTTACACCCAACCAATACCGGCATGACCAAATCCCGCCGAGCCCTTGCAGGAAACAACCGGCCCGGCACAGAAGCACTTGGAGGCAATCATGGGATGCATTGGCAAGACAGTAGTACGCGGCGTCGTGATCACCGCCCTCGCCGGTGGTGTCCTGGTCGCCGTCGCTGGGCCGCAGCGGATGGGCGCAATGGTCCACCAGGCACGGGGCAATATCGTCAGCGTGATCGATGACAACATCGATGACCCGATCCTGCTGCGTCAGCAGATCAAGAAGCTTGAGGCACAGTACCCCGGCAAGATCGCTGAGGTCCGCTCGGATCTCTCCGAGGTGCAGACACAGATCGCACAGCTCGAGCGTGAGCTCCAGATCGCGAACAAGGTCGTTGCTCTGGCAACCGGCGATCTCGAAGTCGTCGACTCTCAGATTGCTCAGGCACGCGTGACACAGAACGCCAACCCCGGCGCAATCGTCCGGATCAGCTTTAATAACAAGCCGGTTGACCTCGAGGACGCCTACGGCAAGCGTCAGCAGATCGAGCAGACCAAGAACCTGTACTCCTCGCGGGCACAGGACCTGGGCACCGATCTCGGGTACCTCCGCGATCAGGAATCGCAGCTCGCGGACCTGCACGAGCGTCTGACGACCGAGCAGGACGAGTTCCAGGCGAAGCTCTTCCAGCTCGACGCCCAGATCGACTCCATCGCACGCAACGATCGCATGATCGACATGATGGAGGACCGTCAGGCCACGATCGACGAGCACTCCCGATTCCAGGCGAACTCCCTCGATCAGCTTAACTCGCGTCTGACCCAGATCCGCTCTGAGCAGCGCTCACGCATCGAGTCGATCACTCGCAAGAACGAGGCCCACGACTATGAGAGTGAAGCCGAGTTCCTGATCGACCAGAACGGGCACGTTCAGGGATTCGAGCAGGAGGACCACCTCCTGATCGAGCCCACCGTGATCGAGATCACGCCGGAGGACGCTGAGGCGTCCAAGCCGATGGCCTCGAACAACTGATCCGACCCACACCAAGGCACCCGAATACACGGGACATCACCGCCCGAGGAGACATCCGGCTCCTCGGGCGGTTGCCGTTTATACAGAGGCCAGAACTGAAAACACCCGGACTGATCACTCAGCCCGGGTGCGGGACGCTGGGTGAGCAACACATCGCG
>JAEPOJ010000010.1:52065-102324 GCA_017642965.1 Phycisphaerales bacterium
AAGGCACACGCCCCGGAACCCAGCGGAAGTGTCCCCCTCACTCCAGTTCAGCCGCGACGACGACGCGATGCGATGACCCCGAACGCCGCGAATGAAAGCAGTCCTGCGGGAGCCGGAACGACAACGATCTGACCGATGACCTCATCGCCGATCAGGCTCGGGCTTGTTGAGTTCACCAGCCCCTGCAGGAAGGTGCCGCCGGAAGCATCAAGGATGCCCGACAGGGCGATCGTTTGTGCGAAGTTCGCATCACCGTTGGCGATCCAGTCGTTGACCAGCGATGTGATATCCCACTCGTAGATTCCAGCACCGCCGACGCTGGTCGTCGAGATGACCGAGGCGCTGTTGATCTGATCAGCCGCGAAGCCCTGGTAGGAGGCAGGCCCACTGAAGAGCGTGGGATCGATCGTGGTCCACGGGTCTTGCGAAAGCGAGTGAAGAGAGATATCAAACGGGTTCTCCTCGCTCGAATCTGCGCCGAAACCTCCCGAGACGACCTCGATACGGAAGACGGCTGAATCGACCGGGCCACCCAACGTGGACCAATCGTAATCGTTGAACTCCAGGTAGGTGTTCTCGTCGAAGACGCCGAACGGCTGAATCGACGAGACGCGGTTGATCTCGCGGCCGTCGTTGTCGCCACGGACGGCCGGGTCCATGCTGAAGAATCCCGAAGTCATGTAATCACGATCGGTGTAGACGGTGGTCCCGGCGAGCAGCGGCGTGCCAATCAGGCCGAGTGTGATCGTGGTAAGTGCGGTGCGTGTATTCATGGGTCGCTTTATCCTGGTTTCAGGAGGTGGTTTTGGGTGATCCCCAACAGTTCGGGATCCGGACCACATTCTTATTGCGATTGAGTCTCAATTGCAAATTCATTTTCTTCATTTCTCTGAAAAACAGACCTTGCACCTCGCAAGGATCTGTGCGAGCGCGACGACTTGAAGTTGCTCGGCATGAGATGCTGGAATTGTCTTGAGCCGGGGCTATCATCACAACCCACGACCCAGAACGGGTTTTGTCAACCGAGGTGAAGATCATGCCTTACGAATGCCACTACACCGGAAAAAAGACCACGACAGGCAACAAGAAGGCCTACGGCGGTGCCAAGATCAGCAAGGGCGGTTTCGGTCTCAAGACCACCGGGGTGACCAAGCGCACCTTCAAGCCTAACCTGCAGAAGGTCAACGCGGTCATCACCAAGGAAGACGGCACCAAGACCAGCAAGCGGGTCTACGTCTCTGCTCACGCGATCCGCTCAGGCCTGGTTGAGAAGCCGCTCAAGCGCAAGTACGGCTACACCCGCCAGCAGAAGATGGCTGCTGAGGGCTAAAAAGCGTCATTTTGACGATGAAGAAAGATCAAATACACCCCGTCGATCTCTGGCGGGGTGTTTCGTTTTTGCTCCAAACCCTGTATACTGATAGGGTTCAGGCTCGTACGGGATGGATCCGACACAGGGAGGGCATGGGATGCTCTGCGAATGCGGTAAGCACGAGGCGACCATACACGAAGTCATCATCACCAGCGATAAGCGCAAGGTGGAGCGGCATTTGTGCGAGTTCTGCGCTCGTGAGCAGGGAGTCAGCGCGGACCCCTACATCCCGATCGATCAGCTGATCTCGGCGACCAACTACATCATGGGGCAGGCCCTGACGCAACCCGCTGACAGCGGTGCCAAGGAAGATCACGGCGCGGAGCCAGCGCATACGAAAAAATCGGTCCCCAGCGCCCAAGCGCCCAAATCACCAACGAGCTGCGTGGGATGCGGACTGAGCTTCGCTCATTTCAAGAAGCACGGGCTGCTGGGCTGCCCGGCGTGCTACCAGACGTTCTGCGATCGCCTCGGCCCGATGATCGAGCGCGCCCATGAGGGTGGCTGCAACCATGTCGGTAAGGTGCCCAAGCGAGCGTTGCAGAACTGCAAGGCGCGTGGGGACCATTCCCAGATCGAAACGCTCCTCGGCGACATTCGCCAGCGTGAGGAAAGGCTCGAGACACTCCGCCAACGCCTCGCCAAGTCCATCAACGACGAAGAGTACGAAAAGGCCGCGATGCTGCGGGACGAGCTGACACGCCTGACCACGCTCGCCAGCGTGCAGGTCGAACCCCGCCCGATGGGCGAATCCATCGAGAGCCAGCAGTCGAGCTGAGCGATTCGTACTCGCGTTGCGACAAGGACGAGCGATGCAGGAAGCCGCGTTTGCGAACAATGCAGAATGGCTCAAAGGAGCCGGGAACGCGAGCGACGTTGTGATGTCCTCTCGCGTTCGCCTCGCACGCAACATCGCGGGGTTCCCATTCACGCCGCAGGCATCACGCGTGGACCGAGCACAGATTCTTGAGGCCTGCAAGTCACGCATCCTGAACATGCAAACCCAGTCCCCCACCCGCTTCATGTGGATCGACCTGCACAAGGTGCAGCGTGAGGACCGGGACCTGCTTGTCGAACGCCAACTCATGTCCCGCCAGCATGCACGAGGGAAGCTCTCCGATGGGCAGGGCGGGCTCGATGAGCCGCGCGGCGTGGCGGTACTGATCCCCGACGAGCGGGTCAGCATCATGGTCAATGAGGAGGACCACATACGCCTGCAGACCATGAAATCGGGGCTGGCCCTCGGATCATGCCTGAGCGAAGCCAATACATACGACGACCTGATCGAGAACGGGCTCGATTACGCCTACCACCCCAGATTCGGATACCTCACGGCCTGCCCGACGAACGTTGGGACCGGGCTGCGACTCAGCGTCATGCTGCATCTCCCTGGGCTCAAGATGAGCGGCGAGCTGGAAAAGGTCCGACGAGCAGCCCGCGACATGGGGCTCGCGGTGCGCGGCTTCTATGGGGAAGGCAGCGAATCGCCGGGCGAGTTCTTCCAGATCTCCAACCAGACCACGCTGGGCAAATCCGACGAGATGCTCCTGCGGGAGATGGAGCAGGACATCATCCCCAAGATCGTGGGCTACGAACGAGCCGCACGCCAGAACATGCTGGCGAACAGGCGGGAGATCCTCGAGGACCAGGCGTGGCGGGCGCTGGGTACGCTGCGATACGCCAGATCGATGAAGACCGAGGAAGCGATGGAACTGCTGAGCATGACTCGCTTCGGCGTGCTCAGCGGGCTGATTCCCGACATCGCCATCGATCAGATCCACACGCTGCTCCTCGCCACGCAGCCCATGCACCTGCAGCGGACGCTGGGGCAGGCACTCACGCAGCAGCAGCGACGCACGGCCAGGGCCGATCTGATCCGCAAAAAGCTTGCGCCACCAGAGAATGAATCCCCCGTTGTCCGTGATGCCTGAGCTTAACGAACTGAAACAGAGTCAAGGCCGATTTGTCTGGCCCCCACGCACCGACACGGCTCTACGCCCCCCGCCCCTGGCTCCCGAACCACATACTACCGCCCTGGGTACGCTGCTTGACTCCGTTGAACTCGATCTGCTCGGGAGAGAGTCGCTGGCGTTCGATGAATGGGCAAAGCGGAATAACTGGCAGCCGGACACGCGTGAGCAGTACTGCTGGCGTTGCGCAGGAAGCGTCGGGCCGCACGAGCAAGACGGTGAGGGCTGTGCATCCTGCAGAACACGGAAGCTGCCCTGGGATCGAGCCCTCCGGCTCGGCGGCTATCAGGGGCGGCTGAGAAGCGAAACCCTGGCACTGAAGTTCCACGCGTGGCGCCCCGGCGGGCGCGGGCTGGGACAGGTGATGGGCAACCTGATCCGAGCCCAGCTCACAGAATCACAGATACCCACCGACCGAGCGCTGCTCGTTCCGATCCCGACCCATCCATGGCGGCGGATCCGACGAGGCATCGACCACACCATGGTCATCACGCAAGCGGCCAGCGCTTCGTCCGGGTGCGCGATCTCTGGAGCAATCCGTGCCCGATATCGCCCGGAGCAAGTCGGCCTAACCGCGACCGCTCGGGCGAAGAATATGAAAGACGCGTTTCGGGCCTGCCCGCGGGCGTTGGCACGCGTTCATCGGCTTGATGATCAGTCTCCGAGGGTGTGGATCCTGATCGATGATGTCCGCACGACGGGTGCTACATTTTATGCAGGGGCCAAAGCGTTGCGACGCGGGCTGCGTGACTCCGCGCCGAAGGGTCAAACCCACTCGATCTGGGTGTGCTCTGTGGGTGTTGCGTTGGGACGCGAACGGCGAAACCGGGACTAAAATGGACTGTTCCCGGCGGTCGCGGGACGCCCAAACGGGCACCGAGCAGGGGAGATGGCGAATCGCATGTGGAAACTTGAGAAATTGAACAAGATGTTTGCCCTCCCCGTTTGACAATGCGGGGATGGGGTCTATGCTTTCCCCCGCCACCAAGAACGGCGGCAACGACGAAACGGGCTTGATGCCCGCTCAAGTCGGCCTCTTTGACAAGTGAACAGTTGGGTCCACCGCGAGAATGTGAGACCTTCAAACCGATGCACAATCGGGTCCTTGACGGGACGCTTGAAGGTCTAACAGAAATGTTGGCGGGTCAGTTTCACAGCTGAACCGTCGTTCACATTCTTGTGCTAGTGGATGCCCCAATCTTTATTGGACAATCACTAAGAGTGATGAACGCTTCCGAGATTTGCCGTCTCGGACACATGAGAACTTGTTCTTGTGTGAAATGACCAAC
Organism: Phycisphaerales bacterium; assembly: GCA_017642965.1. Lineage (GTDB taxonomy): Bacteria > Planctomycetota > Phycisphaerae > Phycisphaerales > UBA1924 > UBA1924. Next base: position 56,697 of record JAEPOJ010000010.1, read on the forward strand.
CCGCACCGCCTCCTTTGGAGCACGGGCGGGAATAGTCGGATCGGCTTCATTTGATGCGAATCGGTGTTCTTCGGAATGCTGTGCAACAATAAATCAATTGAAGAGTTTGATCCTGGCTCAGATTGAACGCTGGCGGCATGGCTAAAACATGCAAGTCGAACGATCCCTTCGGGGAGAGTGGCGAAAGGGCGAGGAATAGAATCGAACGTACCCCAAGGTGGGGGATAGCTTCTGGAAACGGAAGGTAATACCCCATGTGCTCTACGGAGGAAAGGTTTACCGCCTCGGGAGCGGCGATTCTCCTATCAGGTAGTTGGTGAGGTAACGGCTCACCAAGCCGAAGACGGGTAGCGGGTGTGAGAGCATGACCCGCCGCATCGGGACTGAGACACTGCCCGGACTCCTACGGGAGGCTGCAGTAACGAATCTTCCGCAATGGGCGAAAGCCTGACGGAGCAATGCCGCGTGTGGGATGAAGCATCTTCGATGTGTAAACCACTGTCAGGGTCTAGGAATACTGACCAGACCCAGAGGAAGGGCCGGCTAATTCCGTGCCAGCAGCCGCGGTAATACGGAAGGCCCGAGCGTTAATCGGAATCACTGGGCTTAAAGCGTACGCAGGCGGACTTGTAGGTATCTTGTGAAATCCCACGGCTTAACCGTGGAACTGCAGGGTAAACCACAAGTCTTGAGACATGTAGGGGTCAGTGGAACGATGTGTGGAGCGGTGAAATGCGTAGATATACATCGGAACGCCAATGGCGAAGGCAGCTGACTGGGCATGTTCTGACGCTCAGGTACGAAAGCGTGGGTAGCGAACGGGATTAGATACCCCGGTAGTCCACGCCGTAAACGATGCACACTAGTTCGTGGGATCTCTCATGATTTCGCGGACGAAGGTAAACTAGTTAGTGTGCCGCCTGGGGAGTACGGTCGCAAGGCTAAAACTCAAAGGAATTGACGGGGGCTCACACAAGCGGTGGAGCATGTTGCTTAATTCGAGGCAACGCGAAGAACCTTACCTGGGCTTGACATGTATGGATTAGCTCTTGGAAACAAGAGTGACGCCCTTGGGTGGAACATACACAGGTGCTGCATGGCTGTCGTCAGCTCGTGCTGTGAAGTGTCGGGTTAAGTCCCTTAACGAGCGCAACCCCTATCGTTAGTTACTAACGCGTTATGGCGAGGACTCTAGCGAGACTGCCGGTGTCAAACCGGAGGAAGGTGGGGATGACGTCAAGTCCTCATGGCCTTTATGCCCAGGGATGCAAACGTGCTACAATGGTACGGACAAAGCGATGCGATACCGCGAGGTGGAGCAAATCGCAAAAACCGTGCCCCAGTTCGGATAGCAGGCTGCAATTCGCCTGCTTGAAGCCGGAATCGCTAGTAATCGCGTATCAGCTACGACGCGGTGAATACGTTCCTGAGCCTTGTACACACCGCCCGTCACGTCATGGAAGCTGCTAGTGCCCGAAGTCACCTCGTTTCAGGGGTGCCTACGGCAAGAGTGGTGACTGGGACGAAGTCGTAACAAGGTAGCCGTAGGAGAACCTGCGGCTGGATCACCTCCTTTCTAAGGGATTTCCTTAGACTCGATTGAAACGGAACCAAGATCGGAACCGTGCCGGTGAGAACCGGATCGAGATCCCATGAGCACACTCTCGCCCGCCACATACACTGATCTCTCGCGAGGTTCAGTGGGCGGATAATGGCTTGGTAACAAGTCGTGAAGATGGACCCAACTGTTCACCGGTCAATGGCCGATGAGAAACCTGCACGCAAGTGCAGGTTTTTTCGTGCGCGCATTATTGTCCCCATCAGATCATTGTCATCCCGCTCGAACTGAGACCAGCGGCTGGATACTGCATTTCATCTCTAACGATCTGAAGGCCTCGAGGTGTGAGGAGCTCACCCATCGTCCTCTGCTGCCTCTTTGTACACCTCACCCGCGACTGGGTCAGGGCGACCGAAAAGGCGCTTGTGCTCCTCCGCGGAGTAACTCACCCCGACCTCAGGCTGGTTGACGTCCTCCATCCCCCACCGCTGCTCGATGGGGCCGTTTCGGCCGATGTGGACTTTCCTTTGGCGCGGAACCTGCGTCCTGATTTGTACGCCTTTGAACACGATCGGCACATCGATCATCCTCTTCATGCGAGGCTCGGTCGCAGCGAGATCGGGCTCGGGCATGTAGATCACATCGACCGATCCGTTCTCGATCGCGATCTCCCAGAACGCCGCGTTGCGATCGAACCAGTCGATCCAGGTCTGCCCCGGCTGGTTGTACTTGTGCGGCGCAGAGACGCCGTAGCTGTGATTTGTCTTGAGCTTGGGCATCTTAATCGTGACGAACTGGAGGGTTGATTCGCCGTTGTCAAACCAGAGCTCGCCGAGCAGTCCCATCTCTTCATCGATGCTGGTCATCAAAGAGAGTGTCGTGGGCGAGCTGTTGGTGATCTGATCGTGCTTGCGTGCTTCATCGAGTTGGGTTGGGACGAGTATCGATTGAACGGTAATAGACCGGATCACGGGCTCGATCTTGGAAGCGTCCTTGACACGTTCGATGTAGTCTGGATCAGGAACTCGTCTCACCTGCTTCATGATGGAGTCGGTCCATTCGTGGGCGATTTGATCTCCCTTGTACATCAGGAACCGGGCTTCGAAGTGTGCTTCGAAGGCATCGACATCTTTTGAGACACGAATCTCACTGCCCACGCCGTGGCTGGTGCCCGGGAAAGGCAGCCACCATCCCGGACGTTCCGGGTCGTGATGCCCGATCGCGCCGGATGAGCCGCCACGCTCTCTCGGCCCCGGCTTGTGCGGGAGACTGGTCTCGACCCGGAGTTGGTAAGGCGTCGGCAGATCTGGGAAGGTCTCCCCGGGATTCAGCAAGCGGGCGAGTTCCATGCGGAAGTTGGGGTCGCTCCTGCCATTCGACAGCGAACCGATGTACAACCATGTTGGGACTTTCTCTATATCCAGATCTATCTGCTGATGGATATGCGCTTCTGTGCGACACGAGCGTTCCATGATCTCGAAGAGTGTGTCCTCCGGGAGTTTCTCCATGATGAACGCATACAAGATCACATTCCCCCAGCGCTCATCCCAGACGGCCGATTCGTCTTCAAGGAGATTGAGCGCGTGCTCTACCAGCTCGAGCAGGACCTGATCGGACACCTCTCCGGGGATCAAGCGATCATGGAACACATCGAGTGCCTTTGTGTTCCCGTTGGTCGCCATGCTCAGGACCATTGTCTCGGGTAGGACCTCGTACCAGTTGATCTTGCTCAGGCCGCTGAAGCGCGAGATGGGCTGCCAGAATATACCGCTCATCCCCAGCAGCACCACGAGGCTTGCGAGCGCCACGAAGCCGCGTCGGCGCTTGCGTCTTCCGTATCGGATCGCCGCCTTGCTGCTCGTGATGAGGCGCCCGCACTCCGGGCAGTTGGCTGTCTGCTCCAGCGGGAGCCCATCCAGATCAAACCCGCACCCGCGGCAGTGCGGGTTGTTGTTAATCAGGCGGCCCCGCCAGGCGAAGACGAACAGCACGCTCCCAAAGATGATCAGCAGGAATCCAGTAAACTCAATCATGCATACATCCTAACGCACGCATCGGGTGTCAGTCCTCAACATACTCGCTGGCGGGGGTCCTCATCTCGTCGCTGCCCGGCACCGGTTGGTATCGCTCGTCGCCCTGCTCGAAGACCGGCACGCCGACAAACATCAGCTCCAGGTCTACGACCTCGTTGATCTTCGCGTTGGACTCCGCGATCGCTGGGTCTGTGCGGAAGAAGACGTCAACGACGCCGTCGCTTGTGACCCGCTTGAAGGCCTCGATTCGCTCCCGGTCCTCCGTGTCGATCTGGATGGTGATCTGGTGGGAGTGGCGGATCTGGGGGATCGGGGTCTGGGTCATATCGACCGGCTGGGCCTGCGAAGAAACTGTTGCGGCCTCGAACAACTCGCCGCCGGTGTGTCGGCGCAGGTAGAGCGTGCCGGAGACGGCCATGGGCTTGGCGGTGAAGTGGACGGCGGTGCTCGCGAACTCCCGCATTCCCGAAGAGCCGTCGGCCTGCACGTTGCGGAGCACGATGGGCTCGATGCTCATGTTCTCTCGGGTCCGCTTGGCCGCGGGCGGGTCGTCAACAACGCGGACGATCTGCTCATCCGCCCCCACTACCGTGACGGTCTGGGTGAAGCGGATCGGCTCCGCCTCGATGGTGGTGTCGTCCGTGCGGCTGGTGAGCGTGAGCTGGACGTCCATCCAGAGTTCGAAGGTGTCGCCCGGCTCGAGTCGATCACGGACTTCTGCGGGGATCATCACACCGCTGCCCGTGGCGCTGGAGCCGAACGAGCCGGCCCTTGGGATGACGAAAGCGCTACCCATCATGCCGCCTCGCGTTTGCGCATTCTGATGCTGCTGACCTTCGAATGTGACCCCGCTGCTGCTGTTGGAGATGCTGAGCATAAACCCGGTGTCGGCGCGGGTAAGTGCGCTGGTCCGCCCGGAGTTTTCTTGGCACCAGTAGCTGACATAAGGATCGCCCACCCGGATCCGCTCGCGTAGCCACATCTTGATATTGCTCCCATTCCGGACAAACGCCGCGAGTTGATCCTCGGTCAGCTTGATGTTCTGGATGGCCAGTGAGATGACCTCGCCCCATCGCGGGTTCCACTCCTGGCTGGTGTCGAGCTGGTGCGCCAGCGCAGACTGGATCGCCTCGTCCCAGACCCACGCCGGCGGCTGCTCGCTGGCGCCGAGGCGTGCGATCAGCTCGTCGATCGCCTCGTCGAAGCCGCGCCCCGAGGCGGCTAGCACGACCCGGTCGGGCATGACGGCGAACATCGACGCGGTGTTCCCGGTAACGTGCAGCGTCGTCAGGCCCGCGCCGATGACGAACAGGACCGACGCGATCACGATCACGCCCCGGCGTTTCTCGCGCCGGATGGGTCGGATGGTCCGCTTGGGGCCGACCGGACACCCGCACTCGGGGCACGGTGCGCCCTCGGGCGGGAGCTCTATACCCTGCAGATCGAACCGGCACGCGCCGCAGAAGCGTCCGTGCGCGGCAACCCGACCGCGCAGCCCGATGACAAGCAGCAAAGTCGAGATCACGATGAAGATAATGGCGAGCGTGAGCATGCTTTTTCCCAAGGGTTCGCGGGCGTGTGGTCTTCCTGAATGGTCTAATCTTCAATGGGGCGTCCGACGGTCTCATGGTCGGCGGGGATGTCGCTCACGCCTCCACGTATGGGTTGGGTTCCCGTCACGTTCACATCGTTGAAGCGGAGCGGAACGCCGAGTATCTCTCGGATGTTGTGGCTGTCTTGCGCGATGCTGGGGTTCGGGCGATACTCGATCGTGACCGTGCCGGCATCGAGCCATCGCTGGAGTAGTTCCTCATCCACACCCTCTTCTGTCTCAACGCGCCAGCTGAACATACGCGCGCTGATACCCATGGATGCCGGGACTTTGATGCCACAGATCCGGACTTCCTGTTCCCCGTCGATGACATAGAGGTCGCCGGCGAGCGCGACCGGGAGTTCGGACGTCAACAAGTCTGATTGTGCTGGGATAATCACGTTGGCGTATGCGTTGCGTTGCGTCGCGGGCATGATGTAGAACTCACCGACTCGGGCGTGCGCCTTGTTTCTGAATGACTCGATGATCTCAGGATCTGTGTTGAGCTTGACCAGTTCCGCGTCCGCGGGGAGCACGCGAACGTTTCCCCGGTCGGTCTGCTTCCAGCGGGTAATCTCCGAGTTCGAGGGTGATGTCTTCACGACGATCTCATACTCGACAAACAGCGTCAGATCGGTGTCCGGTTCGATTGCCGACCAATCGAGATCCCCTAGTGGAACGCGGATCTCATGCCCACCCATCGAACGCCCGAGCGGCCCCGGCACAGTGAACATACCGCCCGATTGATTGCTGAGTTCGGTAACGTGTGATGGTTCCTCTACCCCAGCAGCTGTCACCGACATCCAGATTGTGATCTGCTCTCCGGCGCTGGTGATGCTCCCATAGCGATTCAATGAAGACACCCGGTCCGAGTTGGCGTGAAAAACGTACACACCCGCGACATCGGTGCCGTGGAGGACCGTATCGGGGAACTCCGCGCTGGTCTCAATCGCGTGGCGTACGTAAAGCGTGGTAGACTCTTCAGAGAGACGCCCGTCGATGAATGCGTTGACCAGCACCTCGCCGTGACGAGGGTCCCACGCGGTGTTCGTATCCTGCTGATGCGCGATCGCATCATCCACCATGTCATCCCATGTCTCATCGCTCAGCGGGTTGTTGAGGCGCACGAGACGGTTGGTGGCGATCTCGGTGAACGCGGAATCGAACCCCATCCGATGCATGCTGAGCACGACCCGGTCTGGGAGCACGGCCATGATTCGTGCCGTGTTGTTGGTCAGCAAGACCCCGGTCAGCACGACGCCGGCCAGCATCAACAGCCCCCCCGAGACGAGGGTCCACCACCGTTTTCTCCGGAGTGTCGGGCGGGTCGAGGTGGGCTTTGTGATGTCGGAGCCGCATTCGGGGCAGCAGGCATCGGGTTTCGCCCGATCTATCCCGTCCAGATCGAAACGGCACCTGCGGCAGTACACGCCGCGATCAACAATGCGACCGCGCCAGCCGAAAATCAGCAGCCCGATGGCAAGCACCACGAGTACAACAGTGAGCGGGATCATGGTGCTCCTCCTGCCTCCGGTTCTTGGTCCTCTTCGTCAAGCAACTCTCCCTCGATGATCGCCTGATCGAGATGCGTCTGGTGCATCCAGTCTGGCGTCGTCATGAGGCGGACCGGGATATTCCGAAAGATCAGCGAGACATCGGCGATCTCGGTGATTTCCGGGTCTTCTCGTGCGTGCTCAGGATGTGGGCGCATGATGACATCCACCCGCCCGGCTTCGATCAGACGCTGGTGCAAGGGCATCGCCTCGGCGATCTTCTGCTCATCGGGTAGCATGATGCGCCAGCTGATGACTTCCGCAAAGCCCGTGCCGGGCTGGGTTCTCATTGAGAACCGCTCGACCTCGAACTCGACATCGCCGATGACCAGACTCACCCGCATGGCGAGCGGCGCGGGCAGCTCGTTGGCGAGCAGGGTCGTGTTGGCGAGGAAGACCTGATGACCGACCTCGCTTGTGATCGGCTGTTCGGTGGTGTACAGCGGCGTGAGCCTGACCGCATCCACAACCTGTGCTGATAGCTGCTCGCCGCGTTTACTCTTGACGATCGGGGTCTCATGGTCGACGATACTTAACATCTGCGTCTGCCTGATCGTTCTATCCAGGATCGGCTCTTCCCGATCAGGACTCTGCAGCCGGATCTGATACTCAACAAAGATCTCGACCTCGGTGCCGATCGGCGCCTCGGAGAACGCGGTGGCACCGCGGAACCTTGATCGCACAGAGTCATCGCTTGGATCCGGCCCCTGGAGCACCATCGGCCGCATGTACCTAGGGGACCCGAACTCCCCGATTGGTTCCTGCTCGACCACTCCCCACGCGGTCACCCATGCCCAGTGCTGGTACGGCATCACCCCACCCCATGTGGACATCACGCGATCGCCTTCGAGTTTCATCGTGTACGCGATCTCGTTCTCGCCCTGTCTCATCTGATTGGGCAGCGCGACGCGGTAGGTGTACCCATTGGTCACAAACGAGATGAGCTGCTCATCGCTGAGCTGCTGCATCTCGATCGCGTTGCGAAGGAGTTCTCCCCACCGAGGGTCCCACGCACGCTCGCGATCGGCCTGTATATCGAGCGCGGTCTGGATGAGGCGCCCCTGCTGGTCTTCTGTGAGTTCGTCTGGTGTAGACCAACGCCGGTGCGCTTCGTCGATTGCATCGCTGTGGCCCCGCTCCGCGAGTGAGAGCACGATCGGGCTGGGCAGGTAGGCGTAGAGCGTGGCGTTCGCGACAAAGAGCGCGGCATACAACCCGCCGAAACCGATCGCCGCGAACAGCAGCCCTGCCACGATCCACACACGTGAGGCGCGACGGACCATGCTCCGCCGCGCGGATGCGTTGTGCACCTCGGCGCCGCACTCCGGGCATCGGGCCTGGGCCGAGTCGAGATCGATCCCCGCGAGATCGAACCGGCACGCGCCGCAGAACACACCGCGCAGAGCGACACGCCCACGCAGCCCATGAAGCAGAAGCAGCAATGCAATAAGAATGATACATACTGAGGCGACAATCATGCCGCCATCGTATCACACTCTGAGGTTATTTTTTCTTATCTTTGAGATGATCGTGCCGGACGATGTCACCCGTGACAAGATAGATGATGTCCTCGGCGATGTTCCCGAGCAGGTCGCCAACGCGTTCGAGTTCCCGCGATACACGGTACATCAGCATGTAGGGGGTCGCGTCATCCGGATGATCCTTGATGATCTCGCTGAGTTCCCTGAACGCCTGTTTGTCGAGCTTGTCGATCGCCTTGTCGCGGGCGACGACCTCGCGAGCAGCGTCGGGGTCGGTGTTGATCACGGCTCGGACCAGCTCCTCGCACATGACAGGGATCCGCTGCATCATCTCAAGCATCGCTTGGGGCCACTGGAGATCCACGTCGTGGAGCTTGCGGCTGATCTTGGCGATCGAAGCCGCGTGGTCTGCGAGGCGCTCGATATCCGAGTTGACCTTGAGACAGAACGTGAGCATCCGGAAATCCGATCCGAACGGCTGCTGCAGCGCCAGGATTCGGAAGCACTCTTCCTCGATGCGGACTTCCTCTTTGTCGATCTCCCGCTCGATCTCGCGGATCTCGCTCACGCCTTCGTCTGATTTGCTCATCAGGACCTGGATCGATTGGGCGAGCAGATCCGTGGCCCGAGAGGCCTCACGGATCAGTCGCCGGCGCAGGGCCGAGAGCTCGTGATCGAGTTGGATATCGTTGGCCACCCTGATCGGGGCCTGGTTGGTCGTTTCGTTGCCGTTTCCCTCGGGCATTTCACATCCTTGATTCTGTAAGCGGTATGGTTCCGCTGAATCTATAAGTGTAGCACGAGACCTGATCTTGTGCACTCTCTTCGTGCAACCATCGCCTAAGAAAGCACTTGTAGCGTGATCTGCACATACTCTTAATCGGCTAGGCACTCGTTCTGACAGGAGTTTCGAGCCAGGAGAGCAGGAGCTTCGCCCGCTGCATCGCAGATCTGGACGGTTCCAACGGACGGATGTACACCTCGCTCAGCGGCTTCCCGCTGCCGGTCCGCGCGTTCGTCTGCGCGAGGCTGCCCTCCACGACCCGGACCTGCGCGGGTGCCCCGGACAGCACGCTCTGCACCATCCCCGGCTCTGCCGTGAGGGCCACGATGTCCCGCTCACGCAGCCCGACGCTCCGAAGATGCAGCGTCTGGCACGCCGCCCTAATCCTGGCACGCAGGACCAGGCGGCGGACAAGCTCTGGCGGATCGGCGTATGCGCTGGTCATGTCCGAAACGACCTGGTCGATCTGCCCCTGCGAGGCGGCTGTGGCGAGCCGCCTGTACACCTCGATGCGTCGCGTGTCGCTCGGAATGTAGGCCTTGGGGATGTAGCCGAACACGCCGATATCGACCGAGGTGTGCTCCACCCGTTCCGGGGCGCCCTCGTTGGTCAGTTTCTGGACCGATTGCTCGAGCAGCTGGCAGTACATCTCGTAGCCGACCGCTGCGATGTGGCCGGACTGTTCCGCCCCGAGGAGGTTGCCCGCGCCGCGGATCTCCAGGTCACGCATCGCGATCTTGAACCCCGCGCCGAGCATCGAGTACTCCTCGATCGCCTTGAGCCGCTTCTGCGCGACCTCCTTCACGGTCCGGTCTTCCGGCAGCAGCAGGTAGCAGTATGCCCGGTGATGCGATCGCCCGACGCGTCCGCGCAGCTGGTGGAGCTCTGAGAGACCGAACCGGTCGGCGTCGTTGATGATCATCGTGTTTGCCGTGGGGATGTCGATGCCCGACTCGATGATGGTCGTGGAAACGAGGACGTCCGCGCGCCTTGACATAAACTCGAGCATGACCTTTTCGAGGTCGTGCGGGTTCATCTGACCGTGGCCGATGATGATGTTGGCGTCCGGCACGAGTAGGCGGATGTCGTCGGCGACGCTCTCGATGTTGTGCACCCGGTTGTGGACGAAGTAGACCTGGCCCTCTCGCGCGAGCTCTCGCTGGATCGCACGGGCGATCCGGTGTCGGTTGTATGGGATGACCTCGGTCACGATCGATCGCCGATCGACCGGGGGTGTGGTCAGGCTGCTGATATCGCGGAGCCCCAGCATCGACATGTGCAGCGTGCGCGGAATCGGCGTGGCGCTGAGGGTCAGCACGTCCACGGTCAGGCGCAGGCGCAGGAGCTTCTCCTTGTGCTCGACCCCGAAGCGTTGCTCCTCATCGATGATGACCATCCCCAGCTCGGCGAATCGGACATCGTCCGAGAGCAGGCGGTGCGTCCCGACGACCACATCGACCCGTCCGAGTGCGAGGTCCTTGAGTACCTGATTGATCTGCTTTGTGGTTTTGAAACGCGAGAGCGACTCGACGCGGAACGGGTAGTCCGCGAAGCGGTTGCGGATCGTGCGTTCGTGCTGCTCTGCCAGCACCGTGGTCGGCACGAGCACCGCGACCTGGCGGCCGGCCTCGACCGCCTTGAACGCCGCACGGATCGCGAGCTCGGTCTTACCGAACCCGACGTCGCCGCAGATCAGCCGATCCATGGGTCGAGTGGATTGCATGTCCTTCTTGATCTCGATCATCCCCGCGAGCTGATCCTCGGTCTCGTCGTAAGGGAACTCGGCCTCGAACTCCGTGAACAGCGGCGAGTCCTCGGGGTAGCTGAAGCCGGGGACGTGCTCTCGCGCGGCTCGCACGCGGAGCATCTCGCTGGCGAGGTCCTTCACAGACTCGCTGACGCGTTCCTTCTGCGCCTTCCACTTCTTCCCACCGATCGAGCTCAGCGGCGGCTTGCCCTTGAACCCGCCGACATATTTCTGGACGAGATCGATCTGCGAGCACGGCACGTGCAGGCGGCTCCGCCCTGCGAACTCAAGCGTGAGGTACTCTTCCTGATCCTCTTTCCGCTTCTTGGCCTTGGTCGGGTTGATCGCATATTTGTTGTGTGTCTTCGCCGTGCCCGAGGCGTTCATGACCGTCATGCCAACAAACTTCGCGATCCCGTGCTCGGCGTGGACCACGTAGTCATCCGGCTGGATATCGAGGAACGTGTCCATCGCGCGCCCTGCGCGGATCTTCTGCATCCGTCGACGCACGCTGGATCGGTGCAGCATCTGGCCGGCAGGTACGAGCGCGTAGCGGCCGATGCCGGCGTCCTCGTCGCTCGCTGACCAGATGAACCCGCGCCGGATATCGAGCAGCTCCCGGCGGATATCGACCCCGGGTGCGTGGAGCGTGAGCAGCTCGCCCAGTCGCGCGTACTCGCCGTCAGAGCCGCACGCGAGGATCACGGTATCAACCCGGTCCTTGAGTTCAGCCAGCTCGCGGATCGCGATGGCGACTTCCTTATCGAACGGCGGCAGCGTCTCAACCGGCAGGTCAACGAGAGCATCGGCGCCTGACTTGCCTGCCGAAAACTGGTTCACCTCGCAGAGTGCGTGGAAACGTGACTCGAGCAGCTTGAGTACCGCCGGGGGCCCGAAGATCGCACGTCCGTCGCTGATGCGCTCGTAGTAACCCCGTCCCTGCTCGACGACCTCGAATGTTTCCGCGAGCAGCACGATCGACTCGCCGGAGAGGTACTCCAACACGGACTTGTCTGCGCTGGTCGCCTTCAGCTGCACCTCGCCCGCGGCCCCCAGGAGCACCTGCTCGACTTTGCGATCGGACCCCATGGTGTCCAGATCGATCTCGGCGATGGTATCGAGTTCATCTCCGAAGAAATCAAGGCGGACGGGGACGGGCTCCCCACCACTGCCACTCGTGGGGTAGATGTCGATGATCCCGCCCCGCGAGGCGAACTGCCCGGGATACTCGATGGTGTCCATACGCTCGTAGCCGGCTTCGCCGAGCCAGTCGATGAGCGACTGCGGGTCGATGACGTCACCCGATCTGATCTCCCGGACGAGCTCATCAATACGCTGAGCGCTCGGCACGGGCTGCATGAGTGACGCGATTGGGGCGATGAGCACACCCGGTACCTGGCCGGCACGGATCTGGGCTACCTTGGCGGCGCGGCTCGCGAACAGCTCCGCGCTCACACTCGACTCCCCGGGTGCCAGCTCGAGTGCGGGGAAGATCTCGCTGTCGTTCATCCCCACCGCGTGCGTTTCCGCGAGAATGTCTTCCGCTTCGTCGACATGAGCGCACACAACCAGCACCGGTCTGTTCAGCTGCCGGTGGAGCGCCGAGGCGAGGATCGATATCGACGCGCCAATCGAGCCGGTCGCGATCGTCCGCTGACCGGCATCAAGCCCGCCCTTGAGGGCTTTGAAGGAGGCGTCGGCAATGATCGGGGTCAGCAGATCCAATGTGTTTCATCCGGCGCATGCGCGTACCCACGCCCGGGATGCACAACGCGTGCCGCCCTGACGCTCGTGGCTCGATCAGTTGTCTGAAGTGTATCCGGCCGCGTCACCGAGCGTGATGAGTGGACGCAGCTTGTCGAGCGTCCTGGGCCCGATGCCGCTGACATTCTCGAGATCGCCGATCTGCGAAAACGCGCCGTGTTCCTCTCGATATGCGATGATCCGACCTCCGAGGGCCGGGCCGATACCCGGCAGGAGATCGAGTTCGCTCAGTGGTGCTTCGTTGACGTTGATCAGACGCACCGCGCTGGGCCTCTGGGGCTGAGCGGCAGAAACGGGCTCAGAGGCGGAGACCTCGGTGACCTCAGATCCATGACCATCGGTTTGTGACTGAAGGTCACGCGAGAGCGATATCCCCATCGTGAGCAGCGAGACGCTCCCCAGCACCATCGCGGCAAACAGCGCGCTTGGGCGCCTGCCCCAATCGCTGCTCACTCTCGATTCACGCTTGGCCATGGCTCACGCCCTTAGTTTGTGCTCCCAACGGAAGCGGACGTATCTGCACGATCGAGCTGGCGGGGGTCCAGACTGGCGGGCAGCTTATTCTCAAGGATCGCGTTGCGGATATCTCTCATGCGCTGCAACGCTGGCCGCGGATCCATGCGGCGATCGAGCAGCCCCCCGGTCCGCATCTCGGTCGATCCGGCAGGATCGGCGAGCTCGTGCCAGCAGACCGTCTCGATATAGGGCTTGGACATCGCGAGCGATGCGTAGGCGCTGAGCCAATCCGCCTGACTCTGCTCGTTCCAGAGACCCCGCCAGGACCCAGGCTGGGCGTGCTGTTCGGGGTGCTCGTCGGGTGTGAGCGGGCCGCTGGGGCAACCGAGACCGGAGATCGAGATCGGGCGATCGAGCATGGCATACTGATCCAGCATCGAGGAGAACGCCATGAGATCGCGCGTGTCCTGACCCGACCTGTAGGAGCCCATCTGCACCCTCAGCGAGAATGCGTCGAGCGGGATACCCGATTGCGTGAGCATCTCCGCGTACAGCAGCGGCGGGAGCGACCGACGGTCGCTGGTGTGATAGCCACCCCACGGCTGCACGATCTCCACCTGCACCTTGGCGCGAGGGTGGAGCTTGCGGACCACGAGCACGCAGATGCGCGTGAGGTCGATCATCTGCTGGAAATCCAGCTTGAAGTGATCGCCGCAGTGCAGCCCGGAACAGACCGTCCATCGGCTGACCGTACGCCGGTATCGTGTCACGACGGCTTTCATGTGCTCGTACACAAGGTCGCGCAGTGTCTCGTAGTCGTTCTCCCAGATGTACAGCCATTCGGGAACACAATGCGGGCGGAAATCAATCACCGGGCCCGCCACGACCGGGAGCTTCGCCGTCCGGATCGCCCATTCGATCCAGCGATCGGTCGGTGAGTAGGCATACTCGCCCTCGATGGGCTCCATCTCGATCCATCGCATCGGGACGGTCACGAAGTCGACGGAATCACGGAGGGCGGACTTGGTCTGCTCGCCGAGCACGCTGGGTGAAGCGGAGACCCCGATCGCGGGTCGTGAGGGGAGCACCACACCCCCACGGCCGGGGTGCAGCACGGGCACCGGGCGCTTGGATTGGGCACCGTCTTCGGCGATGCTGGAGTAGAGCGATCCGTCCTGGCGCGATTCGAGGTCGAGCTTGGCTTGGCGAAGCGCGAGGCGCTCGGATGCCTCGATCGCGATCCACAGGGCGATCATGCCGAGGCGAGATGTTTCCGCGGTTTCATTCGGATCGTTGGACCGCACGAGGGCCTTTGTAAAAACCGCCCGAGCCGCGTCGAGCAGTCGCATCTCGATCGAGTCACCGGGCAGCTCGAAGATCTGCCATTCCTCGAGCTTGGTGAGGATCAGCATGATCCGGTGGCGTGCCAGCTCCAACGCGAGCACGTACGGACGCTCACGATCTGGCAGCAGGCATGTCTGGAGCGTCAGCACGCCGAGCGGTCGGAGGCGGATATCGTCGATCACGGGCTCGTCGTGGCCGAGAGTTTGCAGGCGGTGCCCGTCGAGATCGATTTGAAGGGCGACCGCGGCGGCATCGCGCGTCCCCTTCTCGCATCGGATTGTGTCGTCTTCAAGAACGACTTCGCCCGCGATCGGCACGGAGTCCGGGCCGATGAGGTACGCCCCGGGGAGCACACGCTGCGTCATCGGATTCAGGTTGTGCGGGGCGGTAAAACGCAGCATGCAATCAGATCAACTCCACGCGCCCGGGGACCCGGACGCTCCGTTATAGGATATGAGATCCGGGCATCCCGGGCGAGTGATTCGCCCGATCGGGGCCCGAATTCCCGCACCCGGGAATCGCACAGGAAGACGGGCGCGGCTATCGTTGGGCGTGAGCACCAACGCAACCACCCACGAATCCCACGATAATCGTTTGTCGGAACTCGGGCCCGCGGTTTTCGAGACCGATCTGCGTCTGCCGGACAGACGCGAGGGCAAGGTCCGCGATACCTACACGATCCCGGCACATGAAGATCACTTCGGGCACCATGTACCACGCGCGATGCTGATGGTCGCCTCCGACCGCATTTCCGCGTTTGACGTCATCATGCCCGACCCGATCCCCGGGAAGGGGCGTCTGCTCACAGAGATCGCCGCGTTCTGGCTGCGTTGGATCGAGGACCAGGGGCTCTCACCGACGCACCTGATCGGGACAGAAACGGATCTCATCCCAGAGTCCGCTTTCACCCAGAGCACGACCCAGGAGATGCTTGAGGGGCGTGTCACCATCGGTCGCCTTTGCAAGGTCATCCCTGTGGAATGCGTCGTCCGCGGCTACCTCGAGGGCTCGGGCCTCAAGGAGTACAACGAGACCGGGCGTGTGTGCGGTATCCAGCTGCCCGAGGGTCTTGAGCAGTGCGACAAGCTCCCCGAGCCGATCTTCACCCCCGCGACCAAGGCGGAGTCCGGGCACGATGAGAACATCAGCTTTCAGCAGGCGATCGAGCACGTTGAGGACCTCGGCGGCGAGACGCTCATGGAGCGGCTGCGGGAACGCTCCTTCAATATCTACGAAGCGGCCAGCGCATACGCCAAGGACCATGGGATCATCCTGGCGGACACGAAGTTCGAGTTTGGGCTGCCGATCGATGAGGATGGCAAGATCACCAGCCACGATCCGATCCTGATCGATGAGGCGCTGACCCCGGACTCGTCACGCTTCTGGCCCGCGGCTGACTATCGACCCGGCCGGGCACAGAAGAGCTTTGATAAGCAGTACCTCCGAGAATACCTTGAGCTGCTGACCAAGTCCGGCAAGTGGGACAAGACGCCACCCGGCCCCTCTCTACCCCCAGAGGTTGTGATCGGGACGCATGAGCGATACCAGCAGGCACGAGACCTGCTCGTTGGCCACTGAGTCCGCGTGTTCGCGAACAGAATCCGACGGGAACCGATCAGTCCTTGATCACGCCCTCGACGTTGTTCTGCTGACGCTGCTGCAGCTTCATTTCATACAGCTCCCGGTGCATCTGCATGCCGCTCGGTGCAGGGAACGCCGTGTCGAAGTCCACGTCGATGTTCCCCAGCTCGTGCTGCTCGTTGATGTAGTCACGGAAGCGGATGACGAGGGCGTCGTACGCGTAGCGCTGCAGGTCCTCCGGGGCGTTGCCGTAGAGGAGTTCTGCCTCATCGAAAGGGAGGTTCGAGATGTTGTTCGCGAACGCGTTGCCCGCGAGGAAGGGGAAGTCGCGGTCCATGAACTCCATGCGGGCACCGTCGGTGGCCGCGACGACGTTGCGGAACTGCTCGCTGAAGTAGTACGCGTGGGCCTTGCGGGCGTACTCCCAGAGCCCGTTGAACGTATCGATGTTCCCGGCGAGAAGCCCCTGGAAGAAGGCGCCCTGGAGCGCGCCGTATACCTCCGAGACCGCGACCTGCGGCGAGCCCATCGAGTCATAGATCTGCTTGTCGGCGAACTCGTCGAGCGGCAGCGAAACCTCATCGATGAAGGTCGTGTCGTTGATGTTCACGCCCTTCCATGTCCGCAGCTTCTCGTACCAGTACTCCGCCTGCGCGACGTCACCACGGCGGTAGAAGAACCGCACCGCGTCGCGGAGGAAGTTCATGTACCCCGCGGAGAACTGGCGGTAAGCACGCCGTTCGGCCTCGAATAGACCTGAAGCGACCGTAACTTCCTCGAGCATGCCGCCGTACGTCGGAACGAAGTACGGGTTGGGCACCCCCTGGTAGTACGCTGGGCGCTGCTCGTGCACATCGAGGTAGTTGAAGTACAGATCCCCGAAACGCCACAAGTCCTGAACGGACTGCATGACGAGTCGATAGGCGTTCACGAAATCGAGCGACTCTGCGTTGTGCTCGTTCACCTCCATGCGCCCAACGTCCGTACCCCGAGCGCCCCAGTAGAGCGCGTGGGCCGCGGGCATACGCCAGTCCACGGGCCCGAACTTCTTCATGACCTGCACCATGCGCACGGGCTCCATGAAGTACTCGTCCTCGAGCACCCGCTTGCGGACATGGCTCAGGAGGTCTGCCCAGTCATCCTCCCATAGCGGCCTCCCCTCGGCGCTGGTTTCCGGGTACCGGTCCATGAGTGCGATGAACGCCTGCGTCTTGGGACCGGATGCCGAGCGGACCCCATCGAGACGACCGGCCGCCTCAAGCTCCTTGTGGAGCTGATAACGTTCGAGGAAGCGACGCCCGGGTTCCTCGCCGAGGATGGACTCGTAGGCGCGGGCGATTTCCGCGGCACGCGGGTTCGCCTCGGCAAGCCCGCTCATGGTTGCCGGCGCATCAACGATCGGCTGGATCCACTCCACGTACTGCTGGATCACGCTGTCACGATCGCGGTTGTTCGGATCGATGACCGGCTTGCGTCCGAGCACGTTCTGCCACTCGTATGCGAACTGACGCTTGTAGTACTGGTTTGCGTCGTCCGTGAAGCCCGCGACCTTGTGGAGGAAGATCCACGCGAGCTCCTTGTGCATGTGCATGTCGTTGGGATTCGCGCGGATGCCGCGGTTCCGCAGCAGGCGGATGCCCGAGTTGACCCATGACCACCGCTCCTGCGGGGTGTGGGTCGTGACCGAGATGTTGTACGCCATGTTCCACGCGTGGAAGGTCCAGACCGCGGGCAGGCGTGGCTGCAGGCGTGTGATCCAGTCCGCGAGTTCGACGGCCTCGTAGTACTGCCCCTCTTCCTTCGCGTTGGTCGCTCGGATCCAGAGGTAGTTCACGAACACGCCTCGCAGGGCCCCCATCGCGATGCCCAGGGCGACCATGGGCGGGTCGTTCTCCTCTGCGGTGTCGGTGTACGACAAGCCGTGACGCCCCGTGGACGCGGTGATCTGGGTGCCGAAGAAGCCTGAGCCGATCAGCCCCGCGATCATGCAGAGCAGTGCGATCATCCGAACCCGTGTGTTATGCACCATCGTCGCCGCTCCTTCCTCAGTTGCCCGAATAGATCGCGAGCTGTCGCCGCCTGAAAATCAGCACACCGAGGCCGTAGAAGAGCACCGTCACCAGCCCGAGCGTGAACACACCGCCCGCGACACGCCCCCAGGAGAGCAACTCACCCTCGGCGATGCGTTTGGTTGGGCGGAGGTCGTTATAGACCTTGAACAGGGAGCTGACATTGTCCGCGATGTAGTAGATCACGGTTCTGTACAGCGAGGGATCGCCGTCCACGTTGGTCTTGCCCCATCCCGGCAACGCCCCCTGCACGAAGCCGGCGGATTCACCGATGAAGAAGAGCCCGCCGGAGATCAGGCACGCGACCGGGAAGCTCGCGAACGAGGAAGCCCAGACCGCGAGCATCGCCAGCAGCGCGAGCTTGACCCATAGCACGAAATACACGCGCACGAAGTTCGATCGGTAGCTGCCGACCGTGTAGGAGATCTCGAGCCCGTCGGGCGGGATCGTAAACGTGTTCACGTTCGCCTGGAATCGCACAACCTCGTTCGACTCGGCAAAGAACTGGCCGTTGTAGATCTGGATGGCGAGCTTGCCCGTGTCGTCGATAAACTCAGGGGAGATCGTCAGGCTGTGCGAGAAGCCCAGGCCCGTTCTCCGGGGCGGGAGCATCGTGCCGTCCTCGAAGAAGAACGTCAGGATGTAGAACATGTCGGGGCGGTTGCCCTCGGCGTTGATTTTGTATCGCAGCGTCAGCGGCAGGTTCTTCTCTTTGGCTTCCTGCAGACCATAGAACGTGAACGTTTCCTGCTGCTCGGCTCGTGGGTCGATCGACAGATACTGCGTCATCTCGTCCTTGAAGAGCTTCTGCCTGATCGCGGCCCGCTCGGCGCTGTCGGGGTTGTAGTCAGGGTTGAGGCGTCGTTCGTTCTCGATGTGCATCGCGAGCGCCTGATCGAATGACGCGTCGTTCGGGGAGAACGGGAGCGCCGGGATCTTGGCGACACGCGCCGCGAGGACCTGCGTCTCCAGCTTAAGCCGATCCTCCGTGATGTCCGAGCCGTCCTTGGGGACGAACGCGGCAACCTCTCCCTCCGCGGGGAGCAGGCGGAGGTACTCGGTGAACTGGAACACGCCGATCGCGGACACGCAGAGCAGGATGGCGGCCAGAGTGGAGACACCGAGCCACTTGCCCAGCACGTACTGCCAGGACGCGACCGGCTTGGTCATCGTCTGCCAGATGACCTTCTCACGCTGCTCGTAGGAGATCGTGGCGGCGCCGAAGAACACGACGAGCAGGGCCGTGAAGATGTAGGTGAACCCGGTCGCGTACTGCAGGAAGCTCTGGATGCGGTATCGCAGTGATTCATTGTCGTTGAGCAGCATGGGGAGCGCCGCGAGCACGAAGAACAGCATGACGATAAACACCAGCGAGATCTTCATGCGGATGGCCTCCGCGAGGACGTTGCGGGCGATCGCCAGGATCGGGTGCGCGAAGCTCATGGCGAGACTCATGCCGCGCATCAGCAGGATGAACACGAGCGTGAGCGTGGTCATCCCGAAGATGATGCTGCCCGTGAGCGGGAAGCCGAGGCGCTGACCGGCGAAGAAGATCACGGCGCCGACCAGCGCGAAGAGCGGGTAGATGAGCCCGAGATTAAGCCAGATCACCAGCACCAGGATCAGCCCCCCGAAGAGCGCAGAAACGGCGATGATCGTGCCCGGGTCCGCGTTCTCGATCATCTGGGTGATGAGCTGGGCCCGAGCGATCTCGGGGTTCTCGATCCGTTCACCCGTGCTGGTCTCTACGGTCGAGGGGAGCTGCTCCATCTGTGAACGCAGCCCAGCCGTCGAGTCGCTCTCGTTGAGCAGGCCGTACCCGATGAGGACCACCATGGCGATGAGGACCGCGACCGTCATCGCGATCTTGAATGCCCGGCTGCGTTGCAGCTGATCGAGTTTGGAGAGGCGCTGTCGGAAACTCACCGTTTGCTATCCTCATCGTCCTCTGGCTCTTCGTCGAGCAGTGAGCCGATCACACCGAGATCGACGTCCTCTTCGTCCTGCGTTGGCGCCGCCGGCTGGGTGGGACGTTCTTCCTTGGCCGGCTCTTCGTCCGCTTTCAGCAGCGAGCCGATCAGGGACTCGTCCTCGACCGGTTCTGGAGCGGATGCGGGGACCGGTTCGCCACTTTCGGGCGTGGATGCGGCTTGCTGATCATCGCTCGCGGGCACGACCGGTGCTTCCGGTTCATCCTCAAGGAGCGACTCAATGAGCGACTCGCCTTCGCGCGGTGTTTTTTCCTCGCCACGCAAGAACGCGGCGGTCTGGCCGCCCTGCATGGCACCGGACGTGCTCGCCTTGTCCTGCTGGGCCTTCTCGACAATGCCGAGGAACAGCTCTTCCAGACGCTGCCTGGGCGCACGGACGCTGCGGATGGACTTATCCCCGCCGGTTCGGCGGCGGATGACCTCGTCGATTTCCGCGATCGTCTGCTCGTCGAGCTCGTCCGTCTCGATGATGGTCCGCTCGTGCGTCGACAGCAGGTCCTCGCAGGTCCCCTCGCCTCGGGTGCGTCCACCGTAGAGGATTACCATGCGGTCGACCACGTCCTCGACGTCACTGAGCAGGTGGCTCGAGAGGATGACGGTCTTGCCCCGCCGCCCGAGCTCGATGATGAGGTCCTTGACCTGGCGGGTGCCGATCGGATCGAGCCCCGTGGTTGGCTCATCAAGGATGAGCAGGTCCGGATCGTTGATGAGCGCCTGAGCGATGCCGATGCGTCGCTGCATGCCCTTGGAGTACTCGCGGACCGGGCGGAACTGGGCGTGCTCGAGCCCCACCATGTGCAGCAGCTCGTCGATGCGGGCCTTCCGGGTCTTCGCGTCGAGGCCGAAGAGTTTGGCGTAATAGTCCAGTGTTTCACGCGCGTTGAGGAACGGGTAGAGGTAGCTCTCCTCGGGGAGGTAGCCGATCCGCTTCTTGATGGCGACGTCCGTCGGGGCCTTGCCGAACACGGACACACGCCCGCTGGTGGGCTTGAGGAGCCCAAGGATCAGCTTGATGGTCGTGCTCTTGCCAGAGCCGTTGGGACCGAGCAGACCGAAGACCTCGTGCTCATTGATCACCAGGTCCAGGCGATCGACCGCGCGTGCGCGGTCGCGCATCCAGAAGTCCTTGAAGACCTTAGTCAGCTGCTGGCAACCGACAACCGCCCGGGGGCTCGCTGCCTGGGTCACGGGGCTCGGTTCCTGGTTGATCGATGACTGCGTCATTTAGGGCTCATCCTCTGCCTGGATACCGCGCTGCGTTCTGTAGTAATCCTGCTGCGCTTCGAGACGGCGCTGCTCCTGCTGTTCTCTGGCCTTCTCGCGGCGCTCGAGGCGGACTCGCTCCTCTTCCCAGTCCTGATCCGGGTTGATCAGCAGCTCCGCCGCGCGTCCCTCGGGCAGGTACATGGTGGACACGAAGTCCTTGTTGAGGAACTCGCCCATCGCCGAGGCCCAGTCGCGGGCGATCATCAGCATCGGGTTGGCCTCGTACTGGGCCTGCTTGGCGTAGAACTGCTCGAGATCCGCGATGGCACGCGAGACGCGTGAGGACGCCTGCGCCTGCGCGTTCTGCAGGATCTCGGAGACCTCGCCGGACACGAGCGCAAACGTGGGCTCGCCGTTCCATTCCACCTCACCGCCGAGCATGACGGTGTCGATCTTCGCGAGCAGCTCTTCCGATGCCTCATCTTCGCCGAGTTCGACAAGCCGCTCGTACTCGTTGATCATCTCGATGAGCACGCCCGAGCCACGCCCCGCGACGTCGTTGAGCATCCGCTCACGATCGAGCAGCGCCTTTTCGCGCTCCTCGCCCGCGGCCTGAGCCGCGGACTGAACCGATGCAAACCGGTCGAGCAGGAACATCGGCGGGGACTTGCGGACCAGCACGACGCGGTCGATCGTGATGCCCGCGTCCACATCGTCCAGCGAGCCCTGCGCGGCTTCTCGGATGCGGGACTCGACCGCCTCGGTCGAGGTCTTGAGCAGGTCGTCGATCGTCGTCTCCGCCATCGTGTGCACGACCGCGCGGCGGACCACGAGGCGGACCATCTCATTCTCGTTCTGCGGCAGCACGTTCTCGACGAAGTCACGATGGTTCGAGCGGTGGTAGTTCACGCGGAACTGCGCGTGGGCGATGTTCTGATCCGCGGTCAGGATCATGGAATCCGAGGCGGGGTTCAGACGGCCGTTCGAGTTGAACTCATCGATCGAGGCGTTGATCAGCTGCTGCTCGCTGGTGGCGCCCGGGCGTGTGGGCATGAAGTCGCTGCCCAGCGGGATCTCGACCGCGCCCTCGCCGACCCGGATCATCTCGCCGATCGGGTACGGGGCGGTGATGTGCGCACCGGGCTCGATGTTCGTCTGGGTCGGCTTACCAAGGAAGACCTTGATGCCCCGCTCGCCCTCGTTGATCCGCTGCACGCCGCTGAAGAAGAACAGCACGACAAGGATCACCATGCCGAACTGGAGAAAGCCGTAGGTAATCCGCAGCGCGTCCGCCAGCGACTGGTTCGCCGCGTCCATCCTGGCCCGGTTGTTGCTCAGCGAGCTGTCGGACTTGCGCTCGAACCGGACGGAGGCGCTGCGCCCGGAGATCAGTCCGACCTCGGGCTCGGCGCCCTGGCCAGTCGGCTGCTCAGTCGACTCAGACTCGGTCTGCTGGTTGTCGTGTTCGTGAGGGTCGCTCATCGATCAGCCCTCCGCCCCGTTGGATGCGTCCTCGCTCTCGCGCGGCCGCGGCGCCGGCAGCTCACCCTGAGACTGCTTGAGCAGCTCTGGATCGAAGAGCTGCATGCCGTAGTCGGAGGTTGAGAAGATCAGCGTGAACTTCTTGGCCATGGCCTCGCGCATGAGCTTGATGTTCTGGATGAACACCGCGAGGTCCGGGTTGACGTTCTGCTGCGCGAGGTACGGCGCGGCTTCCTGCTCACCCTTCGCGAGGATCTCGTCCGCCCGTCGCTGAGCGAACGCGCGGATCCGCTCGGCCTGGCTTGTCGCCTCGGCGTTGATCAGGCGTGCCTTCGAGCGGCCCTCGGACTCGTACCGCTCGGCGAGTCGGTCCCGGTTCGCGCCCATGCGGTTGATCACAGCCCCGGTCGTCTCCTCGGGGAGCACGATGCGGTCGATGCCGACGCTGGTGATCTCGATGCCGTATTCGCTGAGCGACTGACCGCCGCTGCCGCCCTGCACGAGGAGATCGAAGACCGAGGTCTCGAGCTCGGGGATCACCGAAGCGCCGCGCTCGTTTGTGAACAGGTCCTCCATCCGGTACGTGCTGGTCTCGCCGAGCGCGCTGCGGAGCAGGTCACGCAGCACATCGTTCTCTGCCTTCGCGTAATGCTCCTGCGCCCGGTCACCCGCGTTCGAGAAGCTCCGGAAGAACTTCAGCGGATCAGAAACCCGGTAGAACAGGTACGACTCCACGATGATCTGGAAGTCGTCCGCGGTCTGGACCGTCTCCGAGCGGGTCTGCACGATCCGAGTGCGCTTGTCGTACTTCGTCACGCTCTGGAACGGGTACGGCATCTTGAAGTGCAACCCCGGCTCGTCGACGATGGAATCGTCGTTGGCGCTCCCGAAGGTTGTCTTCACCCCGATCTCCGTAAAACGGACGGTGTACGTCGCGCTGAACGCGATGAGGATCAGCAGGAACAGGACCGCGAAGAGGGGGATGGCAAGTGATTTGAGCTTCAGCACGGCTCGTTCTCCATGTACGCCCACGGGGCGTGGAACTCCTGCCCCGCTATGCGGGGCGATCATCTCAAAGGATCGTCTGGTTACTGTGAAGCAGCCCCACGCTCCGCGTCAAACACGGTGGTGCCGGCCTGCTTGTCCTGGAGCTCGAGACGCACCTTCAGCGATTCGAGCTCAGCGGGTGTCAGGTACACGCGTGCGTCGGCCATCGCCTCCAGCAACGCTTCGAAATACATCTTGCTCCGGTAGAGCTCGGGTGCCGCGAGGTAGGCCTCCTGCTGCCCCTGCAGCAGGCTCGCCAGCCCTCGCTCGGACATGTGGCGGACCCAACGCTTGGCGCTGGCGCTGAGGATCAGCTCACCCGCCTCGCCCCCCGCACGCTCGAGGATGCGCTGGACCTCCAGCTCCGCCTCGATGTACTCGTCCGAGTCGCTACCGACGCTGCGCCGAAGCGCATCGAGCTCACGGAGCTTCTCGGAGATTTCCTCAGCGAGTTCCACGGAGCCGGCGACATCCGCGAGCTCGCTGATCTGCGCCTTGAGGGCCTCCTCTACCAGCGATTCGCGGTTCTGACGGGCAGAGAT
This sequence comes from Phycisphaerales bacterium, assembly GCA_017642965.1. GTDB lineage: Bacteria > Planctomycetota > Phycisphaerae > Phycisphaerales > UBA1924 > UBA1924. The sequence continues at coordinate 80,926 of JAEPOJ010000010.1, forward strand.
CACACGCTCGAACGACGGAGCGACCCGAGTCGGCGGGTGCACGCCGTTAATCCCGATGAACAGGATCTCGATGCCGGCACCCGCGCCGTTATTAAACTGTGCGTACGCCTCTTCCAGCCTGCCCTTCAGTTCTGAGGGCATCGTGGTCCGGTGGGTCGCCAGGACCTCGTCGATGGCGAGTTCCCCGAAATACTGGGTGACAACCCGTCGCCCGACCTGACGCAGGACCTGCTCACGCTGACCGGGGGCGGCAAACTGGTCAAAGAGCTTGACGTTGCGGACCACGTAGTGCATCGGCACCTCGGCGGCAACGAGCGAGAGCTCGGCCACGGTGCTCGCCCCCCCCTCACCGTTCGCGCGGCTCTCCGTGTCCTGATTCCGCTCGGGCTGAACGATGTTCAGACGCTCCGAGCGCGTGTGGTTTTCCGTCCACAGGATCGGCTTGTTGTCCTCGCTCGGTGGGTTCGAGGCAAGGTGAAGCACCCGTACACCGGTGGTCGTGCGGACTTCTTCATCGCCGGTGCCGACGGAGACCGGGGTCTCGTATGTTGAGAACGGCCAGGGCCACTTCACGTGCAGGCCAGGCCCCACGTCCCCATCACCCTGCTCACCACCGATGCTGAAGAGCGGCTCGGAAATCACACCGTTGGTCAGGATCAGCCCCCGCTCGTGCGGCTCGACCACAACCAGCGAAGACATGAGCCAGCCTATACCGACGGCGATGGCAATGAACGCGAGGATCCAGCGGCTGAGCAGCTGGTAGAACCACGAGCTCGTGACGTCGATACCGAACTGGTAGTTGACCGCCTCTCCGACGTTCTCGGCGATCCGATCCGGCGCCGCGAGCAGGCTCAGGAACCGCGAATCGAACGCGGGGCGCGGGAGCTCACCCGGCTTACGCGGGCGATAGATATCCAGGAGCAGGTTCAGGATGATCTCGGCGCCGTACGCCATCATGCCGATCGACACGATGTGTGGGCCGTAGTTGATGACGAAGTCGATGCCGAGCGCCAAGTCGAGGAAGCCGCCAACGCCCAGGATGACACCCACGAGCGCTGCCGCAACCGAGGTGGTCGCGCCGGCTCGCAGGTTCGCCCACGCATCGACCTTCGCCATGCCCGAGATAAACCGAGCGAAGACAAAGCCAACGACCGCGACCGCGATGCCGATCGCCAATGCCCATCCCGCGTGGTCGGTTGTGTTGATCTGCCCCGGCTCGATGTTCCGGTAGGTCGCGAACCCGAACCAGATATTGATCAGCGCGAGCAGGATCGCGGTGCCAGGGACGATCCATTTGTACATGAAGGCCAGACGACGCGCCGCGACACGCATCTCATCGCCCGTGTTCTCGAAGGCGCTGGCCGCCGCAGCGCCGCTCACGGCGAGCTGCTCCGCTTCCATGGTTTCGATCCGCTCACGGCGGTGCTGGTCGAAGACGAGCAGCAGCACACCCCACACGAGCACGCCGCTGAGCAGGAAGATCGCGGCGATCCCCCCGGTCGCGTCGGTCGCGCTCCGTGCATAGAAGAAGACCGTGAGGGTCAGGATCAGCTGGATCACCAGCCCGATGATGGCCGTCGTCGCCGCCTTGCGGTAAGTCAGATAGTCGCCCTGGTTCATTGGGTGCGTCGTCCTCTGTCTTGGTCACGATGGCATTGTGCCCGCACGGGTTCCGTCGCTGTGGTATACGCGCCGTCCCCAGGCCCACACCACGGGGTGCTGATACTAGGTGCGCAAACCGTCGATTTGGCCCACGACCCGAACGCGGTTTCTCCTGCTTGAAAACCGCACTGTGCGGATCCCGGTTTCGTGTGTGCCCAACCCTACGAGGCGGTCCGCCGTCCGGTTCACAGATGATTGACGCATATCTCCAAGTTTCTCCCAATCCTCCCGAACCGAACACGGACAGACGCGTAGCACCATGCACACCCCGTGCCCCGCGCAGACACTGCGCCCCCACACACGCCCGGTACGACCCTATCATCCGCGTCCATGCTCACGACCATTGTGCCAATTGCCCGTAACGCGCTCAAAGAGAGCATCCGCCAGCCGGTGTTCTTTATCATGCTGCTGCTCGCGGCATTCATCCAGCTGCTCAATACGTGGGTCGTCGGCTTCACCATGGGTGCCCGCAACGTGCCCGGCGAGGTCACCGGCGATGACAAAATGCTCCTCGATGTCTCGATGGGCGGCATATTCCTCCTGGGAATCATGCTCGCGGCGTTCATCTCGACCGCGGCGATATCCCGGGAAATTGAGAACAAAACCGTACTCACGGTGGTCTCCAAGCCCATCTCACGCACCAGCGTAATCCTCGGCAAGTTCATCGGGATCTCGATCGCCATGCTGATCGCGATCGCCATCATGATCGCGTTCCTGCTCTTCGGGATCAGGCACGGCATCCTCTCGACCGCCGCCGACGATCCGGTCTGGCCCGTCATCCTGTTCTCGGTGGGCTCGATCCTGCTCTCGATCATCATCGGCGCCTTAGGGAACTATGCCTACGGCTGGTCGTTCGGGCAGACCGCGGCCCTCGTCCTCTTCCCGCTGATCTGGATCGGGTACGGCGTGTCGCTCTTCATCGATGAAGACTGGACGATGGTGGACCCGAGCGAGAACTTCAAGCCGCAGATCATGCTGGCCTGCGCGTGCCTGGGCATGGCGCTGCTGGTCATGACCTCGATCGCTACGGCGATCTCGACTCGCTTCGGGCAGGTCATCACCATCGCGTTCTGCGCGGGGATCTTCGTGATCGGGCTGCTCTCGAACTACTGGTTCGGGCGAGATATTTTCGAGAACGAGCGTTTCGGGCAGGTCGCCGTCGTGGACTCCCCCACCAATCTGGACCTGTACGACTTCTTCAACGATCAGGTGTGGGATCTTGCCGCACAGCGGAACAACATGAGCGTTGAGGAGTTTGCCGACGCGGGGTTCGACCCCAGGCGGTACGTGAGTCTCCCCGAACTGCTGACGTTCGATCAGGAACCGCTCAAGGACGACACCTACTTCAATCAGGTGATGCTCCGCGAGCCCGGTTCGGTGCTGCACATCACACTCCTTGGCCCGCCCCGCGAGGATATCAAGGTCGGCGACCCGGTCTACTACGGGGCATCGCCCTCGGGCGTCGGAATGATTACGCCGGAGTTTCAACCCCTGGCCGCGGGTCAGGTTGTGCAAGCCGACGCCCGCGAAGAGCCCGGGCTGTTCATCTATGACATCGCCGATAATCGCATCGCGATCATGCAGGTGGGCGAGACCTCCGTGCCGCTCTCGCGCCCCCCGCTGCCCGGCGACTCGCTGTTCCGCCAGCGCACCGTGACGCACCCGGTCCCGCTGGTGGTCTGGTCCGTGGTCCCCAACATGCAGTCCTTCTGGCTGCTCGACGCGATCACGCAGAACCAGCCCATCCCAGTCTCGCACGTCGTGCTTGTCTACCTGTACGGCGGGTGCCAGATCGTGGTGTTCCTGTCGCTGGCGGTGATCCTGTTCCAGGGACGGGATGTGGGCTGAGCGAAACTACAGGCTCGCGATCGCCCGCCCGTAGACCTTGACGCACTTCTCCGCCGCCCCGTCCCAGTTGAGACCGCGCAGCTCGAAGCGGCCGTGCTCACGAAGTGTCTGCCCGAGTGGCGGGTAACGCAGCACGGCCACGATCTTGTTGGCCATCTCGTCCGTGTCCCAGAAGTCCACCTTCAGCGCGTGGGTCAGGACCTCGGACACGCCCGATTGCTTGGACACGATCACGGGCACGTCGTTGCGCATCGCCTCCAACGGCGCGATCCCAAAGGGCTCGGACACGCTGGGCATCACGTAGCAGTCCGCCATCTGGTACACGCGATCCACGTCGCGCCCGCGCAGGAACCCCGTGAACAAGACCTTGTGCCCGATGCCGATCGACGCGGCGTGCTCGATCATCCGCACCGCCATGTCGCCCGAACCAGCGACCACGAACTTGACCTTCTCTTCCTTCTCAAGAACGCGCTTGGCCGCCTCGATGAAGTACTCGGGCCCCTTCTGCATTGTGATGCGCCCGAGGAACAGGACGATCCGCTCATCGCGTTCGATCGCGGCGCCCCGCTGGGGCTGGGCATCGTGCTGGGCGACGCCGTTGTAGACGACATCGATCTTGGAATCCTCAACCCCATACTTCGCGTGCACGATCGCCTTGGTCAGACGCGAGACCGCGACCACACGGTCCGCCCCCTGCATGCCCGCCCGCTCGATGTCGTACACGCCCTGGTTGATGTGCTCACCGGAGCGGTCGAACTCGGTCGCGTGGATGTGACACACGAGCGGCTTGCCCGTGATCTGCTTGAGCAGCAGCCCCGCCTGATAGGTCAGCCAGTCGTGGGCGTGGATGACATCGAACTTCTCGGTCAGCCCGAGTGCCGCGACGAGGCGGGCGTAGCGTTGCGCATCGCCGAACAGGTCGCTCCCGTACCCGCTGTCGCCGGTCCCGAGCCCGTGGACGCTATCCACCAAGGCGTCGAAGGCGTCCGCGATCTGGGTCGCGCTGGCGGTCTGCAGGGCCTTGAACCCGCTGGGATCACGCAGCGCCTCCTGCGCGTTCGCCTGGACTGCCCGCGACTCGCGGATCTCCTCAATCAGGCGGGTGAGCGTGTTGCCCACATCCACCCCCGGGTACGAGCTTGGGTAGCTGGACTCGAACTCCTCGATGCGCCGGGAGAGTGTCTCGATGAGCTGCGGATCGCGCTGATGCGCCGGGTCCATCGGCTCAGGATCCGCCCCACCGCTCGCCGGCTGTGGCGAGATCGCACCGGTCCGAAGGGCCTTGGCCCGCTGCGCGAGGACGCGCGGACCGATCAACTCGACGTGCGATTGGTGCCCCTCTGGCACGGGCTGTGGCAGGATAAAAACCACCTCATGGCCCTGTTTCACGAGCGAGCGCGTGAGCCCCTCAACCGCGGTCCCCAGACCGCCGGCCATAAAAGGGGGAAACTCCCATCCGAGCATGAGTATGCGCATGATCCTTGCTGCCTTTGCTCGCGATCGGGACGGGAGCCAACTCGGCTCAGTCCTCTTCGTCCTCGCTCATATCCCCCAGCTCACGGAAGACCGCCTCGTATCCCTTGAGCCAGATCAGTGCGTGCTCCGGCGCGTCCGGGCTGCTCAGCGGAGTCGTGAGCTTGGAGCGGAACACGTAGACCTTCTCAGGGGAGCGGAAGTGATCGAACTCGACCACCGCGTCGTGGTGCCCTAGATCGATGATCTCCTCTTCGAGCAGCTCGTCGAGCTTGTCGCCCGTGCCGACCAGATCGCCCTCGATCGAGCCCGACAGCCAGCGATCCTCGGTCTCCAGCGAGATCCAGACATCGCCCTCTTCGACATAGACCCGGTAGAACGCGGGCTCAGCGGAGCCGTCCGCCTCGCAGCTTACCCCGCGCGAGTCGATCGTGACACCCGCGAAAACATCGGCGGCCTCGGCCCCGGCGCGAACGTGCTCGTACAACTTCTGCTTGGTATCTGCCGTCTCGGTGCTCATGTCGTCTCTACCCTTAATCGATCGGGCCCTGCGGCCCAGAATCGGCTTTCTTCGGCATGATAGACGCGCCCCGCGGCACTCGCGCGAGCGACATCCGATAATCACGAATCGCCCGGATGCATTCCACTGCATCCCGAGACTCGACAAGCTCAAAAGCCGGTGTATACTTCCCCTCACACAACTGGCCCAGGTGGCGGAATTGGTAGACGCGCCACCTTGAGGTGGTGGTTCTCATTATACGAGAGTGGAGGTTCGAGTCCTCTCCTGGGCATTGTTGAGCGGCGTCGCATGACGCCGCTTTTTCATGCGCCGATCGCCTCGAATCCTAGCCAGAATCCCCTATTCAGGCCTGAAACAACGACGAGTCTGTCCGCATTCTCCACGCACGATTAAGCGCTGGAACAGAAAGACCGATCGAAACTGGGTTCAGATTGAGCAGCCCCAGTGAGGTGAACCGTGCGCGTACTCGTCGTCGATGACTCAGCTTTTATGCGGAAGATCATTTCCGAGATGATCAACAACGAACCCGGGTTCGAGGTCGTTGGTGTCGCGCGCGACGGCGAGGACGGTGTCACCAAGGCAATCGATCTCAAGCCAGACCTCATCACGCTCGACATCGAGATGCCCCGTAAAGATGGCATCAGCGCTCTGCGAGAGATCAAGCTCCGTTGCAGGGCATTCGCGCCGATGGTGCTCATGTGCTCATCGCTGACCGTCGCGGGCTCGAACGAGACCTTCAAAGCGCTCCGCATCGGGGCCGCAGACTTCATCGCGAAGGACCCCGCCGTCGTCGGCAAGCACGACGCCGGCTTCCGCGCCGAACTCATCGGCAAGCTCCAGGCACTGAGCCAGCAACGACGCACCACGCCCCAGGGCATCGCCAGCGAAGAGGCGGAGCAGCAGAACACAAGCATCTCTGAGCGGAAAAAGAAATCGATCAACCTTGGTCGTGTCAAGGCGATCGCGGTCGGCTCATCGACCGGCGGGCCGCCTGTGCTCGAGGAGATATTCTCGTTCGTGCCCGGCGGCATGACCGTGCCGATCATCGTCGCGCAGCACATGCCTGAGCTTTTCACACGGAGTCTGGCCGCACGCCTGGATCAGCAGAGCGCGTGCACCACAACGGTGGCTGAGAACGGCACCATCCTCAGCAACCCGGGGATCTACATCGCCCTCGGCGGCTCTCACCTCCGCCCGACAAAGGTCGCCGGCGGGAAGATTGTTTCGCGACTGGTCGAGTCCATTGACGGCGCGATCTACCGGCCATCGGTCGACGAGCTCTTTACCGCGAGCGCAGATATCTGGGGCGATGGGCTCCTCGCCATTCAGCTCACCGGCATGGGCGCTGACGGCGCGAAGGGCGCCAAGCACGTCAAGGACCGAGGCGGCCAGGTCATCACACAGCTCGGCAAGACCTGCGTTGTCAACGGCATGCCCAAGGCGGTGCTGGACGCGGGCGCCTCGGACGCTGAACTCTCACCGAGAGATATCCAGTCACTGCTCAAGGAGCTCGGTGCGACGGGCAATGCAGCTATAGGACCCAACCCACCCACGACTGGGCATCTTCGCAGTGCCTGAACCCATTTCTTCAACCACGCTTCAACCGCAACGCGCACCGCTCGATACCCCGAACGCCCCACACGATTGACCCGCAGGAACAGCACCATGAACAAGCCCGCCAACGCAACCGCCCAAGCGCCCCAGACCCAGAACACGGAACAGCTGCAGCTCGTCAGCTTCAGCGTCGCCAACGAGCTGTTCGCCGTCGATATCCTGCGTGTTCAGGAGATCAATCGGATGATGGCGCTCACCAAGGTTCCTCAGAGCCCACCGAGCGTTGAGGGCGTGATCAACCTCCGAGGGAGGATCATCCCGGTCCTCGACCTGAGGGTCCAGTTCGGTTTCCAGAAGCAGGAAGCCACCGAGCAGACACGCATCATCGTCATCGAAGTTTCGGGCAACACCCTCGGGTTCATCGTCGACTCTGTCCGCGAGGTTATGCGCATCTCGTCGAGCATCGTAGATCCTGCGCCGCAGGTCGGGACATCGATCGATTCGAGTTACGTCTCCGGCGTTGCGAAGCTCGAGGACCAGCTGCTGATCATGCTCGAGCTCGAGAACCTGCTCAGCCCCGAATCGCTCAACTCCATCACCAGCATGAAGGCCGCGGCTTGAAACAGCCAGCGACCCAGGAGAAACCGGCGATGTCGAGTGTGAGTACCCGGATCACGATGACCCCGCAGCAGTTCGCGAAGATGTCCAAGATCATCTACGACCGCTCGGGCATCCACTTCCCGGAGAACAAGAAGTACGTGATCGAATCACGCCTCTCGCATCGCCTCGTCGAGCTGGAGATGGACAACTTCGATCAGTACATCACCTACCTCACCATGGGACCGTACCAGATGGACGAGTTTCAGGAGATGTTCAACCGCGTCACCATCAACGAGACGAGCTTCTTTCGAAACGAGGCGCAGCTCGACGTGTTTGAGAAGGCCATCCTCCCGGAGCTGCTCAAGGCCAGATCGGGCACCAAACGGCTGCGAATCTGGTCCGCGGCGTGCTCGAGCGGGGAAGAGCCCTTCACGCTCGCGATGCTGATCCACCGATCGCTCGGCGTGCGTCTTAGCGACTGGCACATCGAGATCCTGGGCACTGATATCTCAGAGAAAGCGCTGAGCGTCGCTCAGCAAGGCATCTACTCGAACTACGCGATCCGCAGCACGCCCAAGCTCATGCTCGACCGCTACTTCAAGGCCGACGGGCACACCCATGTCCTCAGCGATGACATCCGGACGATGGTCAGCTTTGAGCGCCACAACCTCAAGGACACCATCGCGGCCAGCCGCCACGGGACGTGGGACGTGATCTTCTGCCGCAACGTACTCATCTACTTTGATGATCCGATGAAAAAGAACGTCGTCTCGATGTTCGAGAAGCAGCTCGCCCACGACGGGACGCTGTTCATCGGGCACTCAGAACGCATATCCAGCTTGACGAATGACTTCACGCAGCTCGAGATCCCTCAGGGGTTCTGCTACCAGAAGTGCGAGTTCATCGAGTCAAAGACCGGGAGCTAACTATGTCTATCCATGATTTCGACCCAGACATCCTGCAGGACTTCCTCACAGAATCCGGCGAACTCCTCGATGAACTCGAGGGGGACCTCGTGGATCTCGAAGCAACACCTCAGGACCCTGAGCTGCTCAACCAGATCTTCCGCGCGCTGCACACCATCAAGGGCAGCGCATCGTTCCTCGCGCTGACCAACCTTGTCGCGATCGCACACTGCTCGGAGAGCGCCCTGAACGAGGCCCGCAACGGCAACCTCATCATCGGGAAGTCCGAGATGGACCTGCTCCTCGCGGCGATCGATGTGCTCAAGATCCAGTTCGAAGAGCTCAGCTCGGGCACGACAGACCTGACCGCCGCCGACCCCGCGCTGATCGAGAAGCTCACGGTGCTTGGCGAGGGCGGAACACCAGAGGACTCGACGGGAGCCGAAGCCGCTGACTCCGAGGAAAAGGGCACCAACGAGCCCGTTGTCGCGAGCGACGGGAGCACCCGCGTCACGATCGAGATGGACCCGGCCAAGCTGGACCTGATCGAGCATATGGCAAGCGACATCAAGAGCACCCTGGAGCAGGCGTGCGTGCGTCTGCACGAGATGAAGTCGCCAGAAACACGCCCGACAGCGTGCAACAACCTCGAGGACCTGTTCGAGGATATCGTCAAGACCATCGATTTCTTCGAGGTCGAGCCGGTCATGCGGATCGCGACCATCCTCGACAACTCGATTGATAGCATCCCGAGCCTCAGCGAGGCGCAGATCGCCCAGCTCACACCGCGTCTGCTGGCCCTGTGCGAGCTCATCGGGGTTCAGACCGAGGAGCTGACCAACGGCGTGCTCGTAACGTGGGATATCGATACGCTCGCGGAGCGAGTCGCACGCCTCACGGATGGCGAGGACCTCAGCGAGGGCGCCCTTCCTGAGAACGCCGGAGCACATGAAGCGCTCCACGTGGACGGCATCCCCTTCGGCCAGGACGCCGAGAACGCTCAGACCAGCGGGACGCAGGATACCGCGAGCGTTCCTGCGGACACAAACGTCGCCTCGACGCCCGACACCGTCGCCAGCAACGCACGCCGAGCCGGTCCTGCGGCGATCGAACAAACGATCCGTGTCGAGGTCTCCCGACTGGAATCGCTGATGAACCTCGTCGGGGAGCTCGTCCTGCAGAAAAACCGCATCGGCGCCATGTCCGAGGACATCGCGAGGACCATGATCGAGCCCGACCTGGTCGAACAGATGGGCGTGACCGCAAGCACCCTCGACCGCGTGACGGGCGACATCCAGCTCGCGGTCATGCGTACCCGCATGCAGCCGCTCGACAAGCTGTTCGGCAAGTACCCCCGCCTGATCCGCGATCTGGCGACCAAGACAGAGAAGCAGATCAACCTCGAGATCATCGGTGGCGACACCGAGGTCGACAAGTCTGTCATCGAGGAGCTCGGTGACCCGCTGGTCCACCTGCTCCGCAACTCGGCCGACCACGGGATCGAATCCCCCTCCGACCGTGCCGCGAAGGGCAAGGATGAGCTGGGGACCATCAAGCTCGTCGCCGGCCACGAGGGATCACACGTCTGCGTGCAGATCATCGACGACGGCAAGGGGCTCGACCGCAGCGTCATCGGCGCCAAGGCGGTCGAGAAGGGGCTGGTCTCGCAGGAGCAGCTCGCCACCCTGAGTGATGAAGAGGTCTTCCGTTTCATCCTCGAGCCCGGCTTTTCCACCGCTGCCGAGGTCTCAGACCTTTCTGGTCGCGGCGTGGGCATGGACGTTGTCCGCACCAACATCGAATCCAAGCTCAAGGGCGGGATCTCGATCGAGTCCGTCAAGGGCGAGGGCACCACGATCAACATCACCATCCCGCTGACCGTCGCCATCATGCCGGCGATGATGGTCGCCGTCTCCGACGAAGTCTTCGCCATCCCGCTGACCAACATCACGGAGATCGTGAACCCGACCCCGGACATGCTCTCCAAGCTGGGTGACGAGCCGGTGATCCACCTGCGTGGCTCGGTCTACCCGCTGATCAGCTCGCAGGACGTGTTCGATGTGCCCGAGTACGCCCGCCAGGAAGAGCCGTTCGTGGTCGTCATCGGGTTCAATCAGAAAATCATCGGGCTGCGCGTGACACGCGTCATCGGGCAGCAGGAAATCGTGATCAAGCCACTCGACGGGGTGAAACGCGATGGGCCGATCTCAGGCGCAACCGTCCGCAACGACGGGGGCGTGAGCCTGATTATGGACATCGCCGAACTCATGCGGGTATCAAGAAACCACCGCGCGGCCGTCGCCTCACACAGCTAACTACGCAACTCGCAAGGAGCCACCACCATGGATGCCAGCTATATCACACCATTCATGACATCGATCCAGAACGTATTCTCGACGATGTTCCAGCTCCCCGTCGATATCGGGGAACCCAGCATCAAAACAGACAACACCGCCACACACGACGTATCCGGGATCATCGGCGTCTCGGGTGAGATGCTCGGCACGATCGTGCTGAGCATGCCCAAGGACGCCGCGCTCTCCATCGTCACGCTCTTCACCGGCATGGAGATGGAAGCCGACAGCGAGGATTTCGTCGACGCCGTTGGCGAGCTGGTGAACATGATCTCCGGCAACGCGAAGGCCGAGTTCCAACGCAAGGGCGTTTCGATCTCGTGCCCGTCCGTCGTCACCGGTGAGAACCACAGGGTCTCAACCCCATCAGGCACCGCGTGCGTCAAAATCCCCTGCAGCACCGACTGCGGCGAAGTCGTCCTCGAGATCGCCCTCCGCGAAGCCACCGCAGAGGACAAGGAACCCCAGACACGAGCCGCCTGAGCACCGCGGTACAGATAGAACAACAGGAGTTACATCATGCGAATCCTTCTGATCGATGACTCGAAGACCATGCGAAACATCCAGAAATCCGTGCTCAAGCAGCTCGGACACACGGACATCGAAGAGGCCTGCGACGGCCAGGATGCCCTGAACAAGGTCCCCGAGTTCAAGCCCGAGCTCTGCCTCGTGGACTGGAATATGCCCAACATGGACGGCCTGACCTTCGTCAAGACCTTCCGTGAGACGGACAAGACAACCCCGCTGATCATGGTGACGACCGAAGCCGAGAAGTCACGCGTGATCGAGGCGATCAAGGCCGGCGTCAACAACTACGTCGTCAAGCCCTTCACGCCCGACCTGCTCAGCGAGCGGATCACCGAGACGATCGCCAAGTGCGCGGCCTGACCCCGCTCGCCCGCTCCGCCGGGCTGTGGTGAGGGAGAGGCGAGACCAGCGTCAGATCACCGGCACGCTCACGCACCCCGTGTGAGCGTGCCGTTCTGCGCACATGCCAGCAACTCAAGGAACCGGAGCCGCTGCCCCGCGGTATACTCCTGTGCGCACCATGCCCCGCCCATCCACACAGAACCCGACCCGCCGCATCTCACCCTCCGCGCTCACCGGCGTGTGCACCATCGCCGCGCTGATCGTGTGCGGCAGCGTGGGCAGCATCTTGCTCTCACAGCAAGCCCCGAACCAATCGGCGTCACTGAGCACGATCAGCTGGATCGTTGCGGAACCGGAAACGACTGATCCTGGTGCCAGCGGCGAACCTGACAAAAACGAAGGCATCCGCGAGTGTGTCATCACGCTCCAATCCGGACGGACGATCACGGGCGAGCTGATCCGAGAAGACTCACGTGAAGTCGTGATCGGCATCAACGGCATCGAGACCACGTTCCTACGCAAGAACGTCTCGAATGTGGTCATCCTCCCCCCGGTCCCCGAACGCTACAAGCAACTCCGCGCCAGTGTAGACGATGGGGACATCGATGCCCGCCTCGCGCTCGTGGAATGGCTCCGGGCACGCCGCGCATACTCGCTGGCGATCACTGAACTCGAATCCATCCTGCTCCTCGAACCGAAGAACCCGCGTGCCCGCCTCCTGCACACGTGGCTCAAGGAGTACGACAAGCTCGCAGAGCAGCGCGAAGATGATGGGGATGAAGAATCCCAAAACCCCGATCAGGACAACGAAGAGCTTCAGGGCACGCCTGAGAAGCCCGAAGAACCGCAGTATCAGATCAGGCGCAACGCCCGTCCGTTGCTAACTCCAGAGCAGATCAACCTGATGAAGGTCTATGAGATCGATCTCCGCGACCCGCCCAAGATGCGGATCTCGGACGACACCATGCTCAAGCTGATGCGGGAGTTCCCTGACCGGTTCAGCCCGAACGAAAACGAGCGGGCCAGGGTGCTGGACCTGCCCAATGTCGAAAAGCTCAAGCTGATTTTCTCGCTGCGAGCCCGCGACCTGTACAACGAGATCGAAGTGCTGGAGAACCCCCAATCACTCGATCGATTCAAGGACGCGGTCCACGCAGGCAGGGGCTGGCTCATGAACGCGTGCGCCACAACACGATGCCACGGCGGGGTGGACGCGGGCTCGTTCCGTCTCGTCAACGAGAAACCAAACACCGATGAGACCGCCTTCACCAACCTGTACATCATCGAGAACACCAAGCTCGCGAACGGGATGCCGCTGATCGACTTTGAAAACCCGGACCGTTCTCCGCTTCTGCAGATGGGCATGATCCAGAGCACCGCCCTCATCCCGCACCCGGAGATCCCCCGCGACTACCCCGGGACGGGCTATCGCCCCGTGTTCCGAAGCACACGAGACCGCAAGTATCAGCAGGCCGTCGACTGGATCCGATCGATGTACCAGCCCCGCCCGGAACTCGAGTTCGACTACCCGCTGAACCCCGCGAAGACCCAGCCGGAACCCGATCAGAACCAGCCATAATCCCCCTGCGGGGTGTGAAGCCACTGCAGGCCGAGTCTCGGTGTGCTACCATCTCACCCCGCACGGCTCCAGCGGACCAGCACGGAACCGCCGGTGCCGTACAGGAGTATGGACTATCCCCGCCGGAGCATCTTCCGGACGGATCTCATTTCAATGCTGTAGGACACCACGAGCATGACCCAACGCTGTACCAACACGCTGACTCGATCTCTCCGTGTCACCCTCATCGCAGGGTGCGCCTGCTCGATGCTGCTGCTCCAGGGCTGCGGCGATGAGTCAGAGGCGAAGGCAGCCGTCCAGAAGGCAGAACGCTCGTTCACCGCCGTTTCGCTCGGCGACGCGACCGCGATCCCGGAAGACAGCGCTCGCATCTACAGGGATGCCGAGCAGTCGCTGGCGGAGCACGCGGGAGACTCAGGCGGGTTCGCCGAGGCCGCGGCGGTCGGCGTCGCTATGGCCAAGCGCGGCCAGGCCGCCCTCGCTTCGCACGAGGCATCGAAAGCTGAGAACGAATCACTCTACCAGGCACGCATTATCCGCGGCATGATCAACGAGTGGCTCACGATGTCCGCGATCGCGCAGGCAGCCGGCGCGTTCGACCCCAGCGAGGACATCGCGGAAGTCGAATCGATCATCGAACTCCGCCGCGAGGATATCCAGTACTACCAGCAGCAGATGAACGAGATCGAAAACGAGATCAGCACCCACGAGGACAAAATCGCTGACCTCAGAACGAAAGCCGCTGACCAACTTCAGCAGGCAGGCGCTCTCGAACTCCAGATCCCCCGCGTCAGCGCCCGCGAGGGGGCCAAGCTCGCAGAGCAAGTGCGTGAGTTCACCCTCCGCGCCGACCAGTACGATCTTGAGGCCACACGGATCGAGGGAATCGTTGAACAGCTCCGCCCCAGCGCCCGCGAGGCTACACTCAACGTCGGCAAGGCAAGCTCACAGATCGAGCTGCTCGAAAAGGCGATCACCGAGCTGCGTGAGCGAGCGAGAAACAGCCAGGAAGACGCGGCCGAAGCGCGCAGCAACGCGGACCAAGCGCTCCAGCGTATCCAGAGCGCGGTCAACAAGTACCAGTCCCACCGCGATGACGCCGTCGAGAACGCACACGAAGAGGCGATCTCGCTAATCCGTGCAGCGATCAACGCGTCTCGCGATGCCCGCGATGCGGTCAAAGCCGTGGCAACGATCAACAAGGCCGATGCTCAGCAGATGCTCGCCGAGTTCCAGATGCGCCAGGCAACCGGCGAGCGTGAAGAAGCCATGCTCTACCAGGCACTGGATGAGGCCGGCGTGCCCGGATCATGGGAAGCACCCATGAACGAAGCGAGCACAAACGCTGACGAAATCCTCGCCGAGGCCAAGCAGAGCTACCTCGACGCCGCCAATACCCTCCGTTCGGCACGCGCCCGCGGGGACGCCGGCGAGCGACTCGCCGCAGCCGCCGAACGCCTTGAGCGACTCGGGGGCGTCGCACCAGAGCCGGAACCCGAAGAGTCCTTTGATATGGAGGACGAGGCCGAGGAAACCACGCCCAGCGAGCCCGAGATGATGGAAACCAGCGAAATGTCGCTGCAGGACATCATCGACTCGGTGCCCGAGGACATGCGTGAGACGGTTCAGGCCCAACTGCAGGGCATGATGGACATGCTCGCGGACACGGAAGACGTCGACATGCTCTATGAACTGATCGATCAGCTCGATGCCCAGGCCGCGGACATGCCAGAGGAGGTCGTCGATGGCTTCGAGTGGGTCAAGCAGCGGATCTACGACCGCATCGACGAGATCGAATCCGACAGCTGAGCAAGCCGAGCCAATATTCGCCCAAACGCCCATCGCGAAAGCGTGGGCGTTTTTTCTCCGCAGAGCTACACTCCTTCATGAGTTCAGCGAGCACAACCGATCTCCCGGGCACTCCGGAACTGCCCGATGTCACCCAGCACCTCGTCAAGCCACTCGCCCCTGTCACCGGCCGTGTGCACGCAACCCGCCTCTGCACACGCTCACGGAAGGCATCGGGGTTTGTACGCCACGTCGAGATCGATGTCTCGGGGACACCGCTTCAAGACGCTTGGACCGCGGGGCAGTCGTTTGGGGTCATCCCCGCTGGCGAAACTCCCGACGGCAAACCCCACAAGCTCCGACTGTACTCCATCGCCGCGCCTACCGGCGGCGAGACCGGAGACGGATCGATCATCACGACCACCGTGAAGCGACTCGTCGACGAGCACTGGGAGTCGCACAAGCTCCTGTACGGGGTCTGCTCGAACTACCTGTGCGACCTCAACGTCGGCGATGAGATCCAGCTCACGGGCCCAGTCGGAAAAAGGTTCCTCCTTCCGAAAGATCCGAGCAAACACGATTACATCTTCATCGCGACCGGCACCGGGATCGCCCCGTTCCGGGGGATGATCATGGACCTGATCAAACAGGGCATGCCCTCACGCGTCGCCCTGCTCATGGGTACCGCCTACGAGTCCGACCTGCTCTACGACGATGAACTCCGCTCATTGGTGTCGCAGCACCCCCAGTTCAGCTACCACACCGCGATCTCGCGCCACACCACGCCGGAGCAGACCGAGCCCCTGTATGTTCAGGACCGCCTCCGTGTGGACGCGGACACGCTGATGCCCATGCTCACCTCCGAGCGGACGCTGATCTACATCTGCGGGCTTGCAGGCATGGAACTCGGGGTCTTCCAGACGCTCGCCAAGCTCCTCGGCCCAGGGGAGCTCTCGCAGTACCTCACTGTGAGCGATGATCTCCTCGCCGATGTGGACAACTGGGAACGCTCGATGATTCCCAAACAGCTCAAGAAGACCAAGCGGATGTTCCTCGAGGTCTACTGACGCGTCACGGGCATGTCACACGCGCTGAAAACCGCATCCGATCGCCCAGATCCGCGTATCTGCCCCCTGATGACTCGCCAAACGCCGGACACTGCCCGGTTTGGGCGATAAACTCTCCCGCACGCGGCTCCGCCGCTCAGACTCAGCAACCACGCGCCGGGCACGCCCGTCGCGATTGAACAGAGGTTCCGAACGTGAACAGATCACGCAACGCATCACTCTTCGCCCGTCACACACGCCCGCTGCAAGCACTGGTGCTCGCGCTGGGTGCTACGCTGGGCCATGCGCAGCCCGTGACCGATCTGCCCAGATCCACGATCGAGACCATCTCCGTAAACTCCGGCCAACGATCCCAGATCCAGGGATTCGTGGACAACTGGACCCAACGCATCAAGTCCGAGTCCGCTTCGGACAATAAGAGGGCGCTCGAAGCCCTGACCGAGCCCCTCCACGCACGCGGCGTATCGATCGCGTTCCGACAGGCATACGCCCAGATGCTAATGCCGGTCATCGACGAGCTCATCGCGGATGACACCGTGAAGAGCAAGCTCAGCGCCCTGCGGATCCTCGGCGATCTCGCCACGCCCGCAGCCGCCCAGCGTGTCCGCGGGCTGATCGAAGATCAGGACAAGGGCGTCCAGCTATTCGCCGTGTCCAGCGCCGGGAGGATCTTCCTCAGCGCCAGCGTGCACGGCCCTGCCATGTCGGAATCCGATACGACCTCGCTCATCGACGCCGTCTCGCAGAGCGCCGAGAACAACATGGATGACCAGGAGTTCACCCGCGCATGTGCGCGGACGCTCGCGACCGCAACCACGATCGGCACACGCGACCTGCCCAACACCCGTTCACGGGCGCTGATCGCCCTCTCCGACTTGGTGAGCATGCACATCGAATCGCTCGGCGACAACGACGACCCGAGCTTCGCGCAGACACTCGCCCTCGATGCCGCGAGCGCCTCCACCGCGTCGATCTCCGATATCAGCGCCACGGTCAACGCGGACGCTGCCCGCGCAGCGGTTCGCCTGGGTGCCGAGATCGTCGCCCTCCCGCTCCGGCGCGTGATCGCCAAGACCATTGAGCCCCAGGCCGATCGTGAGAAAACCGTCCGGTCAGTACAAGCTGGCGAGACGCTGCTCTACTTCGCCCGCCGCAAGGCCGCCGAGATCGCAGGACGTGGCGTGGGCGGGATCGACACGACCAGCTTCAGCGCCCTGCTCGAATCGGGTGAGGACCGTGACTTCCGGAATCAGGCGGCCACGCTGCTCGGCCCGGGCGGTGCGATCGTCTCCCAGTTCAACTTCGACGACGACGAGTTCCTCAACTGATCGAAGCCGCCTGAAACTCACGAAACTTCTCGCCAGCGCGTCAACCCCGCCCGATCCGTGCGGTAATGTGGTGGTATGTACCGATTGCTCGTGCCCATCGTGCTGCTGCTGGCTCTCATCGGGGTCTCTGTGCTCTCCGACAAGCCCTCGCCACGCGCGGATCTCGTGTTTATCAACTCGTCCGATGTCAACACCCTCGATCCCCAGCGGATGAGCTGGATGCACGACCTGCGGACCGCACGCCTTATCTATGAGGGGCTGGTCCGCAACGACGTGCTCAGCCACGGCTTTGATATCGAGCCCGCGGTCGCGGAGTCCTGGGAGATCTCTGACGACGCGGTCACCTACACCTTCCACCTGCGTGAGGACGCGAGGTGGTCCAACGGCGAGCCGGTCACCGCAGAAGATTTCCGATACTCCTGGCGCCGGGCGATGCTCCCTGACCTCGTCTCCGATTACGCCGCCATGTTCATGAACATCAAAGGGGCGCAGGCGTTCTACGACTGGCGTGTCGAGCAGCTCGAGGCGTTCGGCGAGCGCGAGTTCGCATCGGCGAGCGAGCGCCAGAGCGCCTCATACGAGCTGTGGGAACAGACTAAGGCCCAGTTCGATGAAACCGTTGCGATGCGTGCACCAGACCCGCACACGCTCATCATCGAGCTGGAAAAGCCCATTCCCTACTTCATGGAGCTGTGCGCCTTCGCGGTGTTTATGCCGGTGTACGAGCCGCTGGTCTCTCAGTACGAGCGGCCCGACCCGGAATCGGGGCGTCTGATACGCAGACCCGGTTGGACCAGGGGCGGCGTGCTGATCTCCAACGGCCCGTTCCAGCTCACTCGCTGGCGGATGAAGCGCGACATGCGTCTCGAGAAGAACCCCCACTACTGGGATAGAGACAATATCGCGATCGATTCCATCGATATCCCCTCCGTCAACGACCCGAATGCGGGCGTGCTCGCGTATCAGACTGGAGCGGTCGACTGGATCGCGGACGTCACCGCGCCGTATCGCGGAGAGATGGTCGCGCAGAAACTCGAATACCTCGCCGAGCACGCCGAGCAGGTCGAGCAGCTGAAAGCTCAGGGGCTCGATCAGTTCGCCATCGATCGCCAACTCCCGCCCGACCCGCGGGCGCACACCCACGCCGTCTCCTCATTCGGCACGTACTTCTACAACTTCAACTGCAAGCCCTACCTCCCGGATGGGCAACCCAACCCCTTCGCGGACGCGCGAGTCCGCCGCGCATTCGCGATGTGCATCGACAAACGCGCGGTCGCGGACCAGGTCCGACGCCTGGGCGAGCCCACCGCACGCACGCTCATCCCGCCGGGATCGATCGGCGGGTACACATCCCCCGAGGGGCTCCCCAACATCGGCGATGCAAAAGACAACGCCGAGCGAGAGGAGATCATCGCCCGCTCACGACGCCTGCTCGAAGAGGCCGGCTACCCGCAGGACTTCGTCGTCACGCTGTCCTTCAACAAGGACGCCGGTCACGATCTGATCGCCCAGACCATCGCCAAGAGCTGGCAGAAGCACCTGGGCATCCAGACACGCCTCGATCAGAAGGAGATCAAGATCTTCCGCGACGAGCTCAAGGACAAGCAGTACATGACCGCCCGCGCGGGCTGGTTCGGAGACTACGGTGATCCCACGACTTTCTTGGACATCAACTACTCCACCGACGGCAACAACGACCGGGCCTACAACAACCCCGCCTACGACGCCCTGCTCGATAGAGCCAGCGTCGAACTCGACCCCGAGAAACGAATGCAGTTGCTGAGCGAGGCAGAACGGATCCTCGTCGAAGAAGACGTACCGCTCGTGCCGATCTTCCACTACGCGACGATCTACATGTTCGATCCCCACAGAATCACAGGGCTTTCCACACACCCGAGGACCAAGCAGAACGCTTTCCTCATCGATGTGCTGGGCGATGGCAAGGGTCCGGAGCAACCCAGGCCGATGCATGCCGGCGCTGATGCCGACCAGGAGAACGAGTCATGATGACACTCATCCTCCGCCGCCTCCTCGCGCTCCCGGTCATCCTGATCGTGGTCTACACCATCACCCTCACTCTCGCGTGGGCGGTGCCAGGCAGCCCGATCGAGAACCCGGAGAAGCGACCAAAGCCCGAGGTCATCGAGCAGATGAAGAAGCAGTACAACCTCGATTCATTCCCGAGGTTCTACTTCTCCTACCTCGATAGCGCCACCGGCTTTGAATATCTCCGCGACAAGCTCTCGGGTGAGCTCGCGCGGGAACGCCAGGCCGCGATCGACGAGGGGCTCCCCGCCCCCCACCGCCCGGTCTTCGACTTCGGCCCGTCGCTCAAGTATGACGACAAAACCGTGAACGAGATCATCGCGGACTCGCTCCCGGTCTCCGTGACGCTGGGCGCGACCGCGATCCTGATTGCGCTGGTCATCGGAACGATCTCCGGCGTCATCGGCGCGGTGAAGCCGAACTCGATCGCGGACCTCTCCACCCTCTCCGTCGCCATGGTGGGCATCTCGCTGCCGAGCTTCGTGACCGGCACGGTGCTGCTGCTTGTGTTCTCGATCTGGCTCGGCTGGTTCCCCGTTGCCCAGTGGGGCACGCTCCGCAGCATCGCCCTCCCCGCATTCGCGCTCTCGCTCCCGTTCGCGGCCTACATCGCACGGCTCACACGCATGGGCATGATCGAATCACTCGGCGCAGACTACATCCGCACCGCCCGCGCCAAGGGCAACCCCGAGCGGGTCGTGCTCATCAAGCACGCGCTCAAAAACGCCTTCCTCCCGGTTCTGAGCTACCTCGGGCCCGCAACCGCGTTCGCCATGACCGGCTCGTTTGTCATCGAGCGGGTCTTCACCGTGCCCGGCATGGGCGAGCACTTCGTCAGCGCCGTTCAGAACAACGACTACTTCCTCATCATCGGCGTCGTGCTCGTGTTCTCGACCATGCTGATCGTCTTCAACCTGGTCGTGGACATCCTCTACCGCTGGATCGACCCACGCATCGCGTAAATCACAGGCCCCACGCGCTCGCGCAGGGCATCGTGTTCAGCAGCATGAACGTCATCTGATCACGCACATCGATCGCACCGTCTCGGCTGAGATCCGCCGACATGTCCATCGAGACATACGCGTCGATGAAGTAGGGCGCATCGTACAGGTTGACCACACCGTCGTCGTTGTAGTCGCCCAGGCACCGTTGCGGGAGCATGTGGATCACCACCGCACCGTTATGAACGGTCTGTGTGGTTCCCAGCATCGGCACCGGCTCGTACGACTCGATCGGCTCTCCAACCGAGAGGAACGCGAGGTTCGCGGGGCTGCCCTCCTCGAGGACCTCCTGCATCGATGCGATCCCATACAGCGGCACGGATACGAACATCCACTGCTCGTACCTCGTGCCGGGATCCTGATCGTTCCCGCTATCGCTTCCGTTGTCGTTCGTTTGATCGCTCGCGTTTGCTACCTGAACACTGCTCGTCGGGTTCAAAAGCACACACAGAGCAGCCACGCACGCCCACGAGGGGCGGCAGATCCATTCCATACACTTGGCCATGCACGCATCTCCGTTCGTCCCACAAACTGAGCGGGTATCATCGCCATTACTCCCCGGAGATCAACAAAAAAGCCCGGAGTTACCGGGCTTTTGGGGAATCCGAGTATCCCTTATTCAAGGGTATCGAGCGTAATCAATACGCACGATCCAGCACGAACCACGCGCCGGGCTTCACATCGCACACGATAAAGTCTGCTTTCGCAAGCTCTTCTGCTCGCTGGCCAGGAGCGGCCACCTTCAGCGCGATCGGCTGCGACGCGTTGATCACCAGCACATTCGCAACCGGGTCCGCACCAACA
>JAEPOJ010000011.1 GCA_017642965.1 Phycisphaerales bacterium
GAACTCGACCGTTCGATGATGCGGGGGTATCTCGCCGACCTGTCACACTCCGGGGCCAAGGGTGAGCCGCTGTCACCTAAGACGATGCGGAACTACATCAGCACGTTCAATCGGTTCTTCGAGTGGTGCAGGCAGGCAGAGATGGCCCCGGCGTCGTGGGCGAACCCCTGTGACGGTATCCGGCTGCCACGGCTACAAGACAACCCCAGGCGGGCTTTCACGCAAGACGAGGTTCTTGCCGTGTTCCGGTCGGCAATGCTCGATGAGACGCACGAGCGGCCCGCGTACACGGCTCGGGACGGCCTGCCCAAGATGCGTTCGGGCCTGTACTGGCTTATGGCCTGCACCGGGCTACGGGTGGGGATCGCCGAGCAACTGCGGGTCCGACACCTGACGCTGATCGGCACGGCGCCGTGCGTGCACGTTCCGGCTACCGGGACGGGCAAGGAACGCAAATCGCGGACGATCGCTATTTCCCAGCTTGACGCGCAGATATTGCGGGAGTTCTTGGCGCGGCACCCTCGGGCGCCCGGCGCCGACGACCAGCCGTTTGAGCGTCCGAGGTCCGACGTGTTCTACGCCGACCTCGAGGCAGGCGGTGTTGCCGTGCAGGACGGCTCTGGGCGGTGGCTCGGTTTTCACAGTTTCCGCCGATTCCACGCCACGCAGCTTTTGCGCATGAAGGTGGACCCGAAGCTTGTCCAGAAACGCTTGGGTCACAGGAGCTTAGAGACGACGACCAAGCATTATCGGGACATCGAGCACGAGGAGCACGCGGGTGTGGCGCGTGAGTTGGGCGAGAGTTTTTCTGCCAAAATGGATACCAGCCCCTTGACAAGTGCAGGGGATAGAGCCGATACTGAGAGTGGTGATTCGCAACCAGCGAACTTAAATCTCAAGACCCACGCCAGTCAAGGCGGCGATGTATCGGGCCCAGCGGATCACCAATCTCTGCCCGATCTCGCCGCGCCTACTGGCGGCTTGCCGCGTTCAGGTGAGACGGTCTCGGGGATTCAGGATGTCGAAGTGGAGGACAGGGGACTCGAACCCCTAACTTCCAGCTTGCAAAGCTGGCACTCTACCAATTGAGTTAGTCCCCCGAAGGGATCGTCACCATCGGCTGATGACGGGGGCAAGTGTAGCCCTTTTTCTGCGTCAAGGCGAGCCGCACGCCGAATCGGTATGATCATTCGATACCTGAACCCAGGAGAGACCATGAACCCAAGACGCCACGCCCTGATCTCACTGCTCGCATTCTCTTCCACGCCGGTGCTGGCAATCGCCCAACCCGATAACACCCGCGATGACGGCTCTCAGGCGGACGCCGAGCAGATCGAGCGTACGGAATCGAGCTCGCTGCGCATCTCGCCGTACGTGTTCGGGAGTTTTCACGCGGACGCGGACCTCGACTCGGACATCGGCGAGTTCGGCTTCAGCTCCTACCGTGCCGGCATCAACCTCAGCCGGAGTGTCGGGGATCGAGGGCTTCTCAGTGCCAATATCGGCTTCGGTCTGCTCGATTATGACATTACCCCGTCCGCCGCATCGGTCGCGAACGACGCCGCGGATATCGGTGCTGGGCTCGACGATGTGTACGAATCCGAGATCATCATCAGCTACGTCCACCGGGGGGAGGGCAAGTGGTCCTACCTGTTCGCCGGCGGGATCATTTCTTCAGGCGAGGACGGCGCTGACTTCGGCGATACGCTCGATTTCCTGGGGACCGCGGGCTTCAGGTACCAGTACAACGATCGCCTATCGCTTGGTCTCGGCGTGCTCGTCCGCACCCAGCTCGAGGACGACGCGCTCGTAATCCCCGTGCCCCAGATCCGCTACCAGATCAGTGACAAGTGGGTCCTTGAAACGGAGCGAGCCGGGCTCGAGCTGCGTTATGAGGCGAACGAGCAGATCACGTACGGGCTCGCGGGCGAGTACCTCAGCTCGACCTTCCGCCTCAATGACATGCACGCCGCGCTGGTCAGCGAGGGCGTCGCGACGCACCGGCGTGTGCCGGTCTCGGTCTTCGCGGACTTCGCGCCGTCCGAGCAGATTCAGATTCGAGCACGGGTCGGCACCTCACTCGCCGGCAACATCGAGTTCCTCGATGCCAGCGGGAACGACATCACGGATCAGGACATCGACCCCGCGATCTTTGGTTCGCTCAACGTATCGTTCCGCTTCTGATCGATCAGCGGTCCGGGCCCGTGGGCTCGAACTGCCCAGCGCTCTCCCGAGTTACGGGCGCGATCCGTTCTGGTATCGGGGGCGCATCACGGAGATATGCGCGTTCGATCATGGGCGGGTCCAGCGGGCGGTCGTTCGCATCGACCGGTGAGCCCGCGATCCGCAGGATCGCGTCCGTGCCCGAGACCGCCTGCCCGAAGCTGGTGTACCGACCGTCGAGGAACGAGGTCCCCTCTCGGCTGAGGCACACGAAGACCTGCGAGCCGTTCGTGTTGGGGTCCGCGGCCCGCGCCATCGACAGCACGCCGAAGCCGTGCGGGAGCGGGCTCTTTTCCAGATCGATCATGTAGCCGGGGCCACCGAAACCCGTACCGGATGGGTCACCAACCTGGATCACGAACGGGCGTCCGTCGTCGAGCGTCTCGACCACGCGGTGGAAGATCACGTTGCTATAGAATCCACCCTCGACAAGGTGCATGAAGTTGTACGTGGTGTTCGGAGCGGCGTCCGGGCGCAGGCGGAAGACGATCTCGCCCGCGCTGGTCTGCAGCACCGCCTCCTGCTCGACATAGACGCGAACACCAGAGAACACCTGCTCGTCCTGATCATCTGAGCCCGTCTGCCCCTGGGCCTCGAGCGATTCTCGGCGATCATCCTCGAACATGACCTCGGCCTCACGCGCCTCACTCAGGCGGAGCGTCGCGGGATCGACCCGCGTGGCGGTGTTCGGTGTGATGAGCGGCTGGATGACGAGCGGTGCGCCGTAGGCGGCATCGTTGAGGAAGAGCTGCGCGAGCATGACCTCATCGGGCTGTTCACCCCAGATCATGGGGAAGAGACTCGCGAGATCTGATTTGCCCTTCGCGGCTGGTGCAGACGCAAGCACCTCAAGCGTGGATGCCTTGTAGAGCTTGATGCTCGGCTCGGCGATCCGATCGTCGGGCACGCTGACATTTACGACGATCCGGCGGCCGATCCCGTAATACAACTGATCCGGTTGGATCTGTGCGAGGGCGTGGCTTGGTAAGAGTCCCAAGAGCACGGCCAGGGCGATGCTGAGGAGGCGACGAGCAAGGATGCCTTGAGTGTGGGTGCGCATACGTACAGCTTACCCGAGTCCGAGGGCAAAGTTGACGTGATATGGGGCAGGTGATGCGAGGCGGGGATCAGTCGCCCAAGCCGGGGATCTCATCGAGGCGGTCCCAGGCATCACGGACCACGGTGTTCGAGCCCGTGCCGTTGTCGCGACCGAGCAGATCGTTTGCGATCTGGCCACCGATGTCGTCGTACCAATCGACCGCGAGGCCGGCCTGAAGAACGTTGAAGCCGTCCTCGTGGTTGAGATCCTCGTAGGACCGCATCGTGTCGGTCACGAGTGCGGCCGTCGAGTTGATGTTGTAGAGCACGCGCTGGTTGTCAGGGCCCATGCCTCGGTAGAGGTAGTTGACGATGATCTCGTCGACGACTTCGAGGTTGCTCCAGTCCTGCTCCGCTTCCATGAATGAGAAGCTGCCGCGATGGCTTGGGCAGTAGAAAATATTGGGAGCCGAGATGTACTCATCGCGGAAGAGCAGCCCCATGCCGTCCCAGCGATCATGCAGGCGGCCTGGCTGATCCGATTCTGAGAGCAGCACGGTGTCCATCCGATCGGGCGTCCACGCGGTGCTCGTGTGACGCGTCCATTCCGGGAGGAACACGCTGTCGGGCAGCACGTCGCGATTGTCCTGGGAGAACAGGCTGACGCCGAGGCCGATCTGGCGAAGGTTGGATCCACACACGACCTTGCGTGTGGACTCACGCACCATGGAGATCGCGGGGAACATCAGGGCGATCAGGATGGCCACGATCGCGAGCGAGACCATCAGGTCGATCATCGTGAACGCGCGTGCGTGCCTACGGGTTGTTGCGGTGACCTTCTTCAAGGCGGACCCAATCGAGTTGATTCCGTAGTACACAAAGTCCCACCACGAGGTGTGGATGATGTGTACTTCTTCCCCACGGCTGCCGGAGCAGCGTCCTGACGCAACTCTAAAATATCGGGTCTGGGTAGATTCCGCAAGCACCCATTTTCATTTACAGTGCTCGATGACACGAATCCGTGGTAGTTTATCACCTACCATAAACCGAACCGAGCGCATTTTAGGTGAATCTGACTAAGCATAATCGGACCCGCTCCATCAAATTGCGAAAATGCTTTGAAAACACACGGGTTGCAAGCATCCGCGTGATCGGATACTCGTATAGCACCGCAGTCCGTGGTTTGTGTTTCATGGACTCCGGGCGCGCTCGTGAACCCGGTGGATAATGAAGAAGAACGACCAAAGCCAGAACCGTGTTGAAGGTGCTTCAACGAACGGGACTCCCGTGCCGGGCGATCAGTCCGGATCTCCAAAGCCATTGTCGGCTGAGGATTTCGATGGGCAGGACAGGATTGATTTCGAGCTGATGCAACACATTGCCAGCAATAGTGAAGCCGCCGTTGGAGAGCTCTACGACCGTTTCGGGTCGCTGGTGTTCCGCATGGCGTATCAATCCATGCCGACCCGTGCGGAAGCGGAAGACGCCGTGCAGGAGATCTTTGTCCGGCTCTGGCGGACCGCGGACCGTTACGACCCGCGCAAGGCCGCGCTGGTCACCTGGGTGATGCTGCTGACTCGTCGTCACCTTGTGGACAAGCTCCGCCGCAAGCGCGCGCGGATCAAGACCGCGGTGCTCGACGATGCTCTGGCGTCCGGTGTGGGCGCTTGGGTCGAATCGAACGCGGGCGAGCGGATGGCTCACGATGAGCACTTCGCCGCACTGGTCAAGAAGATTGAAACGCTGCCAGAGCTGCAGCAGACCGTTGTGATGCGGGCATACCTGGGCGGGCAGACGCTCAGGCAGATCAGCGAAGAACTGGATACACCCCTGGGGACAATCAAATCAGCGCTCTCTCGAGCGTTGGTACGACTCCGTGAGCGCACCGGGGAGGAAATGGAATCATGAATACCCACGAACTTATCGAATACACCATGCTGCACGCACTCGGGCTGCTCGAAGATGACGAGCGATCCGCGTACGAGGCCGCCTTTGACGCCGCACCCGTTTCCGTGCAGAAGCGCGTGCGAGACGAGGCCCGCCGCATGGCCGACCTCGGCGACCTGGTCCCTGAAGTGGAACCCAGCGTCGAGCTGCGTGACGTCGTCGTCGCCGCCGTCCGCGCCGCGATGCGTGAAGAAGAGAACGAGTCCCGCATCGCCAGCCAGGAGGCCACGCCGGCCCCGGTCATCGGGCGAATCGATGCCTCGACTCCTGCACCGGCACGCGTCACCTCGCAGCCCAAGCTCTCGACCAGCCCCCGCGTGCACCGCGTTTGGCGTGTTGCCGCCGTCGGCTTCGCCGCCGCTTCGATCGCGATGGGCGTCGTGATGGTCAACATCAACCAGACCATGCAGCAGGCCCAGAGCCGGGCGCTCGTCGACTCGCTCTACGATCAGATCGGCGCTCAGTACCTCGAGTCCACCATCTTCGATGCCAACACCCGTCGGGTGGCGCTCACCTCGACGAACACATCGAACAAAGCGGTCGCGGCTGTCTGGTACAACCCCGACTGGGACTCGGCTCGCCTGTTCGTCAAGAACCTCGCCAGCCAGCAGAACAAGCCGCTGCGCCTGGTCGTGCTCGATGAGAACGACAACATCGTCCAGACCATCAAGACCTTCACCCCGACGGGCGAGCTTGAGGACTTCAATGTCAACGTCAACCTGAGCACCCAGCGGAAGCTGGCGATCTACCCCGGTGCCGCCGACGAAATCAGCGAAGCGCTCGAGCCCGTGCTTGTCAGCACGGACGGCACGCTCTGAGCCAGAGCCCAAACTGAAACATAAAGCGGGCGGCCCCATCCTGGCCGCCCGCTTTTTTACTGCTCTGCATGTCAGCCCAGGGCTCAGTTCGGCATCTGCCACTGCTCCTCGTCGTAGAGGACCTCGACGCGCGAGTCGTTCTCGAACTTCGCCTTCGCCGCCGCGAGGCGTCGCCAGAGCACGCCGCCAACGATCAGCGCCAGCACCATGCCGCCGCCGAAGATCATCCCCGCCATCTCAAGTCGGGTGGTATCCAGCGGCTCGGTCGTGAGCGACGCGCTGTCGCTCACGCTCGTAATCGCCGCATCCCCGCGCCGTGCACGCGCGTTATTCGCAGCGCTGGTGATCGCAACCACGAATGTATCGAGGATGCGCTGGGCACGCTCGGCCCCGGCGTCGCGGTACTCGACCACGATCTCGCCCGGCATCGAGGCGACGACGTCCAGCGACTGCTCCATGTGCTTGCCGAGCTCGCCTGGTGTGGCGAACTGCGTGATACCGCGCCGCTCCATGCGATCGGCGGCCACCTCCAGGAAACGCGGCTCGGTCATGAGGCCGGTGACGTAGGACTCCCATGTCGCGAGCTCGTTTTCTGAGAGCTTCCCGTCCGGGGACGCCGCGACCAGCGTTGCCTGCGAGCTGTACTGCCCCGGGGCGACCCGGCCGGCGGTGAACCAGCTCGCGACACCGAGCATCAGGGTGATCGCAAAGAGCCCGAAGAGCCCAACGAGCACGCCGGAGCGTACCTCTTTGTTCCGCACTTTCCGCTGCGCACTCGCGATCGCTTCGTAGGCCTCGGCGAGTTCCGCGCGTTTTGTGAGGACCTGCTCGCACTGCTCATAGCGGGACTGGAGGGCGTCCGTCGCCAGCCGCACCTTCTCCGCGTCCGCGTGCAGTAGCTTGCGCATCCTGGCCAGGCGGCGACGCCGGTTCGCGGTCCATTCGTCGCTCTTTGCCGCCCCGTCGCCCTTGGGCTTGGCACGCTCTTCCTCGAGCTGTGAGTGGAGCTTCTCGATCGTGGCGATCAGCTCGCTCGACTGGTTCTCAAGCGACTCGATCTTGGCGCGGGTTTCCTCGTCCGATGCCGATTCGCCCTCGTGTGCCTGCTCGAGCTCTGCCTCGAGCGCAACGACGCGCTCCGCGAGCTCCTTGAGCTGCGACTCTCGCTCATCGACCTTGGCCTGCAGCTGCGACTGGTGCTCGGTGGCCGCCTCGAGCTTGCTTTGCAGCTCGGCGTTCGCTTCCGGGTCCGCCTCCCCCTTGGCCTCGAGCTGAGACTGGAGCTCATCGCGCTGCGACTGTGCCTGGCCCAGCTCGTCCCGGAGCGAGCCGAGCTGGCTCTCAAGCTCCGAAGCGTGGCTCTCGAGCTGCTGCGCCCGTTCACGCTGGCGGGTGAGCTCCTCATCCGCGTCCGCGCCGATGCTCGCGAGCTGCGCGTTGAGCTCATCGACCTGCGCGCGGGCCGCATCGAGCTCGCCCTGGAGCGACTCCATCCTGGCCTGATCTTCCGAGGACCTCGACTCGGAGTTGTTCTCGAGCTCGGTCAGCTTCAGGGTGGCCGATTCCAGCTCCTGCTCGCGTTCCGCGAGCTGCGCTCGGATGATCTCGACCTGCTTCTGAGCCTCTTCGCTGCCCGCGCTCTGCTGGTGCTCCAGCGACTCGATCTGGGCCCGCAGCCCTTCGGTCACCTTCTGCTCACGCTCAAGCTTCTGGCTGATCGCGTCGCGGTTCGACTGGAGCTCGTTGATCTGCGCCTCGTACTGCTCGCGTGCCTCGCAGAGCTCCTGCTCGACGTTTCCAGCTTTCTCCGCGAGCTCCTCGAGCGCCTTGCTCCGCTCGCCGAGTTCGATCTCTCGCCCACGCAGCTTGGAGTTCGCGCTTTTGAGTTCCGAGCTCGCCTGCTCGTACTTCTGCGTCAGATCACTCACGCTCTGGGTGAGCGACTCGATCTGCGTGTCCTGCTCACCGAGCTGCTGGCGTACGTGCTCGAGCTCGGCCATCGCCTGCTCGAGCTGCTGCGCGGCTCTCTCCTCCCGCGCCAGCTTCTCCTGCACTTCCTTCTCGAGCGCGTCAAGTTCCTGCTTGCGCTTCGCGATCCCCGAGAGCTGATCGTCGAGCTCGGCGATCTTCCGCTGAATCTCGGCTCCGCGGGACTCGAGCTCGGCTTCCTTCTGTTCGAGCGTCTCCGCCTGCGTCTCCATCTTGGATTCGCGTTGCTCGAGGCCGCTGGCACGCTGCACGAGGTCCATCTCGCGCTGCTCGAACGCCTGGCGCATCTCCGCGAGTTCCACCTCGCGGGTCGTGAGCTCCTGCTCACGCTGATCCAGCTCGTTCGTCTGGGCGTTGAGGGTCTTCTTCTGCTCGTTGAGGGCCTGCATCGCCTGTCGGTGCTCTTCGTGCGCCTTGCGCAGGGCTCCGAGCTGCGATTCGACGCTCTCGATGACATCGAGCACGTCCTCCTCCGGCTTGCGCATCTTCATCTCGGCACGCGGGTCGGGCGAGTCCGACTTCTTGGAAGATGAGCGCATAGGCGGTGCCTCATTTGTTGTCTGATCGTGCTTGGGGTCCATGCACAACTCCTCCCGGCTCCGAAGTCCGGCACGCCTGTCCCGCCTCAGAAGAGGTCGTCAACGGGAAGCAGACATATCGCGTATCGGTCCCGCAAGCCCAGCGCTGGAGTATCGCGCGAGTTTTGCGCCGTGCGCCGACCGGTTGTGCATGTCGTGTCGTCGCTACGGGTTACGGCACGTCCGTATATCCACGCCAAGAGATTCTCGGACAGTTCACCCGCGATGCAATCGACAGCGAGACCCTAGAGTCATGCATGCCCGTTCGAACAGACGACATCGTGCTTGAGCTGGAAACGATCCGATTGACGCTCTCGGCGAGTACCGGTGCTTCCATCGTCGCGTTGGAGCACCGCGATGCGCGTGGCCGCTGGGCGGACGTGCTTCGCAGGATGCCACCAGAATCACACGAGTCCTCGGACGCGGGATCGTTCCTCATGCTGCCGTGGACGAACCGGGTCAAGGATGCGCGATTCCGGTTCGATGGCAGCGAGTACCCGCTTGTGGCGAACCACAGTGACGGGACAGCGATTCATGGCGTCGCAAGGGACCATGCCTGGTCGCTGAGCGACCGCTCCCCCATCACCGCGCGGCTCACGTATCGCCACCAGCCCGATGCCTCATTCCCGTTCGATTTCGGCGGGGTGGTCCGATACGAGATCGCGCCGGATCGGGTCGAGGTGGACCTGAGCGTGACCAACCTCGGGGATCAGGCGTTCCCCGCGGGGTGCGGGCACCACCCCTATTTCCAACGGCGCCTGCACTCGGACGCGGACGAGCTGCACGTCCGGATGGGCGTCTCTGGGCGATACGAGTGCGATGACTGCATCCCGAGCGGCCAGCGCGTTGATGATGACGCGTGTGCGCTCCTTCGCTCGGGCGGCCCGATCGGGAACCCGGGGCTCGACGATGTCTTCGCGGGGTTCGGCGGCGAGGCTGAGCTTGAGTGGCCGGCGTCGGGCGTGCGGATGAGGATGCGGTGCTCCGAGGAGCTCGGGCACGTAGTGGTCTACACCCCGCGCCGGGGCGATGGCTCAGCGGACGCGCACGTGTGTGTCGAGCCCGTCAGCATGGTCAACGATGGATTCAATCTGCACGAGCGGGGAAAGACGGGCACCGGTGTGCGGGTTCTTTCGCCGGGGGAGACCCTTCGGACACGCACGGACTTCGTCTTCTCCTCGATCAGCTGATCGTATGTTCAGTTGCCGATGATGTAGTAGGTCCGGTTGCCCTGACGGCGGATCGTCCCGCTGCTGAGATCACCATCGTCCATGTACTCGTCGAGCGCGATCGCCGTATCCTGAGAATGGCTCCCCCGGCTCTCTGAGCGGATGGAGATCTGCACGGGCGACCAGTTTGGGGGGCCCTCGTAGTCGTAGACGCCGCCGATCGGGGCGAGCTTCTCGAAGGGGTTCTCCGCCTTGAAGTAGGGCGCCAGCACCCCGACAACTTGTGAGCGGTTGACATCGCGGGGGTACGCGCCGTTCTTTGCGTAGTACATGCTCAGGGCGTTCTCGATCGCTCGGAGATCCTCGGCGGTCGAGGTGAGTTCGGTCTCGACCTGGGCCCCAACGAACTTGGGCACGGCGACCGCCGCCAGGATCCCGACCACGACGATGATGATGATGAGCTCGATCAGGGTAAATGCGCTGCGCATGCGTTCGGTCCTCCCGTGGGTGTGTTGCGCAGAGAGCATCGGCTGCTCGCGTGTGCGATTTCCTTTGAGACAGGATGCGGCGGCGTGGTGTGCCCGCACAATCCGGAATATCATCCCGCATGGCGACCTTCCTGCTCAAGACCGAACCCGATAACTACTCCTACGACGATCTCGTCCGTGACAAGCGGACGCACTGGGACGGCGTACGCAACCCCACCGCGCTGATGCATATGCGCAGCGTCAAAAAGGGGGACGAGGCGTTCATCTACCACACGGGCAAGGAGCGCCGGATCGCTGGGGTCGCGAAGGTTGTCTCGGACGTGTACGAGGACCCCGACAACCCGGGGCTGACGGGCAAGGGCGATCTCAAGGGCCCGCTGTTCGACATCGCACCGCTCAAGGCGTCCGCCAAGGAGGTGACCCTCGCGGACATCAAGGCGGACGAGCGGTTCAGGGACTTCGATCTCGTGAAGATGTCCCGGCTCAGCGCGATGCCGGTCCCGCCTAAGCTCGACAAGCTCCTGCGGAAGATGGCCGGGCTCTGAACCGAGTCATTTTTCTGAACGCCTGCGGATCGCGTCGAACTCCTCGTCTCGGGCCGCGGCGAACGCCGGGACCGGGACCTCGTCGTTGAAGTAATGCAGGATGTAGTCGAGCTTTCCTGTGTGATACAGGTTGGTGAATGCCTCGACGCCCTCCGGCCAGTAACGCGTCCCGATCCCTGCCTGAAGCTCGATCAGCGCGTTCTCGGCCGCTCGCTCTCCGAGCTCGCTGCGGTAGGGGCGAACACTGGTCATGGCATCGAAGGCGTCGATGACCGCGAACACGCGCGCTCCCATCGGGATCTCCTCGCCCCTGAGTATGAATGGGTATCCGAGCCCGTCCCAGCGTTCGTGGTGGTAGCGGACAAGATTCAGGATCGGCTCGTCCGACACCCCGAGCGTGATCATCCGGGCCAGGCCCGTCACCGGGTGGAGCTTGATGAGCTCGAACTCCTCGTAGTCGAGCTTGCCCGGCTTCTGGAGGATTCGATCGGGGATGTCGATCTTCCCGATATCGTGCAGCGCTGCCGCCTGCGTGACCAGGCGGATCAGCTCGCGTTCAACGCCGAACTCTTCGAGCAGCGCGCGTGTGTACAGGACCACCCTCCAGGTGTGCGCCGCGGTGGATAGGTCCTTGCGTTCGATCTCTTTGACGAGTTCCTGAACCTTTTCGGGGGACATCCGCGCTCCTTGCGACAAGTCTAACGGATCAGTCTGAGCACGCGGAGCGCGGATTCATTATTCACAAAATGCTGAATTTCTGGATGTTTCCCGGCGGTCGCTCTTCCTTCGCGCATCCCATGCGGGTACCTTCATCTCAGCGGAGAACACCCACCATGCACTTGCCCCTCACAACCGTCGCCCTGTCAGCAGCCCTGATCCTGAGCACCCCCGCCCCCGGCGGAGAACCGATCGAGCACGAGATCGTCGAGGCGGTCGCGGAAGCCGTCGAAGAGAACTATGTCTACCCCGAGGTGGGCGTGAGCGCCGCGGGGCTTCTGCGCGAGCAGCTCAGCTCCGGCGCCTACGAGAACCTGGAGGGCGAGGCGCTGGCTGGCGCGATTCACAATGCACTGATCGAGCATACCAACGACCTACACTTCGCGGTTCGCGGACTCCCGACGGGCTGGGCACCGCCGGCTTCCGATGAGGATGCCGAGCAACGAAGAGCGCCGCAGGCGCCGTTCGGATTCAACGCCGTGCAGCGTCTCGACGGCAACGTGGGATACATCGACCTGCGTGGCTTCGCGAACGCCGAGTACATCGGTGACACGGTTGAATCCGCCATGCGACTGGTGCAGGGGTGCGAGACGCTGATCTTCGATCTTCGTCGCAACGGCGGCGGAGACCCCAGCGCCGTGGCGCTCATCACGTCTTATCTGTACGACCCCAGCGAGCCGGTCCATCTCAACTCGCTGTACTCCCGGCCGGACGACAAGACCACGGAGTACTGGACGCACAACGAGATCAATACGGATCTCGCGATGCCGGATGTGCCCGTGTACGTGCTCACGAGCGGCATGACATTCTCTGCCGCAGAAGAGTTCAGCTACAACCTGCGAAACCTGAAGCGAGCCACCATCGTCGGCGAGACCACCGGTGGCGGAGCGCACCCGGTCGATTTCATCCTCCTCCACTCCGATGCGACCGACCGGTACTACCAGCTCGTCCTACCCACCGCCAGGGCGGTCAGCCCGATCACGAACACGAACTGGGAGGGCACGGGCGTCACGCCGCACA
Source organism: Phycisphaerales bacterium (assembly GCA_017642965.1). Classification (GTDB taxonomy): domain Bacteria; phylum Planctomycetota; class Phycisphaerae; order Phycisphaerales; family UBA1924; genus UBA1924. The sequence continues at coordinate 12,533 of JAEPOJ010000011.1, forward strand.
TCGAGTGCGACGCGGACGGGGCGCTCGACCAGGCGCTGCTGGATGCGTACTCCAAGCTTCTTGCCAACGGGAACGAGCAGGTCCGATTCGGGATTGCTTCACTGACCGCCCGGCTCGATCCGGTCGAACTGAGCGGTGCGGATCTCGCGCAGTATCAGGGCACCTACACGGACCGCGAGTTCAGGGTCGATCAGGGGCGCCTCATGTACCGGCGCATAGGCGTCTCGGACTTCCGCCCGCTGACCTGCGTCGGCGATGACCAGTTCGTGATCGATGGGTTCGAGGGGTTTATCCTGCGGTTCGATCGTGATCAGGGCGGCGCGATTGGCTCGGTGACCGGCCACTACGTCCTGGGACACACCGACAAATCCCCGCGTACGGAACCCGCAAACTGATCAGCGTTCGCGCTTGAGCATCGAGAACATGTCCGCTTGCTCGTCTGCGAGGTAGCTTGAGCGGACCAGCGGGCCGGACACAACGAGCTTGATGCCCATCTCCTCGCCCACGCGCTTGTACTCGGCGAACTCGTCGGGGTGGACCCAGCGGTCGATCGGCAGGTGGTTGCGGGTGGGCTGGAGGTACTGCCCGATGGTGATGATGTCGCAGGCGTCGCCGCGTGAGGGGTTGTGCTCGTCGCGGGGGCCGCTGTGCTCACCGGTGATGCGGACTAGATCCTCGAAGAGCTCGAAGACCTCGTCCTTGCGCTCGCCGATGCCGACCATGATGCCGGTCTTGGCGACCCCGCCCTGCGCCTTGACCCGCATGAGCAGTTCCATGGTGCGCTCGTAGCGGGCGCTGGGACGCACGGCCGGGTGGCAGCGCTTCACGGTCTCGAGGTTGTGGGCGATGATGTTGGGCTGGGCGTCGATGACCATCTGCAGGGCGGCCTCGTCGCCCTTGAAGTCGCCAATCAACACCTCGATGGACATGTCCGGGCAGGCCTCGCGTGTCCGCATGATCGTCTCGGCCCAGATGCCGGCCCCGCCGTCTGGCTGGTCGTCGCGATCGACGCTGGTGATGACGATGTGCTTGAGCCCCGCGCCACGCAGCGACTCGGCGACCCGGCGCGGCTCGTCCTTGTCGATGGGCAGCGGCTTGCCGGTCTTGACGTTGCAGAACCCGCAGGCGCGGGTGCAGGTGTCGCCCAGGATCATCATCGTCGCGACGCCGCGCTCCCAGCACTCGCCCATGTTGGGACAGGCGGCCTCCTCGCAGACCGTGTGGAGCTTGTGCTTGTGGACGTTGTCGCGGGTTTTCTTAAACCCTGCCCCACCAGGGAGTTTCGCACGCAGCCAGTCCGGCTTCTTCTTCGGCGCCAGGTGCTGAACCTGATCGTCCGCGTTGTTGAGGATCATCCCCGAGAGCGAGACGACGGACTTGGCGTTCGCGATGGGATCGCCACCCAATCGGCGTGGATGGCGTGCGACCGTGCGATCGATCCCCTTGTTGGTGCTCGTCTGGGTGCTCATAAGGTCCTGGGTACTCTCGGTGGGCGTTCCTCTGCGACTGGATTCTATGCAGCCCCGAACCGTTCTTCGCTCTCGCTGGGGCTCAGTCTGAAGCTGGTGAAGAGAGCATCTTGTGCCGAGGATCGGGGAAACTCTCGGACCTTTTGCCTGTTTTTGGGCACGCGGAATCAACTGAAAGGGCGTTGCTGGTCGATTGAGGATGAAGCGTCTCCCCCAGACATGGGCGGGGCGGTGTCGCTATGATGCGTTCGGGTGCGAACCCGAGCGGGATCCGTCCGTACCGATTATCTGATCGCTCGACCCCGATCACATCACGCACACACATGCAGGAGTTGCCAGTGCGTCACAAAGTGAAGACCAGAAACTCAATCATCGCCCGACGCACGAGTCTGCTCAGCTTGGGGGCTGTCTCCATGCTGAGTACGATGCTCGGCGGCTGCACGTGGGACTCCTACATGGACCCGTCGATCGTTGGCCGCTGGGAGCGCACGCCCACAAGCGTGCCCATCCTCAACCACATCGGTGCGATCGAGGATCCGCAGTCTCAGTACGTTGACGTGACCGAGATCACGCCGCAGGACCTGATCCCTGAGACCGACATCTACCGCGTCGGGCCGGGCGACTTCCTTGACCTGACGATCTACGACCTGATCACACGCGGGAATGCCGAACTCCTGCCCCGCCAGATTGACCAGAACGGGTATATCCAGATCCCGCAGCTGGGCCGCATCTTCGTTTCGGGCAAGACTGAGACCGAGGTCGCCGACGCGATCGCCCAGAAGATGGCCCCTCTTGTTGCCGACCCGCTGGTCTCCGTCGTGGTTCAGCAACGCCGCCAGCAGATCTTCCATCTCACGGGCAGCATCCCTGCGCCGGGCCCATACTCGATCCTGAACGCGGATTATCGCCTTTATGAGGCCCTGATCGCGGCCGGGGGATTCCCCGAGTACGCCAAGGAAGTGCTGGTCATCAGGCAGGTCCCGCTCGATGAGGGCACGACCAACCTCTCCCCGGAAGACCCGGCTGACCGCAACCTCGACCCCGAGAACAATGAGCCAACACAGAACGGCGAGAACCTCCTCGACGTCATCGACGATCTCTCGGCACCCGGCATGATGTCTGGCACCAGCAACGCACGCGGCATCGTCGCCCACAGCGGCCAGCCCAGCGATCAGGACCCGCTGATCGACCTCATCGAGCCCAGCAACCGATCCGCCGATGCCCAGACCAATCAGGGTGAGCGCAGCGGTGAAGCGCGTGACTTCGTACCTCCCGCGCCGCGATGGCGATTCGTGGATGGGCAGTGGGTCCGTGAATCCATCCCGGTCGCGGCCCGACGAATGATTGAGACCGACGACTCCGGAACACTGCAAGACTCGCGGGGACAGCTGTTTACGCAGCGCGTGATCCGCGTCCCTGTCCAGCCGCTTGTCGCGGGCGACGCACGCTACAACATCGTGATCCGTCCTGGCGACATCATCCGCGTCCCGCCGTCCCCCGCCGGCTTCTACTACATCCGTGGCGAGATCGCTCGCCCGGGCGTGTACAACCTCCCCGGCGTGGGCAAGCTCACGCTCTTGCGTGCGATCGCTGCCGGCGGCGACTTTGCCCCCACCGCGATCCCTGAGCGGATCGACCTGACCCGCATGGTGGGCCCGGATGAGCAGGCCACGATCATGCTCAACGGCCGCGCCATCGCGGAAGGCACCCAGCCCGATATCTACATCAAGCCAGATGACATGATTAACATCGGCACCTCCTTCTGGGCCACGCCCCTGGCTGTTCTCCGGGGTGGATTCCGGACGAGCTACGGGTTCGGCTTCCTGCTCGATCGCAACTTTGGTAATGATGTGTTCGGTGCACCGCCCACGAACCGTTTCGGGCAGTAACACTCGCACGCTTCGGCAGGTTTTCGTCTGCTGGTCCACGAACTCAACATCCGCTTCACTCGTACCGATCCCTGCCCTTCCGGCGGGGATCGTTTGTTTTTGCGCGTTCCGCCGGATCGCATGGGGCAACTCGGCGCGCAGGGCATGAATTTCAGGGCGGAGTCGTGATTTCGCGCCAATCATCGCGGTGCGACGATCGGGCCAAAGCAGACCGAGAATCGTGCCGATTCAGGGCGAGGACCTCGCGACTCGCCGGGTTTGGATCGCGATCAGCACACGGGAACGGATGAGCAGCAGCAGCTTGGATACCAACCAGTCACTCGACACCCGCGACTCGCAAGAGCGTATCGCGGGGCTGTTTACGCGCGACGGTCTCACCGTTGCGCTGATCTGCTTCGTTGGTTTCTCGCTCGTCTTCTTCCGCTGGTTCCTGCATCAGGGCAAGATCAGCATCCAGCATCCGCAGGACTGGGGGCACTCGTTCGTGATCCCGCTGATCGCCGGCTACATGGTCTGGCAGCGGCGCGAACGCATCCTTCGCACCCCAGCGGTGATCTTCTGGCCGGCCACGGTCCCGTTCGTGCTCGGGATCCTGATGTACGCGTACAACCTGTTCCTGGTGCGGAACCACATGCTCCAGGGCATGAGCATGATCCTGTGCCTCGGCTCGCTCATCCTGCTGATGCTTGGTGCACGTGTCTTCCGCTACCTCTTCCTCCCCATCGCCTACCTCGTGCTGATGATCACGATTGCCGAGGGCATCATGCTCGCGGTGACATTCAAGCTCCAGCTCCTCGCTTCGCAGGGTTCCTGGCTGATGCTCAACCTGATCGGCTCGCCGTTCGACTGGTTCAGCGTGGACATCGATGGCAACACGCTCATGATCCTTACGAGCGAGGGCGAGACTCTGCCCATGAACGTGGCCGAGGCGTGCTCAGGCATGCGGATGGTCGTTGCGTTTTATGCGCTCGCCATCGCGGTCGCGCTGCTGGGCAGCTCGCAATGGTGGCAGCGGATCGCGCTCGTCCTGCTCGCCGGTCCGGTCGCCGTGTTCATGAACATGGTCCGCGTCACAGTACTCGGGCTGCTGATGCTGGTGAACCCCAAGCTGGCAGAGGGTGATGCGCACACGATGATCGGCACGATCCTGCTCGTGCCCTCGCTGCTGCTGTTCCTCGGGCTTGCATGGATGCTCAACCGCCTGATCCGTGAACCAGGCGCTGAGCCCGAGAGGTCGGAGGCATCATGAGCACCGCAGCCGCACATCCCGGAGCCCGCAAGACGCTGAGCATCGCCCTGCTTGTACTGATGCTCGCGAGCGCCGCCGGTATCAGCGCCTACATCCGCATCAAGGACGTGCACCTCCAGAAGATCCCGATCTACCCGGAGAACAACCGTCAGGTCTCCACCATCCCGAGCCTGACCCCGTCCTGGCGACAGGTTGGCAGCGACGAGATCATGGGCGTGGAGCTTGTGGAAACACTGGGAACCGACAACTACCTCTCGCGGCACTACGTGCTCACGAGGGACGCCGACCCGAAGAAGCCGATCGTGGTTGATCTGCATCTGGCGTACTACACGGGGATGATCGACACCGTGCCCCACGTGCCTGAGCGGTGCTTTGTGGGTGGCGGGCTGCAGCAGAGCGAGTCGTCACGCGTGATCGACCTGCCGATGGACACCTCGAGCTGGCGCGTTGACCAGACCGTCCCGGCGGAGTTTGGCGGCGTCGATGGCGCGATCTACAGCGTCCGCCTGAGCAACGACCCGAGCATGAGCGATGCCCCCGGGCGACGCATCCGCCTGCCCCGTGGCGTGACGCCGGAGAAACCGTTCCAGTTCCGCGCATCGGAGTTCATCAACCCAGGGCGTGGCAACGTCTACGCGGGCTACTTCTTTATCGCCAACGGCGGGACCAAGGCCAACGCCAACGATGTCCGCCAGCTGGCGTTCAACCTCGAAGACGATTACGCGTACTACCTGAAGGTGCAGGTCAGCGCCAGCGGGCTCGAATCGTTCGACGAGTTTGCCCACTACTCGGGCGATCTGGTCGGCGAGCTGATCGGCGAAATCATGCGCTGCGTCCCGGACTGGATCAGCGTTCAGCAAGGCACATACCCACCCGACAACCCGCGTGGGAATGACGGACAAGAATAACCCCCGTTCGGTCCAGCACGGACTTCACGGGAGACGGGCACCTGCCCCTCATTTCGCCCGGATAGGGCATGTAGACTGAAGGACGAATCACATGGCTTCTCGCGTCAATACTCGCTTCGTGATCCTGCTCATCGTCGGTGTGCTCGGGCTCCTCGGGCTCACGCTCGCGGCCTATATGGTCGCGTTCAAGAGCGCCGCGGATAACGTCAGCGAGGGCGAGCGCCTGCTGGCCGAGGGGAACGTGAAGCTCGCCGAGCGGGCGTTCTCCAAGGCGGTGAACAAGGACTCAACAAACGTTGAGTACATCAACAAGTGGATCGAGTCGCTCGAGATGCTGGTCCCCGAGACCGAGACTGAATACCGCGAGCGCTTCTACGGTGATTACATCGGCGCGATCTCGAAGAAGGCGACCGTGCTCCGCGACGACGTGGAAGCGCACGAGCGCCAGCTGCAGCTGACCTTTGACCAGCTGATGAACGGCTACTCCCGAGGGCTGGCCGACCGCCTGATCGAGCAGACCACGCAGGTGCTGGGATACTTCAACGGCGGGATGGGCGAGGAGGTCGAGGAGTGGGAACGCCTCAAGCGCTTCCGCGGGATCGCGATCTCCATGATCGCGCAGAACAGCGGCGTGATCGAGGACAACAAAATCGAGCTGGGCATCGATGATCTGGAGCGTGTCTCGCGCGTCGCGCCGGAGGACACCGAGGCCCTCTCATCGCTCATGAGCCTGTACTACAACAAGGTCGACCGAGCGGCACCGGCCGGTCAGCCCGGCCCTCGCGTGCAGGCTCTGCGTGACAACCTTGAACGCACGAACGAGTACCTGTCGCAGTACCCCGAGTCCGCACGGATGCGCATCCAGCGTGTGATGCTCAAGGCCGACATCGCGCGTCGCACGCTCGATCGGTCGCTCGAACCCACGGAGCAGCTCGAGCAGCTCAAGGTGGAGTACGGGCGTTTCTCGGATGAGCTCGACTCGATCGCCCAGAGCCTGACCGGCGAGAACGCCGACCAGCTCGATCTTCGCGTGGCGATCGTGTTCGGCGGCATCGAGAACGCCGTCGATCCCGAGTCTCGCTTCTCCCGCTCACGCCGCCTCCTCGATCACCTGATCGAGAACGACCGTGACAACGCCGAGATCATGTACTACGCGGGGCAGCTCGCTCAGCGGGCCGGCGACACCGAAGAAGCCGACGCCTGGTACGAGCAGATCGGATCGCTCGAGACAAAGCCGCTGTCCTACGAGGGATTCCGCCAGTTCCCGATCCAGCGTCAGGCGATGGTCGACCGCTGCGAGATCAAGCTCGACGTTGCGGAAACAGCCCTGACAGACGACGAGCGTGATGAAGCGCTCGCCCGGGCCAAGTCCATGCGTGATGAGTTCAGCTCGGTGGTCAGCGATGACAACCTCGCGCTCATGATGCTCAACGGGCGTATCGCCCGGGTCGAGCAGCAGTACGACGAAGCGCTCCGCATCTTCAAGCGGTACAACGAGCAGACGCAGCAGAACGATGCCGATGGGCTGTGGTACGAGGGTATCATCGCCTCGCAGCTCGGCCAGTACGGCGTCGCCCGTGACGCGCTCGAACAGCTCGTCCTCTTCGAAAACTCACCGCGACGCATCCTGGCGTTGCTGACTCTGGCACAGATCCATGACGAGCTCCAGGAGCTCAACACCGCCGCCGACTACTACAAGCAGGTCATGGAGCTGCGACCGGACATGCAGGTCGCGGCTGATGCGTACGACCGGATCAACAGGCGCCTGAACCCGGAACTCAACGAGGACCCGGCGCTCGCGGCGATCTACACATCACGCCAGATGCGCACGGGGGACGAGGACAACCCCGGCGACTACGCGGGTGCGATCCAGTACCTCCGCGAGAAGGTGCAGGAGCTGAACTACGAGTCGCGCGTCTCACGCGAGCTCGCTTCGCTGCTGCTCGACCGCGGCGACATCGAGGGCTCCAAGGTGCTGATCACCCGAGCCGTCGAGAACAACCCCGACGACGAGGGGCTCCAGCGCATGCTGAGCGCACTCGATGCCGGCGACACGACCGAGATCCTTGTGCAGCTGCTCCGCGACTCACCGGGCCCGCTGCTGGACCGGCTGGTCTCGATCGCGAACATCGCGTCCACCCGCGGGCGGACCGAGCTGCTTTCTGAGACAGTCGCCGAGCTCAACGAGCTCGCGCCGGACGATAAGCGTGTGCTCGAGCTCACGTTCGTGGATGCGCTGCGTCGTGGCGACATGGAAACGGCACGACGGATCTCGCAGCATCAGGGCAACACACGCGTGGAGTCGCTGATGTACCAGTCCAGGATCGCCATCTCCGAGCAGCAGAGCGAGCGGGCGATGGACCTGCTGAACCAGGCCGCCGCGACCGGGGCAGCAGACGCGTCGGTCTACCAGATGCTCGCGATCCTGCAGCGTGACGCCGGTCGCATGACCGAGTCGCTCGCCTCGTTCAACCAGGCGCTCGCGATCCGCCCGGACAACAGTGATGTCATCCGCGAGTACCTGATCACGCTCACGCAGGCCCGCCAGTATGACCAGGCGCTCAACGAGGCCCGTCGCTACCAGCGGTACGCCACCGGCGACCCGGTCTTCCTGAATCTCTGGCTGACGCTCGAAGCGCAGTTCGGTGCGCAGCAGGGACGCGAGTTCGCGACCCGCCAACGCGAACGCATGCTGGAGCTCAACCCGAGCGACACGGACAATGCCTACCAGCTCGCCCGGCTGTACATCCTTGACCGCAACTGGGATGACGCGCGTGCGCTGATCGACACCCTCCGCTCGAGCGGTGATCGTCTTGAGTATGTCGAGCTCGACGCGACCTGGTACGCGGAGCAGGGCATCGTCAACGGCCGCGAGGGGCTCGTTCAGGCGAACGAGGTCTTCGCAAACTACATCGCGTCGCTCCCCGAGCCGGTCGGCCCAGAGCCGTTCGTCGCGAGCTCGCAGTTCATGCTCTCCCGCGGACGCCCCGATCTGGCGCTCGCGGCCGCGAACAAGGCGGTCGAACGCCAGTCGCCCGACACCATGATCGGCTCGATCCTGCTCGGCGACCTGCACATGCGGATCAACAACCAGTCGGAGGCCGTCAAAGCCTACCGCGAGGTGATCGACGCGGGGGCGGACGATGAGAACCAGACTGTTCGCGCGCGGCTTATCGAGTCGCTGGTGCGTCTTGAGCGGTACGACGAAGCACAGGAGATGTACGACGGCTTCCGCCCTGAGAAGAGCGACGAGATGATCACGATGCTCCAGGGCGCCGACATCGCCGCTGGCCGTGAGGACAACGCGCGTGCACAGGAGCTGCTGGACAACGCGGTCTCGGCATTCCCGAACGATCCGCTGGTCTACATCAAGCGTGCCGAGCTCATGGTGGGCGACGCATCCCTCCGGGACGACATGCTCTCTGATCTGAACCGGGCGCTCGAGCTCGACCCGAGCAACTGGCGAGCGTACCGCGTCCGGGCGGCGGGCTACTTCGCCCTCGGACAGCGAGAAGAGGCGCTCAACGATCTCAAGGAAACGGTCCGCCTGAACCCCTCGCTCGACCGCTCCGTCTACTCGGTGCTCAACGAGCTTCTCTCGCAGCCGGGCCGCTCCGGTGAGGCCGCGGACGTCGCGCGTGAAGTGCTCGCGGTCCGCTCTGACGATGCCAACCTCATGGCTCGCATCGGCGGTCTCTTCGCTTCGCGTTCGGAGTGGGGCTACGCCTCCGAGTTCTATGAGATGGCGTGGAACAAGCGTCGCTCGCCCGCCGACGGCGCAACGCTGATCGACACGCTCGTGCGCCAGACTCCCCCAGACTCGAACAAGGCGAACACCGTGATCAACCAGCTCGCGGCGATCGTTGGAGACCTCAACGAGAACTCAGGGCTGTTGGCGGCCCAGGCGCTCGTGCTGCAGGCACGCGGCCGTGAGGACTTCGCGCAGCAGCAGATCACCAAGGCGTTCGACCTGTCCGTCAGCGACAACTCGGAGCTGCTCAACTGGGGCAACAACCTGAGCCGCTACTTTGAGGGCCGCCCTGCGCGCGAGCACGTGGCCTACCTCGAGGCGCTCAAGCGCCGCAACAGCAATCCGGTTATCGGGCAGTGGCTGGACTACTTCATCATCCAGCGCCAGCTGCGTGAGGACAGTGTGCCCCAGAGCGCGTACCAGACCATCGAAGCCCTGAAGTCGGAATCGACCCCGAACCCGATCGCGGTGCGGATCTACCGCCTCCACGCAACCAACCTGTACGCGCAGGATGACTTTGAGGGCGCAGTCGATGTCTGGAAGGCCGGGCTCGCCCGATTCCCGCAGGACTGGGAGATGAACAACAACATCGCGTACACCCTTGGCACCAAGCTCGGTCAGCCCGAGGAGGCCCTGGGGTACGCAGAAAAATCGATCTCGGAGAACATCGGGCTCAGCGAGCCGTACGAGACGATCGCGAGCATCTACATCGCCCTTGGCAAGTATGATGAGGCCGAGCAGATGATCGCGACGGGCAGCAACTTCATCAACTCTGTCCCCTCGCGCGTGACGATGCAGCTCACGGCGGGGCGTCTGGCACTCAAGCGTGGCGACCTCGCGGAGGCACGCTCGAAGCTGACCGATTCGCGTTCCGTGCTCCGCGCGGCACCCGAATCCTACCCGACCATCGAGACCGACATTGACGAGTTTGAGCAGGAACTCAACTCAGCAGAGAACTGAACAAGCCGATGAACACAAATCGCCCGACACCAGGCGGGCACTGAACATGCTCAATACGGGATTATCCGGACCTGAGAAATACCACGGAGCAGCGACATGAGCAGCATGCCAAACCAGCGCGACCACGCAGGACCACCGCGATCCGGCCCACCCGGTGGTGGCGGTGGCGGCGCGCCGACACTTGACCCGATCAAGCTGCTCCAGAAATACAAGTTTGTGCTGGTGATTGCCATCTGCCTGGGTGGCGTGGTCGGCGTGGGTGCGCACTTCTTCTTCATGAAGTTCTTCCCCAAGTACCGCTCCACCGTGCTCTTCGAGTGCTCGCCCGTGCAAACCGACATCTCGGTTACTGGTATTGAGACGATCGACGAAGATGAAATGGCTCGATTCATCGGTACTCAGGTTGAAACCCTCAAGGGCGAGCGCGTCCGCTCAGAGGTGCTCGCCGACCCACGCCTGGCCGCGGAAGCCCCGACCTGGTACTCAGACTACGAGAAACGCGGACGACTCGACGTTGTCGAAGCGTACGAGGACATTGAGAAGATCATCCGAGCGAACGCGATCCCGAACTCCTACCTCATCGAGCTCTCCGTGAGCGTCGGCGACAAGGAGGACGCGGCTGGTCTCGTCCGCCTCGTCAAGGAAAACTACATCCGCATCCTCACATCGGGAAACAGCTCCACCACGACCAAGCAGAAGGAGCAGCTCCGCAAGTCGATCAACGAAGCGGACTCACGAGTGACCGAGCTGATGAACCGCCGTAACCGTCTCCTCCAGGAGATGAACATGAACACGGCGGACACAGAGAACTCTGCCGAAGCTGAGATGCTCCGCCTCATCAACGCACAGATCCTGAACATCCAGCAGCAGATCGAGGCATACCGCATCGTGCTGAGGAACGACGAGGCCCAGCTCCAGAAGGAAACCGCGATTGTGTACGACTCCACGCTCCGTCAGGGCGTCGAGCAGTACCCGCAGATCCTGAACCTCAAGCAGCGCATCATCGACCTCGAGTCGAGCCTCATCGCGCTCGAGCAGGGCGGCATCGGCCGCGAGCACCGCAACTACAAGCAGCTCGTTCAGACGCTCGACGCAACCAAGCGTCAGCTCGAAACAACGCGTGAGCAGCTCCTCCTCGAGGCGTTCGAGTCGCGCATCAACGCGACAAGGACCGCCCTGAGCCAGTTCAACGCGCAGATCGAGGACCTCGTGTCTCAGCGCGAAGAGCTCACGGTCCGCCTCAACGAGCTCGCGCAGATGAGCGAGGAGATCGGAGAGATCAACCGCCAGATCGAGAACACCCTCACGCTCAAAGCCGAGCGTCAGTCGGATCTGGCGAAGCTCAACGTCACAACAGGGCTTGATACAGCGAGCCGCATCAAGGTCGTCAAGCAGGAGAATGTCCCAGATCGCCCTTCATTCCCGGTGATCTTCGTGATGATCCCCGCGGGTATTTTCCTGACCACCGCATTTGTTGCTGGCGTATTGGTCATCTTCGAGTTCCTCGATCAGCGCGTCAAGAGCCCGGCTGATATCGCCATGATCCCCCGGACACCAATCCTGGGGATGATCCCGGATGCCGAGGAAGACCCGATTAAGCACGAGTCGCTCGCGACGCTCTTCCAGGATTCGCCGAACTCGGTTCTGGCAGAGCACTACCGCCAGCTCCGCACACGCATCGTAAAGAAGATGGCAGCACACGATCATCGCACACTGCTCGTCGTTGGTGCGATGCCAGGCTCGGGCGCCACCAGTGTCACCACGAACCTCGCCCAGGCGCTGATCGCGTCAGGCAAAAAGGTCCTCGTGATCGATACGAACTTCCGTCGCGCACGCATCCACAACGCGTTCGGGCTCGCAGAAGAGCCCGGGCTGGCAGAGGTTCTCGCCGGCGATCGAGCGCTGGGCGATTCGATCAGGACACTCGACAGCGGCCTCGGCATCCTGCCCGCGGGCGCTCGCAACAAGCGTGTCGTCGAGCGTTTGGGCACGGATCAGATGGGGCAGATCCTCGCGCAGGCATCGAGTGACTACGACATCATCCTTTTGGATGTGGCCCCCGCGATCGTTGCGGGCGATGCCATGACGCTCTCCTCACATGTCGACGCGACCATCCTCGTCGCACGCGCGATGCAGGAGAAGCGTGGGCAGGTCGCACGCCTCAAGAACGAGCTCAGCGATACACGCGCAGAACTCCTCGGCGTGCTCGTCAACGGCGTGAAGAGTGCCGCGGGCGGGTACATGCGCAAGAACATCCGCACATCGCACAAGTACCACGCAGAGGAATCGCCCCAGGCGATCTGAGCGCAGGGCGCCTCAGTGGACCACGAGAGGAGAGGTGGATTGGGCGCACAGGACCAAGCGAGCCCAAAACCCGGCACACCCAGGCGTGTGCTCGTCACCGGCGGGGCCGGGTTTATCGGCTCGCACCTGGTCGAGCAGCTCCTGAAGCTGGGCGACCGGGTGAGCGTCATCGACAACCTCTCCACCGGGCGCATCGAGAACCTCTCAGCTGTGCGGGATCGCATCCGTTTCATCGAAGCGAGCGTGAGCGACGGCCTGCCCCAACTCGAACACACACAGTTCGATGAGGTCTACCACCTCGCGGCCGCGGTCGGCGTGGAGCTCGTGCTCGACGATCCTGTCGGCTCGATCCGCTCGAACGTCATCGAGACCGACGAAGTGCTCCGGTACGCCCTCGACCACGGCAAGTCCCGGGTGCTCATCGCCTCGTCGTCCGAGGTCTACGGCAAGCCGGGCACGAGCGTGTTCTCGGAAGACGACGACCTGCTCCTCGGGCCGACCACGATGACACGCTGGTCCTACGCGCACGCCAAGGCGCTCGATGAGCACCTCGCCATGGGCTACGCCCAGCAGTACGGGCTCGATGCGCTGTGCTGCAGGTTCTTCAACACGGTCGGGCCCCGTCAGGTTGGGCGGTACGGCATGGTCCTGCCCAGGTTTGTGCAGGCGGCGTACGAGAACAGCCCCCTGCGTGTCTACGGCGATGGGAGCCAGACACGCTGCTTCTGCGACGGACGCGACGTGGCGCACGCGCTGCCTATGCTCATGCGTTCCGAATCTCGCCAGCACCGGGTGTACAACCTCGGGTCCGATCGCCCGATCGCGATTCATGACCTCGCGGAGATGGTCATCACGACGCTCGGGTCGAAGTCGAGCATCGAGCATATCCCGTATGAACAGGCCTACCCGAAGGGCTTCGAGGACCTGCGGCACCGCAAGCCGGACCTCGACCGTGTCCGTGCCGCGATCGGGTTCAGCCCGAGCTACACGCTCAACCAGACCATACTGGATCTGCACGAGACAATGATGAGCTCGCACAAACTGGATGGGGGGCGTGCATGATCCCCTTGCTCGCACAGATCGACCTCACGAACCCGATGAACCCGATCGATTCGGGCATCGAGTCTGCAGAGCTCCCGGAGAAGAGCTACGGCAGCGCCGCCCAGATCGCGGAGTCCGCGGGGACGCAGCTCGACATCCTTTCGGGTTACATCCTCGTGTTCGTCGTCGCGTTCGTCGTCACGCTTTTGGCTACGCCGCTCGTTCGCAAGCTCGCGATCGCGAACGGGATTGTTGATCACCCGTCCGAAGCACGCAAGATCCACAAGATGCCGATCGCCTATCTCGGCGGTGTCGCGGTCTATCTCGGGATCGTCGCGGGCATCATTTACAGCTATTTCGGCGCAGAAATCCCCGCCCTGATCAAGTATCACGAGATCAGGACCGAGCACATGATCGACGGGACCTCGTACCCGATCGTCCCGCTCTGGATCGCGCTGGGCATGACCTCGATCGTGCTCGTCGGTCTCCTAGACGACATCACCGGGATCCCGCCGCGTGTAAAACTCGGCGGGCAGCTGATCGCCGCGGCGGGGCTGGCGCTTGGCAACATCGGCATCAACGTCGCCGCGGGCATCCTGACGCCCACCCTCGGTCGGCTGCTCGATAACCCCGAGCTCGTGTATCACATCCCGCTCCCCGGCGAGATCCCCATGCTCGGGTCCAGCATCGAGTGCGATATCATCTACTGGACCGGGACGGCGATCATCGCCATCTTCGTGCTGGGTGCCTGCAACGCGTCCAACTTTATCGACGGGCTCGATGGGCTGCTCACCGGCGTCACCTCTATTGCCATGGTCGGCCTGATCGCGATCTCGCTCACGCTCGCGATGCTCGACGACGGCGTCCTCGACGCACCGCGCATCATCTTCGGGCTGGCTGTTCTGGGTGCCTGCCTCGGGTTCCTCCCCCACAACTTCAATCCCGCGTCGATCTTCCTCGGCGATACCGGGTCGCTGCTGCTGGGCTACTGCAGCGCCGTCATGATCCTCTCGCTGGGCGACACAGGAAAGACCTGGCTCGTCGCTGCCGGCCTGATCATCTATGCAATCCCGATCATCGACACCATGCTCGCGATCATCCGTCGCAAACTTGCTGGCAAAAAAATGTCCGACCCGGACGCGGATCATCTGCACCACATGCTCAAGCGGGCGTTCGGCGTCAAGGGCGCCGTGTTCACGCTCTACGGCATCGGCATCGCGTTCATGCTGCTCGGCGTCATGCTCAGCTACTTCCGCGGACGCATCATCTACGCGCTGGCGCTGCTCATGGCCTCGTACATCGGCGTGTACGCGATCAAGATCGCGCGTCAGTCTCAGATCCACGCCCACGCGAGCGATCCCAAGCCCGAGCCAAAGGAAAACCCCGAGCCGACTCCTCAGAAGGAACCGGCACGGGGCATGGCATCAAGCAAGTAAATCAGCTTACTCGGTCGGTGTCTGCTCGAAAGCGAACTTGATCGTCGCCTTCGCGTCCTTGAGAGCTTCGCGCGCTTCCTTCTCATTGCGGATGAGTCGCGAGCTCTTGAGCGCCCCGGTCGGGCGGTTCTTGTTGAGCTTGCCGATGACCCAGCCGTCATTGAGCATGACCTCGAGCGTCTGCAGGTAGACCGAGATGTTCAGTCCGGCGGCGCCGCCGACCGACTTGCGATCGATCGCGTCGGAGATCATCTTGTAGATTGTCTCGAAGTCCGACTCCTCCTTGAGGATATCGATCATCGTCTTCCACGCGCCGGTGCGAGGGAGGATCGACTCGCCCCGCTTGTAGCACGGGACCTTGATGATCCGCCCATCACGCATCTCGGCCAGCTCGATTTCTTCCGCGTTCTTGAGGTTGAGCTTGAAGTCGTTGAGCTTCGTGATCTGGAACTTGCTCTCACGCCCAGAGAATCGGGAGATCAGCTGCTTGGAGGAGCCGATGTCGAACGCGCCGAAGCCGGCGTTCTCGATATTCTGGTTCGTGAAGCCGCCCTGCGCGAGCCATCGCCACGCCTGGGAGGGGTTCAGGTTCAGCCCCGAGTCCTTGGCGATCTGCTTGCAGTACTCCTGCAGGTCCGTGAAACGCCCGTTCGCGGCGTACCAGTACTCCGCGAAGCGGATGTGCTGGCGGATGTTCCGCCGCCCCTTCTCGTCGTACCACTGCTTGATCCATTCCTGATCCAGCTCGCCCCGATCGGACTCGAGGATGCAGTACGCGACCTCGCGGGCCGTGCCGTGCGCGAGGGTCATGCCCGCGGCCAGGATCGGGTCTGCGAAGCCGGCCGCCTCGCCGCAGATCCACCAGTTCTCGCCGGCGAGCTGGTCCGCGAGATGCGACCAGTTCTTCGTGGTCAGCACGTTGCCACCCGTGTCCGAGTGCGCATCCTTGACCAGCTCGCGGATCTCCGGCTGGTCTTTCACCGCCTTGAGGTACAGATCCTTGGGCGAGAGGCCCGACTTTTTGTAATACTCGCTCGGGCAGATCAGGCCCACGGACGCCCTCGAGGGCCCCAGCGGGATGAACCAGATCCAGCCGTAGGGCAGCGAGCGGACCTGCACGCGCGTGCCCCCCACGCCGATCTCGACGGCCCACTTGGCGTTATCCCAGTAATCCCAGAAGGCGACGTTGCGTAGGTGCGTCGGGGCGTCGCTCTCGATGCCCAGCGCCTTGCGCAGGATCGCGGCATCGCCCGAGCCATCGACATAGTGGCGGGCCTTGATCATTTCTCCGGACGCGAGGCGGAGCCCTTCGATCCGCTTGCCGTCCACGACGACCTCACGGACCATGGTCTCTTCGCGGACCTCCGTGCCCATCTCCTCGGCGTGGCGAAGGAGAATCTCGTCGTAGCGGTCGCGCTCGACCTGGAACGCGGTGTGGCGCCGCTGGCCCTCGTACTTGGCTGGGCGCTCCTCGTCGACAAACTCCTCCGCCGGGAAGAAGTCGAAGTCCCACGCGTCCGCGTCCTTGCCCCAGGTGTACGACCCGCCCAGTTTCACGGGGAAGTTCGCCGCCTCGACCTTGTCCCAGACGCCCATCTCATGCAGGATGACGCTGATCCCGGGAAGCTGCGATTCGCCCACATGCTCACGCGGGAACTTGGACTTCTCAAGGATGATGACCCTGAGATCGGGGTTGTATTTCTTCAGCAGGGTGGCGACGGTCGATCCGCTGGGTCCACCCCCAACAATGGCGACGTCGTACTCGCTGCTGTGCTCGGGCTGACTGATCATGCGCTCTTCTCCACAAACGGCTCTGAGGTAAGGATATGGGGGCGTTGCCGGCGCATACACGCTAGACTCACAAGATACAACGGATCAATCGGCAAGCCAACCGCAACACACCACTCGGAGCACAAAGATGCCCAATCGAACCCCTTTCGTCGGCGGGAACTGGAAAATGAACACGGATGCTCGCACCGCCTCCGAACTGGCAAGCTCGCTGGCTTCGGGATTGGCAGGAACCGCTGGGGTCGACGTCGCCATCTTCCCCCCGTTCGTGTACCTCCGCGAGATCGGATCCGGGATCGAAACGTCCGATATCATTCTCGGTGCCCAGGACGTCTACGACCAGCCCAACGGTGCCTTCACCGGCGAGATCTCGATCGACATGCTCAAGGACTGCGGTGTCCGCAGCGTCCTGACCGGGCATTCCGAACGCCGCCACGTCATCGGCGAGTCCGACACGATCGTGAACAAAAAGACCCGCGCGGTGCTCGATGCCGGCCTCCAGTGTGTCCTGTGCATCGGCGAGACGCTGGATCAGCGCGAATCCGGGAAGACGGATGCCATCAACGAGCACCAGACCCGGGCCGGGCTCGAGGGCGTCTCAAAGGAACAACTCGCCAACGTCGTTATCGCGTACGAGCCTGTCTGGGCGATCGGCACGGGCAAGACCGCGACCCCCGGCGACGCCCAGGATGCGCACGCGAACATCCGTGAACTGATCGCGAATATGTACGATCAGGAAGCCGCGGACGCGATTCGGATCATATACGGGGGCTCGATGAAGCCCGGGAACGCCGAAGAACTGATGTCAATGGCGGACATCGACGGCGGCCTGGTCGGCGGCGCGTCGCTCAATGCTGAGGACTTCCTGAGCATCATCCGTGCCGGGGCACCGCAGGGCGTCTGATCACCCCGCTGCGCTGAAGCAACTTGAATGAGCGCCTAGACTTGCCCCTGCCCCGTCACGGCTCGCCTGAGCCGGGGGCGATGCTGATTTGAACCCCGGGAGCCGATCGTGGACCTGAGTTTGCTAACCCATACCACACTCGCCCAGAGCACCCCAACACTCGCGATGAGCTGGAGCCCCGTCGTCACGAACATCCTCGTGGGCGTGTTCCTTATCGTTTCGATCGCGATGATCCTGCTGGTGCTCATCCAACGCCCCCAGGGCGGCGGGCTGAGCGGTGCCTTCGGCGCTGGCGGCGGGGGCGGCGGCGGCGCAGGGCAGACCGCGTTCGGCACGAAGACCGGCGACGTGCTCACCGGCGCCACGATCACGATCTTTGTTCTCTTCCTGATCACCGCGATCGTGCTGAACTTCGCGACACGCCCCGCGGACCCCAGCGACAACGTCCCGACACTCACAACCCCGGCCGGTGAAACAGAGCTGGATGATGGCGAAGCAATCGAGACCATGCCGATCGATGATGCCGAGCAGGCCATCGATGATGTGATGGACACCGAGACCAGCCTTGAGGGCGACGTCGAAGACAACACGGGCGAGCCGGCGGCCTCGGACGAGCCGCCGACCGGCAGCGAGCCGGGCACGGACGAACCCACCGCGGACGAAGACTGAGCCGAGCACGCACAGGAGCAGCACCCTTGATCCGAAGCATGACCGGCTTTGGCGACGCCTCCAGCAATGACACCAGCTCGGTGTACACGGTTGAAGTGCGCAGCGTCAATAACAAGTTCCTCAAGATCGGCACCCGGATCCCCGAGCGGCTCGCTTCGCTCGAACCCGAGATCGAGCAGGTCGTCCGCGCCACCGTCTCCCGCGGTTCGGTGACCGTGACCGTCTCGTGCACCGACACGGACGAGGGAGCCGCGCAGGACGTCAACAGCGCCGCCCTCCGCAAGTACGCCGAGCAGGTCGCCAGCGCTACGGGAGTCCCGATCGAGCAGGTCAACGTGAGCAGCCTGGTCATGCTGCCGGGCGTGCTTTGCCCGCCGAGCGACGGTGAATCTCGCCTGCAGCGTGCACGAGAGGGGATCATCCCCCTCGTCAAGCTCTCTCTGGAGCACCTGATCGCGATGCGCACCCGCGAGGGCGTGGCCCTGCACGACGATCTGATCCAGCACCTCGATTTCATCGCCGAGCGACTCGATCAGATCAAGGACATCGCGCCGGGCGTTGTGACCGAATACGAGCGCCGCCTCAAGGACCGCATGGACTCGCTGATCAAGGACGCTGGCGCAGACGTCGATCAGGGCGACCTCATCCGAGAGATTGCGGTGTACGCGGAGAAGACCGACATCGCCGAGGAGATCTCGCGTCTGGGCGAGCACCTGATCCACTTCCGCGATCTGCTGTCGGACGACTCAGGGCGACCGATCGGGCGCACGATGGACTTCCTGGCCCAGGAACTGCTCCGTGAGGCCAACACCATCGCGAGCAAGAGCCCGGACGCGAAGATGAGCCGATTGATCGTGGAGATCAAGGGTGCCATCGACCGCATCAAGGAACAGGTCCAGAACGTCGAGTGAGCGCACCGCGTTCGCAAACCGCCACGAGGTGATCCGTGCCCCCGACACGCCAGCAGCTGAGCCAGCGTGAGATCGACGGCGTGCTCAAGCACTACCGCGTGGGCGCTGTCCGCAACATCCGCGAGCTCCCCGAGGGATCGCTCTACTCGCCGAAGGTTGTGCTGGACACCGAACGCGGCCCGCTGCTGCTCAAGCGCCGCGCACGCGGGCTCGACATGCCGGCCCTCGTCGCGTTTGGTCACGAGGTGCTGCTGGGCTGCCAGGCGCAGGGGCTGTGCGTCCCGCCGCTGATCGGCACCGAGGGCGAGAACGCCTCCTTTGTGCAGTTCTCCGATCATGTGTACGAGCTCTTCGTCTTCATTGAGGGGCAGCGATTTGACCAGTCGAACCCGAACCACGCCTACACAATGGGGGCGCTGCTCCACGAAACGCACACCGCGATGGATCGGGTCAAGGCCACCTTCCCCCCGGCGACCGAGCCAGAGACGATCGATCTGAGCCGGCTGCAGTCGCTCAAAACCATCGAGCACCTGCTGCCTCCGAAGCTGTCCGAGGATCTCCCTCGCATGCTCGGGTACGCGCACGAGCTGGCGCAGGCCAACGCGGTGCGGGTCGGCATCGTGCACGGCGACTGGCACCCCGGCAACATGATTTACGTGGGCGACACGCTCGTCGCCGTCTGCGATTTCGACAACACCCGGGTCGGTTCCCGACTACGTGAGCTGGCCCAATCGCTCGTCCATGTCTCGATGATTACCCCCAAGGCGGGTCAGAGCGGCATGGACGTTCCTGCCGAGGCGGACGTTGTGCGACTCGGCGCGTTCTGGAACGGCTACCGGGAGGGCGGCGGAACGGCGCAGGCACGCACAGTCATCGGGCTGATGCCCGGGGTGATGATCGACGAAGCGCTGGCATCGCTGGGCCCCAACCCAAGCGAGCAACACGGCGCCATGCTCAACGCCGTCTGGCGAAAGGCCGCGTGGATCGATCAGAATCAGACCCGCATGATCGAGCGTCTGAACGCCTGAGAGGCGTTGCTGCGGCCTATAGCATGCTCCGTGCGTGGTTCCCATAGAATCATCCGCGATGCCCTTGCCGCGCAACCGACAACCCGAGCTGATGGATGACCCGGGTATATCCAGATCAGACCACGTCCGTGCGCTGCGTGGGCTCGCTCGCCTCAACCGCGTCTCGCGGATCGAGCGTACCGTTTACCGCGCGCTCAAGCCCTTCCTTGGACAGGAGCCGCTGAGCGTGCTCGACGTCGCCGCGGGCTCGGGCGACCTTATCGCCTCGCTCGCGGAGCGAACAAACAATCACAACATCCGCTTCACTGGCTGCGATATCAGCCCCACGGCCTGTGAGCAGATGCGTGCGGGTTTCGAACAACTCGGCAAGCCGACTTCTGACCGCCTGTCTGTTGCCCGATGCGATGCGCTCAGCGATCTGCTCCCGGGGGGCCACGACATCGTGATGTGCCACCTCTTCCTTCATCACCTCAGCGAGCCCGACATCGTGCGTCTGCTCGGCAGCATGCGCGAGGCGGCGGGCAGGGCCGTCATCATCACGGACCTTCGCCGCACACGGCGCGGCTACGCCCTGGCCCTGCTCGCTTCGCGGTTGCTGACGCGGAGCCGCATCGTGCATACCGATGCGCTGCGCTCTGTCCAAGGTGCGCTCACGAACAACGAGCTTCGGGATCTGGCAATCGAGGCCGGCTACAAGGATCCGTGCATCCGCAACGCGTGGCCCCAGCGAATGCTGCTGGTATGGGAGGCATGAGTATGCGATCAGCCGAGGTCATCGTCATCGGGGCCGGCCCCGCCGGGGCGATGGCCGCATGCCTGCTCGCCCGCGCAGGCGTCGATGTCCTTCTGACCGATCGCGCCCCATTCCCCAGACCGAAGCTCTGCGGCGGCTGCCTCGCACACGCAGGCTACGAATTGCTCGAAGTGAACGGGCTTCACAGCATCCCGTCAGTATCGAACGCGTCGGGTATTGATTGCCTCAAACTCCACAGCGGGGCACGCTGGCTCTTGCTGCCCGTGCCACCCTACCGCGTCATCGACCGCGGACAATTCGATCAGGACCTCGTCCACGCCGCGACCAGCGCCGGCGCACGATTCTCGCCCGATACGCAGGCCCGTGTGCGGCCTGATCGGGGTGTCGAGCTCAGGCACGCCGATGGTCATCGCGAGACCATCACACCCCGCACGATCATCATCGCTGACGGCATCAAGGGCACGGCGCTCCGCGATCTCGATCGGTTCGCATGGCGCACGAAACCCAACGCGCACGTCGGCATCGGGGCGATTGCCAGCGCGTTCCCACGCTGCTGTGATCCATATGCCATCAGCATGCACCACTTCAGCGGCGGCTACGCGGGCGTCGCGCCGCTCAGCGATGGGCGGGCCATCATCGCCGGCGCGATCAACCCTTCGTGGATCAGACGACAGCTCGACACAACCCCGATGAACGCGCTGCTCCGCGGGATCGGTATTGAGTTTGACCAGCCCACAACGCTTACAACGAACCCCGGCGCTCCCGGGCTCACCCGCCGGCGCGGCGCCATCGAGGATGACGCCCAGGTCTTTCTGATCGGCGATGCCACAGGATACATTGAGCCGTTTACCGGCGAGGGCATGACCTGGGCGATGACCGATGCGTGCCTGATCGTCGAGCACGCGCTCGCGGCGATGAGTGGCTCGTATCGCACCGGTGCGTGGGCCAGCCAGCACGCACAACTCAACCGGCGACGGAAGCTCCTCTGCCACGCGACCGCCCGCCTGCTCCGCTCGTCCGGCCTGACCAACGCCATCATCTCCGCGGGCTCCCGGTCACGGGCACTCTCCGCGGGGCTCTCGCGCGCTGTTGACCTGATGCAGCGGCAGAACCTCCAACGAACGGGCATCGTATGAGCCGCGTCGCGTTGATCAGCATCGGGACCGCAACCCCCGAACACGATCTGGCGCAACCACGCGCCACGGATGTCGCGATCTCGTTCAGCGCGGCTCCGGAGGACCACCGGGTCATCCGTGCCCTGTACCGCCGATCCGGCGTGCAGTCACGCGGCTCGGTCCTCGCCGACGGGAGCGGTATGATCGATCTCTATCGCCCAGACAGCGACCCGCCTACCACCGCTCGTCGTATGCGACTCTACGAGCACCATGCCTGCGATCTCGCCGAGCGTGCCTGCCGGCAAGCGATCGATCGCGCATCAACGCCGCCCGGTTCGATCACGCATCTGATCACCGTCTCATGCACGGGCTTTTCTGCTCCGGGCGTCGACCTTGAACTCATCCACCGCATCGGGCTGCCCCCCACCACGCGCCGCACGCACATCGGCTTCATGGGCTGTCACGCGGCCATCAACGCGCTGGCGACCGCAAAGGCCTACGCGGCCAGCGACCCAAGCGCACGGGTGCTCGTCTGCTGCGTCGAGCTGTGCAGCCTGCACTTCGACCACACCCCCGATGCCCAGGGTCACGTCGCCAACGCACTGTTCGCGGACGGTGCGGGGGCCGCGATCGTGGGAATGTCGGAGAGCGAGCCGGTTGAAATCCGCAGCACCGGGGCGGTGGTCATCCCCGACACCGCTGACATGATGAGCTGGCACATCGGCGACCACGGATTCCGCATGCGCCTCTCGCCCGCGGTCCCGGCGACGCTCGCCAAGCACATCCCGCCGTGGCTGGATCGCTGGCTGGGCGAATCGGGCTATGCCCGCCTCGACATCGGGTCCTGGGCCATCCACCCGGGCGGGCCGCGCGTTCTCAGCGCCCTCTCCGATGC
The DNA here is from genome assembly GCA_017642965.1 of Phycisphaerales bacterium. Taxonomy (GTDB): domain Bacteria; phylum Planctomycetota; class Phycisphaerae; order Phycisphaerales; family UBA1924; genus UBA1924. The sequence continues at coordinate 35,604 of JAEPOJ010000011.1, forward strand.
CCTTGCGCTCGACCCGGACGCACTCGCGATCTCCCGATCGGTCCTGTCCGATCATGGCAACATGTCCTCGGCCACGCTGCTGTTCATCCTGCAGCGCCTGCTCAACGATCAAGTTCCGATGCCCCTGCTCGCTGCCGCGTTCGGCCCGGGGCTGGCGGGTGAGGCGCTGCTGCTTCATGCTGGCACATGATGTGAACCCGTTCAGCTTGAATACGGTATAGTCCAGTGATGCCACACAAGAGTTCCATGCCAATCCTCGCCGCGCTCTTGCTGGCTTCCGTTGCACAGGCCCAGATCGGTGGCCCGCCGATCGATGCGCCGGTCCCCGAGACCACGCCGGAGGTCATCGAGGATTGGGTTGAGCAGCTTGGAAACGAAGATTGGCTGATGCGCGACCTTGCGACGCTGGAGCTCTCGGAGCTCGACCCGGGCATCTCGCTGGAGACACTCGAGGGATTTATGCGTCATGAGGACCTCTCCCCTGAGCAGCGCGCCCGTTTGCGCCTCGCCTGCCTCCGTCGGTTCGCGCTGCGCCCCAAAGGCGCCCTCGGTGTTTCGTTCGGCACGATCCGTGTGGGCGCGATCGAGGTGCAGCCCATTCCACCAAGCGAAGAGTTCCCGGCCACCTTGATGCTCAAGGAGAACGATCAGATCGCCATGGTCGGCGATCAGGTCATCGACGGCTCGTTCTCATTGCGGATCGAGATCCTCTCGCGTGACCCGGGCTCGATCCTCCCCGTCACACTCATCCGCAACGAGCGCGTCCTGCGGCTGGATCTCCCGCTCGGTTCGTTCTCCGACCTCACTGGCGCGGTGCGGATGGACTCGCAGCTGCTGACCAGCGCGCTCGAACGACGCTGGGAGCGGTTGGGCATCGAGCACGGACCAGACGGCTCGATCGGCAGCGGCATTAGCACCGAAGACTGGGAGCGAGCGGCCTTCCCCGAGGGTGAGACGCCCGATCCACGCGAACCGGAACTCATCGCACCGCGTGGCTACGTGCTGGGCCCGGGCATGAACACCACGCCCGGCTCGGGGCGATGGGGGCAGGCGATCATCGATGTCTGGTCGGATCCGGACGCCCTGAACCGGGACCTGGTGCAGCGCGAGTCGCTGCTCGCGGGCGAGCGCGCCCAGCCCATGATTGCGCTGCGGATGCTGCTGGAGCGCGAGCGTGACCAGCTCCGCCAGGACCTTGGGCAGGCGGAGGAAGCGCAACAATCGATGCTCGAAGAACAGCTCGCCCAGGTCTCGATGCAGCTGGACGCGATCACGCAGAAGATCGATGCAGCTCGCCCATCAGGGAACACGCCCTGAACGAATCAGGATCGCTGGGCTTCCCTGAGTGATTCGAGCAGGTCGGCAACCGCGGCCCGCGCTGTGACGAAGACCTCACGATCGGTATCGCCCTCGGTCAGGTTCAACGCACGCTGGCAGCGGGCGATGCACTTGCGGCGCAGCCCCGGGCGCGGCAGGTCCAGCCCGTTGTCATACACGTCCGCGAGCTTCACAATCCGCGCCTGCCACGGTCCCGCGGCGAGGCGCCTGTCATAATCGATCTCCCGCTGCTCCTCGATCAGCAGCATGTTCTTGGTCATGCACGCGACACAGTCCGCGACCTTACGCCCGAACCGCTTGTGGATGTCGTCGAAGTCGGTCCGGGTGTCCTCGATCGTGTCGTGGAGCAGCGCCGTCGCGATCGCGATCTCGTCATCGCACCCGAAGATATCTCGCAGCACCATCGCGACCCGGAACGGGTGCGCAACGAACGGTGTCTTCTTGTCCTTGCGGTACTGGTGGTTATGGACGCGGGCGGCGTAGGAGGCGGCGGTCTGCCAGAGGCGTGGTTCAACTTCAGTCATGGTCATGTATCAGCATACAGAGAAACAAGCATACAAACAACGCACTCGCCGGGGGCAAGTGCGTTCGCTTGTGTAAAAGTTCTGACCAGATCAGCGTCGTGAGGAAACGACCTTGACCTTGCTCGGGGCACAGCCGTGCTCATCGAAAATCAGCAGTTCGTTGGCACCTTCCGTGTTGAGCCAGGCGCTGGGTATGGTGAGCGGCAACGCCGGATCCACGTCCTTGCCCTTCTGGTCCGCAACAAAGTACCGCCCGAGCGCATGACCGTTCAGGTACACCTGCCCCTTGCTCAGCCCAGAGCAATCGAGGTCGAGCGAGACGCGCGTGTCGGGCGACTCGAACGAGGTCTTCCACCACGTCGGTAGATCGGTGTTCTTCATCTTGGACTTGGCTACCGCGTCGAAGTCGATCTCCGCGGGCGGCTCCCACTTCGCGAAAGACCAGGCGCACTTGTCCGTGATTGGGTTCGACCCTTCCAGAATCTCGCCTTCGGTATCGATCAGCTTGTGCATCTTCTCAACAAACTTCTCGTCCTGCTCGGTCAGCGCGTTGTCCTCGAAAGCGATCTGCACAACGTTGTTGCCGCGCTTCGTTGCCTCGTCATCGAGCACAACCGTGGTCGGGCGGTTCGCCGAGACGAGCGTGTAGGGCTCGTCGTTGAGCACGATGATGGCGCGTGCGGGCAGCGCGGGGAGTTCCATAAAGATTGATGACTTCTTCAGGTGCTTGAAGCTCCAGGTGAGGCGGTGCGGCAGCGTGGTATCGCCGGGACGCACGCCGAAGATCGGCGAGCGGAAGGAGAGCAGCTCGATCGGGTCGCACTGCTCGATGGTGCACTTGCCCGTCTTGAACGCGTTGCGTTCGATCACGTGACCGTACACGCCCTTGCGCTGGGTCAGGTCCGATCCAGCGTGCGCACGCCCCATGTTGTCCGAGAGCAATACCAGCTGCTGGTTGCCCTTCTTCGTCGCGAGCGTGATCTCCCGCTCGGCGCCGGGGCCGCTACCGAGCACGCCCTGATGCTCAGCGTCAAGGTACGCGCTCACGCGGTCGCTCATCTCGGGGGCAGTGACCTTGAGTTTCTTGGTTGAGCTGTTCTTCAGCTCAACCCGGTACCAGCCATAGCCGTAGGGTGTGCCGAGCTCCGAGAGATCGGCGGGGCCGGGAATCTGGGCGTAGCGAGGTGATGTTCCGGAGATATGCTCCTCGGGGATCGCGCTCTCCCAGTTGCCGAGCGTGACCTTGGGCAGCTTGGCCCCGGCGTATCCCTCAGGCGTCTTGGTGGAATGCGTCTTCGACACGCCCTTCTCGTCGATGTGCGTGTGCGTCTTGCCGTTCGGCGAGGGCAGCGGCTCGCCGTCGCTGGTCATGCCGCCAACCCCAACATAGATGTGGCCGTTGTGGATGTACGTCTCGTCGGCCATCTCATCGCACATGACGACGATGGTCATGCCCTCGTGCTCGACAACGAGCGGCTTGCGCCCCTTGGGCACCTCGACCTCCAGCGGCGTGCCGTTGATGGAAACCTCGCCGGTCGCGTTTGCCGGACCGAAGAGCAGCAGCGCGTTGTCTGTGTGCGCCAACGCATTGAGCGACGTGTAGTCCAGCGTGTGCGACGATGACAGGTGCACATCGAGCACGCACCAATGCACACGCTGGTGACCAAGGCGCACGGGCAGCGATGCGCCGTCGCTGAGCAGCAGGTTCAAGGTTCCTGGCTTGCTCTTGGCGGGGGAGAAGATGAACACGATCGAGCCCTGCGTACCGCGCATGTGCGTGACCGCGTGCCCGTTGATCGAAGATTCATCGCTCGCCGGATCGATCACGATCGGCGGCTGCTCATGCTCGGTGTGCGCAAGCACACGCGAGAAGCTGCTCGCGAACATGTTCAGGCGCCGCACGGGCAGCCCGTTCTCTGTCAGACGGCCGTGCTCGTCGACCAGGGCGCAGGCCTCACTCAGCGGTGTGAATGGCGAGAACGCGCCGCCGACGTCAGAGCCGGCCAGGAAGCCAGGCGTCACGCCGGCACAGAAGTTGCCAAGGTTGTACTGACCGCCGGCGCACATGATCTCGGCGAGCTGGCGCTGCAGCGTGAGCCCGTCCGTGCACTCGGGCGCGGGCTGACCGAAGATCGGGCGTGCACGCGGGCCATAGTCGATGACGATCTGCGGCTGATCCGGGCAGACGGCCTTGAGCTGGCGCATGATGCCGAACATATCGCCCTCGCCGGACCACGCGTCGATGTCGCCCTCAACGCCTTCCCAGAGGTTGTTCGCGTTGATCTTGGGGACGGTGAAGCCCGCTTCGCGCAGGTAGCGACCCAGCTCACCGAGGTAGCCCTTGGCCGCGTCGGCGTCGCCGCAGAACCACTTGTTCTCGTTCTGGATCATGATGATCGGCGCGCCCTTGGTGGTCGACGCCTGCAGATCCTTGAGCTGCTTGGCCAGCGCGTTGAAGTACTTGCCGACCGCTTCGAGGAACGGCTGGTTGGGCTTGCGGAGCTCGAGCTCGGGCATGTTGAGCAACCACGCGGGCAGACCGCCCAGGTCCCAACCTTCGCCGATGTACGGGCCGACACGCAGGACGCAGTAGAGCCCCGCCTCGTGGATCAGTTCGACGAAACGGCGGATGTCGTTGTTGTCTTTGAAGTCGTAGCTGCCGGGGCGGGTCTCGATCTGACTCCAGAAGATCGGGACCTCGATGCAGTTGAGCCCGGCGTGCTTGGCCGCACGGATGCGATCGGCCCATTCGCTGGGGGCGATGCGCTGGAAATGGATCGAACCGGAGACGATCCAGACGCGCTTGCCGTCGATCATGAGGGTGCGACTATCGAAGCTGACTGATGCCATGAAGTACCCCTGTGACAACGCTTTACAGCGGAATCGAGTGTGTGCCTGCGGATCGCGTTTATCCCAGGCGAGCCGAGGGTCAAAGCCGACCGTCGGCGTGGGCCTAGACCCTATGAGCATGTCGAAAAAAGGCAAATTTCGGACGGGTTCACCCACGTCGCGACAGGGTGATCCCTATGCGAATTCTTTGCGAACAAAGCTTCCTAAAACCAATGATTACATGGCCTTACGACGCTTTCTCAACATCGCGGTCCGCACGCTCACAATTCGCGCACGAGACGCCTGAGAACTTTGAAAATTCTTCAGCGCGTACAGGCATCGAACACAAGTGTTCGGTTTTTACAAGGGTTCGGCCAACGACCGATCAGCGTGACCAGCACTCGAACTCATCGTGGTGGATCAGGGCCTTGTTGACCTCGAGCAGGTCGCGGCAGCCGTTCGCCTGGAAGCCGCATTTTTCAGCGACCCGCACCGAGGCCGGATTGTCGCGGCAGATGTGGGCCCGCACCAGGTGCATCCCCAGCCCCAGCGGGTGATCCGCGAGGGCGTAGTCGATCATGCCCTGCACACCCTCGGAGGCGAATCCCTGGCCGGCGAACCGACAATCGATCCACCAGTTGGCCTCACAGGACCACTCAAGCCCGCGCTGGATTTTGATAAGGTTGAACATCCCCAGGAACTGCCCGGCGTGTTCCCCGCGGTCGATATATGCCGCCCGTCGCCACGCGGTACCCTCGATATCCTGCACCCGTGCCCGCGTCATGGTGCGATGAAAGAAGTGATCATCGCGCTCCCCTTCGTGGTTCATGGGGATCCACCGCCGCAATGCTTCGCGTGAGCGGCTGATGGCGTCGACAAACGCATGCTCATCACGCGGCGTCAGGAGACGGTACACAAGCCGCTGCGTGGTGTGTTCCGCCTTGGGCAGCACTTCCACGATGCGCCGATCGACCACACGCCTGCCAGCAATGATGCAGCTGGTATGCGGGCTCGTCGGAACAGCGTGTACAGCGGTCGAGTTCATGTATTCGGACTCCAAACGGATGTGTCCGTTAGATCGACGGTTCCGATAGCTGACTAAAGAGAAAGCACGTCCGGATATCTGGAATTCTGCTGAGACCGATAATCTGCCCATCTTCAGCGGCAGAAACGGGCCCACATACGCACGGCTTCACGCCGAGAGATCCGCTGACCACACTCGGCACAGGGCTGCTTATCGCTCGTGCGGAACTGAAGCGAATAGCCGCAGCGCGGGCAGAGGTGGCAGCGGTGAGCAATGGCGTGTTTACGTTCCGATCTCAATCCCATGATGAATCTCGACATACTCAGCACGAGCAGTATCACGCCGACCTGCGAAGCGATAAGTGCACCCCGCAACCAATATCCCATGAGGTCCCAAGGGGAAGGAAGCCTGAAGTATGCGCAAAGATTTGAGAATGGAACGCCCTGAAGATCGAGTTGCATGACTGTGATCAAGACGAATACGCCGAGCGCCGGAATCAAATGGCATACGGAAACCACAAACCACAACCAGTGTTGGAATTGCCGATACCACCCAAAGCGTTTGGCATTGATCTTCGGTTTTAGACCGGGTATCGCGCTTCCATCCGACTTCGCTCGTCGTGCCCATCGCTTGGGCTTACGGAGTTGGAACTTGTACCAGCGCATCGAGCATTCGTAGATGGGTGGCCCGATGGAACCCGCAGGGTTCCTTCGGGTATCGACGACTATGAATTACGGGATCCCGAAGGAGACTTCGTCTCCATCGGGCCACCCAGCCGAAAAGTCGTACGACCGATAATCCGATGCATTGGACGTATCATGAGCATTGAGGATAGCGAAGATTATGCAACGGCTATCACCTGATTCGAGGGCTTCACCTCAGGCGCGTGTGCCCGGGGGAGCGTGATCGAAAACTTTGCCCCGCCGAGTTCTGACTCTTCCACCCATGCTCGCCCGGAATGTATCTGCGCAACCTTGTTCACGATATTGAGACCGATCCCGGTCCCATCCGCTTGCGCATCCCCGAGACGCTGGAAGAGCTCGAACACCTTCTCACGAAACCTGGGCTCGATGCCCGGCCCGTTATCCTCGACACTGAGTTGCACCATATCGCCAACTCGCGTCGTGGATATGTGAATCTTTAGTTCTTGGCCATCGACTCGTGCGTACTTCATCGCGTTCCCGATGAGGTTCTGCAGCACACTCAACACAAGCTCCTGATTGGCGTGCACAGGCAATGGGTTCCCCTTGACCTGAACACTCGCGCCCGCTGAGTCTATTTGATACTCAGCGCTACTCACTGCTTGATCGACGATCTCCGATAGATCTATATCTCGATGCTTGTCTTGGTGCCGGCTCACTTTGTACAACGTGAGGATCGATTCGATCATCTTCGACATCTGATTCACGGCTCGATTGATCGGCTCGATCAGGACGCCGAGCTTGTGATCAACTTTCATGTCTTGGAGATGATCTTCGAGCATCTTCATGTACCCATTGATGCAGAGTAATGGGGATTTCAGATCATGGGACATGCTGTAGGTAAACTGCTCGAGTTCACTGTTCAGCGCCGTGAGTTCGGCATTGCTTGCCTCGAGTTCCTTTGCATGGATCTTGAGCATCGCGGCCTGCTGTGCCTTAGTTCGAGCGATCGCGAGCTGACTCGCTTGATGCACCATCACCCAGACGATCCCAGAGAGGAAAAGCCCGCCAATCAGGACCGCGTTTGGCCATGGGCTTCTCGCGTTGATGAAAAAGCTCGAGCGTGGGATAAATGAAAGTTGAACATCATCGCCATGATCTCCGATGTTCAGAAAAAACGAACTCGTCATGCTCTCGTCGAGAGTGTACACCGAATCTGTGGCGTAATAGATCGTGTTATCACTCAGCACACGGATCTTGAAGTCCTGCAGGTATGAGGAACCAAGCTCCTCAATTAATCGACGCATGCTCGAGACCGCGATCAAACTGCTGTGTGAATCTGAATCCAGCCCAAAGTTAATCTGTTGAACGATCAGCGCGTCGTCATTGGTGCTGACGAGCGAAATGGTCGTTGACCCGTGTAATGTCGGCCTAGTGATCAGGGACATATTCTCACTGTGCTCAGGCTCGTCCCACTTCACTCCGTCTGCGCCTGATCGTAGATGCATCGAAACAAGCGCGGGGAGATCAACGATGTACCCTCGCGCGTCAACTCGCCAGGCAACAGATGGCATCTGTGGATTGTTCTGCCAACGCTTTACCATCCGCTCATATGCTTGGCCATTCGTTGATAGCGCATGATTCATTGATTCCCCGAGAAGGGCATTCTTCTCGGCAATGATCTGTTGAACATTCTGCTTGTGCCACGCACGCATCGCGGTGGAAATAGTCAACGTCATGATCACCATCGCCAGAACGGGTTGGACGGGATGGAACGCGGAGTACCACTCGCGACTGACCGTGCGTTCACAACCGAGGTACGAGTACGCGAGCCAGCCACAGAGCAGGTACGCGATCGCGGTATGAACCGCCATACCCGAGAGGTATGAACTCCAACCCGCAAGGAATTCCGTCCCAACAAGGTATCCCCAGAGCGATGCGAGCGACATACCCACAACGCATGTCGTGATCAGACCACACCACCAAACCGCTCGCGGGTGTCGTGAAAGAGAAACGAAACCAAACAACGACAGAAGAAGGAAACACAACGTGGTATTCGCACCAGGCCGGCCCGGGTACGCGTCCGCATGGAGCAAAAACGGATCGACAAACAGTTTGTCAATCCCGATGTCGATATCGGAGAGATACTGAAGTAGTGTCAGCCCATAAAATAAGCCCAACATGACAGCGAAGATGACGGCAATCTGATTCTTCTTTGTCCGCAAGCAATGCAGCATGCAGGCGCACATCAGGAAGCCCAGAGCCGTGTTGAACTGCATCGGGTGGAAGCTCGGATGCAACTGAACAACAAGCTGAGACTGGACGAACCACCCAAGCATCACCAGAATACTAATGAGCGCAACGAAGAGTTCTGTTGCTCGCTGAAAGTGAACGACCCGCATGTCATCCCCTAAGCCTGATCACACCTATATCAATCCGGGCAAGGGCAGTTCCATTGCGCCCAAAAATCCTCTATGTCATTCACCATGTTTCTGAACTCCCCGAACTCAATCGGCTTCACAACATACCCGCTCGCATGAGCTGCGTACGCGCGTCTGCGATCCGCGTCATCGTCAGATGATGTAAGAACAACGACCGGAATCATGCTCAACGCCGGGCACGTGTTCATCTCCGCGATCACATCATGCCCGCTCAACCGGGGCATATTCAGATCCATCAGCACCAGGTCAGGGTGCTCTGCATTTTCGTAGGGATGCTCTTGCTTAAGGAAACTGAGGGCTTCCTCACCGTTACGCATTCTGGTCACACTGAGCTCTGAACCGACGCGGGCCATTGACATCTGAAACAGGTTTGCCTGGTCGTCGTCATCCTCGACAAGTAGAAAGTGTGTAGTACGATGAGCGATCTTGGACATTGCAAACTCCTCGACACCTAGGAACGCGATTGGTCCTCATCAGAGTATCGACTTTGATGCATCCTCACTGCATCACGCACCTGCTTTTCGATGACATACCGCACCAAACGAAAAAACACCCCTGATAAAGGGGTGCATATCAAACTCATTATTGAGTTAATACACGCCATGCTCCCGACGCACACACCTAATCAGGGTGCACTAAGGCATCGGATCGAGTATCACATATTGCAGAACCACCACAAGTGACTTACTTGGAGAAACTCACGCATCACTCCACCGTGACCGATTTCGCCAGGTTCCTCGGCTTATCGACGTCGTGCCCACGCAACACCGCCGCGTGGTACGCGAGCAGCTGCAACGGCACCACCGTCAGCAGCGGGCTCAGACACTCCTCAACAGCGGGGACATAGAGCACGTCCTCCGCGAGGGTCTTGATCTGCTCGTCGCCCTCGGTCGCCACCGCGATGACGTGCCCGCCGCGGGTGCGGACCTCTTCGATGTTGCTCAGGACCTTGTCGTACTGGTTGCCCTGGTTGGCGATGAAGACGACCGGCATCCCCTCGTCGATGAGCGCGATGGGGCCGTGCTTCATCTCTGCGGCCGGCATGCCCTCCGCGTGGATGTAGCTGATTTCCTTGAGCTTCAGGGCCCCCTCCATCGCGGTCGGGTAGTTGTAGCCGCGTCCGAGGAAGAGCCAGTTGTCGCGGTGGACGTACTTCTCGGTCACCTTGCGGATCTGATCGTTCGTCTCGAGGATCTTCTCGATCAGGTCCGGGACGCGATCGAGCTCCTGCATGAGGCGGGCGCTCGCCTCGGGCGACATCATCCGCCGCCGAGCCATAAACAGCGAAATCATCGTCAGCACCGCAACCTGCCCGGTGAAGGCCTTGGTCGAGGCGACGCCAATCTCGGGGCCAACACGCAGGTAGACGCCCGCGTCGGTCTCACGCGGGATCGTCGATCCCACGACATTAATCACACCCAGCGAAAGGGCCCCGCGGTCCTTGGCCTCGTGCAATGCCGCCAGCGTGTCGGCAGTCTCGCCCGACTGCGACACCGCGACGACAACCGAGCCGTCCTCGATCAGCGGATTCCGATAGCGGAACTCGCTCGCGTACTCGCACTCGGCCGGAATCTTGGCGAGGTCCTCAAGCAGGTACTCGCCGATCATCGCGCTGTGCAGCGCGGTGCCCTGCGCCGTCAGGATGATGCGGCGCGACTTGACCAGCTCCTTGGCGTAGCTCATCAGCCCGCCGAGAACGACCTTGCCCTCGTTCTTGTCCAGGCGTCCCTTGAGGCACCGGCGGAGCGCATCGGGCTGCTCGTAGATCTCCTTGAGCATGTAGTGCTCGAAGTCGCCGAGCTCGATCTCCTCGAGGTCCATCTCCAGCTGCATGACCTTGGGTGAGATCTCGATGTCGTCGACGGTGCTCGTTCTGAACCCGTCGCGTGTCAGACGCGCGACCGAGTAGTCATCGAGCGTGATGGCCTGGGAGGCGTGGGCGATGATGGCCGCGGGGTCCGACGCGACGATGTACTCGCCGTTGCCGATGCCCACCAGCAGCGGCGAGCCCTTGCGGGCACAGACCATGACATCGGGCTCGCGTTCGCAGATGACCGCGATCGCGTACGCGCCGCGGACCTCACGCAAGGCCGCCTGCACCGCCTTCTCCAGGTCGACCCCGTTCTCCGGGTCGTAGAGGTGCGAGATGAGCATGCCCAGCACCTCGGTGTCGGTCTCGGTCTGGAACTCGTGTCCCTTGGCCTCGAGCAGGGTTCGCAGCGAGGCGTAGTTCTCGATGATGCCGTTGTGGATCAGGGCGATGCCGTGGTCGCGGTCGCGGTGCGGGTGGGCGTTGATCTGCGATACCCCGCCGTGGGTCGCCCATCGGGTGTGGGCGATGCCGATCGTCCCCGAGACGCCCCCGATGGATTCCAGCTCGTCCTCGAGGTTCGCGACGCGCCCCACGGCCTTGGCGATCTGGAGCTTCCCGCCGTCGATCGAGGCGACGCCAGCCGAGTCGTACCCGCGATATTCGAGGCGCTTGAGGCCCTCGATCAGCAGCGGCTGGACGGGTTTGTTCCCGATATACGCGACAATTCCGCACATGCTTGGGGCTCTCCGTGAATGCTCCGGGAAGGGAGTGGAATCTCTCTGGGTGAATCGGCCGATCCGTCGGCGTGCATGATCCTACGACTCCGGGCGAAGCGGGTTCATCGACTCATCCAGAACGCAGTCCACACAATCCCCCCAGTTGCCCATTTCACCCCCGGATCGGACGAAAAACCCACCCGCGGGCGGGGTAGTGCATACACTCATGTGGTTTAGGCACACCGAGTCACAACTCCCTTTTTATTGGACCCTGGCAGAACCCGGCAGGGCCATCGAAGGACACCCACACATATGCCCCGACGCGACGATCTCCACACGATCCTCCTCATCGGTTCCGGCCCCATCGTCATCGGGCAGGGCTGCGAGTTCGACTACTCCGGCGCGCAGGCCTGCAAGGCATTGCGGGCCGAGGGCTACCGGGTCGTACTGGTCAACTCCAACCCGGCGACGATCATGACCGACCCGGCCTTCGCGGACCGGACCTACATCGAGCCCATCACCCCCGAGGCCGTCGAGAAGATCATCGTCAAGGAAAAAGAGCTGGGGCACCCCATCGACGCGGTCCTCCCCACGCTGGGCGGGCAGACCGCGCTCAACTGCGCCTGCGAAATGCACGACAACGGCGTCTTCGAGAAGCACGGCATCGAGATGATCGGCGCCAACCGCGAGGTCATCCACAAGGCCGAGGACCGCAAGACCTTCGCGGACATCTGCCACGACCTGAACCTGAAAACCCCCGACTCCCTGACAGTCGAGCACCTCGATGAGGCGCTCGACTTTTTAAATGAGCACGGGCTGCCCATGATCGTCCGCCCCGCGTTCACGCTCGGGGGCTGGGGCGGCGGGATCGCCTACAACCGCGCCGAGTTCGAGGAGCTCGTCACCCGCGGGCTCCGCGCCTCGATGATCAACCAGGTCCAGGTCGACAAGTCGCTCATCGGATGGAAGGAGTACGAGCTCGAGGTCGTCCGCGACAAGAACGACAACTGCATCATCGTGTGCGGCATCGAGAACATCGACGCCATGGGCGTGCACACCGGCGACTCGATCACCGTCGCGCCGATCATGACCCTCACCGACAAGGAATACCAGAAGATGCGCGACGCGGCGCTCGCGATCATGCGCGGCGTCGGCGTTGAGACCGGGGGCTCGAACGTGCAGTTCGCCGTCAACCCCAACCCGAAGCCCGACGAGAACGGGCACAAGCCATTCGAGATGGTCGTCATCGAGATGAACCCGCGCGTCTCACGGTCGTCCGCGCTGGCTTCCAAGGCCACGGGCTTCCCCATCGCCAAGATCGCCGCCAAGCTCGCGATCGGCTACACCCTCGACGAGCTGCGCAACGACATCACCGGGACCACCAGCGCCTGCTTCGAGCCCAGCATCGACTACATCGTCACCAAGATGCCCCGATGGACGTTCGAGAAGTTCCCCGAAGCCGACGAGACCCTGACCACCCAGATGAAGTCCGTCGGCGAAGCCATGAGCATCGGGCGCACCTTCAAGGAGTCCTTCCAGAAGGTCGTCCGCTCGATGGACGTGAAACGCTACGGGCTGGGCCTCGACAAGAACGACAACTGGCTGCTCGCGCGCCAGTCCGAGGACGGGCGCAAGGCCGACGGGCAGCCGATCGAGTGGCCCATCGACGAAGACAAGCTCACCCGCAAGCTCGCGGTACCCTCGCAGGGACGCATGTACTACATCCGCTACGCGCTCAAGATGGGCTGGGGCGTCGACAAAGTCTGCGAGTACACCAAGATCGACCCGTTCTGGATCCACCAGCTCAACGAGCTCGTCGAGTTCGAGGACGAGCTCTGCGCCATCGATTCGCTCGACGCGATGACCCGCGAGCTCATGCAGCGCGCCAAGCAGCTCGGGTACTCCGACGCGCAGCTCGCAAACCTGTACCTCGGGGACATCAACGCCGAGAACATCCTCAAGGTCCGCGCGAAGCGCAAAGAGCTCGGCGTCGAAGCGGTCTTTAAGTGCGTCGACACGTGTGCCGCCGAGTTCGAAGCGATCACCCCCTACTACTACTCGACCTACCAGCCCGGCTCCAAGCGCATGGATGACTCGGGCACCATCGTCGATGTCGCGCCCGAGTGCGAGCTGCGCGACCGCCTGCTCGCCGAGACCGACCCCAAGCAGAAGGTCGTCATCCTCGGCGGCGGGCCCAACCGCATCGGTCAGGGCATCGAGTTCGATTACTGCTGCGTGCACGCCGCCTTCGCCGCCCAGGAACTCGGGCATAACGCGGTCATGATCAACTCCAACCCCGAGACCGTCTCGACGGACTACGACACGAGCGACCTGCTCTTCTTCGAGCCGCTGACGCTCGAGGACGTGCTCAACGTCACCGAGAAGCTCGGCCAAGACATGATGGGCACCATCGTGCAGTTCGGCGGGCAGACACCCCTGAACCTCGCGCACGGGCTGGACATGGCCGGCACCCCGATGCTCGGCACCTCACTCGACGCCATCGACCGCGCCGAGGACCGCGACCGCTTCGACCAGCTCCTCACCAAGCTCAACCTCAAGCGCCCCGGCTCCGGGATCGCCAGGTCCATCGACGAGGCGGTCGAGATCGCCAATCAGATCGATTACCCCGTGCTCGTGCGCCCGAGCTACGTGCTGGGCGGGCGGGGCATGGAGATCTGCCCCGACGAGAAGGCGCTCCGCCACTACATGACCACGGCGGTCGACGCCTCCGGGCTCGACGATGCGCCGATCCTCATCGATCACTTCCTCGGCAGCGCCATGGAGCTCGACATCGATGTCGTCGCGGACTTCGACGCGGACGGCAACGGCACCGCGCTGGTCGCGGCCGTCATGGAGCACATTGAGCAGGCGGGCGTGCACTCGGGCGACTCGACCTGCATGATCCCCACCGCCAACATCCGCCCCGCGATGGTCGAGGAGATCCGCGAAACAGCCAGGCGTCTCGCCAAGGAGCTGCGCGTGTGCGGGCTCATGAACGTGCAGATGGCGATCAAGGACGACGAGCTCTACATCATCGAGGTCAACCCGCGCGCCTCGCGCACAGTGCCCTACGTTGGCAAGGCGAAGGGCGCACCGTGGGCCTCCATCGCGGCCAAGTCGATGATGGGGATCAAGCTCGACGAGCAGGGCGCACGCGAGATCCCCGACGCGGGCTACCACGCCGTCAAGGCCCCGGTCTTCCCGTTCCAGAAGTTCCCGGGCGTGGACTTCGTGCTCGGCCCGGAAATGCGATCGACCGGGGAGGTCATGGGCGTCGACGTCTCGCTGCCCAACGCGTACCTCAAGGCCATGCTCGGCGCGGGCACCCGATTCCCCACCGAGGGCGGCGTGTTCGTCTCCGTCCGACAGAGCGATCGCCAGCAGATGATCCCCGTCGTTCGATCGCTGATGGCCATGGGCTTCAAGGTCTTCACCACCAAGGGCACCGGCGAGCTGCTGGCCCGTCACGGCCTGCGTCCCAAGATCCTCAAGAAGATCCAGGAGGGCGCACGACCCAACGTCATCGATCTCATGCAGAACAATGAGATCCAGCTCGTCATCAACACCCCCACCCGCACCGGCTGGCAGACGGACGAAGGACGCATCCGATCGACAGCCGTGCGCCTCGGGATCCCGATGGTGACCACCGCCACCGCCGCGTTGCAGGCGGTCAACGCGATCGAAGCCCTCAAGGCCGGGTTCTGGGATGTAACGGCACTGCAGGATCTCACGAGCGCACCCGCAAAGAGTGAGCTGGTCGAATCCTGATGCTTCCGGCACGCCGCATTGATCGAACGAACTGATAGATCCGCGTATACGATATGAAATGTCAAAGAACGCATTTCATCAGATTGGGTATCAGTTCCAGGGGCCTCAACAGATGGCCCAGTTCATCGAGAAACACGCCGCTGAGTTCAACACCATCCCAACACCAGTCGGCGGCGCGTACTCGGTGCTAACGACCGCAAACTGCGCACAAATCATCGCCCAGTATGATCCTCAGCACCACCTCATCGGGTGCCTACCACACATTGCCGGCAACTCCGCAATTGAAGCGAAGATCAGCGACACACTCGAAGACCCCCGCCACCCGCTCGACGGCATTGTTCTCGCTGACTTTGTCTCGACAGACGTGCCCTTCGCGTTCGACTGCCCGATGTATCGGGTCCACCAGCAGCAACTCCTTCCAGAACGCGTGCACAAGCTCCAGATCTGCGCGTTCCCGATGCAGGCAGAGGTCTTTAAGAACGAGAAGCAGTTTAAGAAATCTCCGTACGGGAAGTTCGCCTCAGACGGATGCTTCATACCAAACGGGCTGTTTCGCCCAGACAACAAGCCCGTGGAGAAACCGATGCCTTTCGCAATCATGACTGGCACGGTGACCGCATCGCACCACATGAAGAACAAGCTCACCAAAAGAACATTCTGGCATTGCGAACTGGCCACGTACGGCGGTTCCATCACCACGGCATTCGACGCTTCGGACGTCAAGGTCAAGCCCACGAAGGGCACGCTGCTTGGCGGAACATTCCGCCTGAGCGCGCTGCCAGTAGCGGGTTCGTAACTCGCTCTACAGGTTCGCCGCCGTGAAGGTCGTGCTTACCTGATCGCGTTCCCAGGTGTGCGACGGACCGGCCTTGCTCTCGTAGAACTGCCAGAGCTCGAACCAGTAGCTGCGGAACTTGTGATCGCCGAACGGTTCATAGTGTGCCTTGATCTTCTTGGTGATCTGCGCATCCGTCCCACTATACCCCAGCACATTCTTCGCGTGTCGGATGGTCTCGGTATCGATCGCCAGGCGTGAGCACCGCCCAAGCAGCTGCATGATGTTGCCCGCCGCGTAGGGGCCGATGCCCGGCAGCGTCAGCAGGAACGCGAACGCGTCGTCGTCGTGGGTGTCCGGGTCGCTCAGCCACGCCTCGTCGATCTCGCCCCTGTGGAACATCTTCGCGAGGTCCACCATCCGCTGATCGCGGTAGCCCACACGGCAGCGCCCCCGAAGCGTGCCCACGCGCGTTCTCGACAGCTTCTTGGCGCTCGGGAACGAGTATGCCCCGCTGACGCTCTTCCGACCGCACACCTCGCACAGCCGCCGATTCATGTTCACCGTGTTGGGCCACGCCACGTTGCAACTCGTGACCGTTTTGATCACGTCCTCGAACAGCGTGGGTGAGCGGAACAACCGCGCACGCCCGGACTTCTTCCATCGCGGATCGAGCTTGTGGAACGCTCGGATCTCCTCCGAGGTCAGGTCCAGACTCAGCATCCGTATGATTTGCTCGCGGGCGCTCTGTTGCTCCTCACGCGTGAGCTTGCGGTCAAAGCGTGCCCGCAGCGACCCGTCATCGCGCTGATCGATCACGCACGCGCTGGGCGCGTCATCGAACTCCAGCACCCGCGAGAGCGACTGGTTGTTCACATCCCAGTAGTTGGGGACCAGCACGAAATACCCGTACGAGCACACGTCACGCGCGAGGTCAAAGTCACGGGGGGCGTCGATCTTGAGGGTGCTTCCTGGCATACGGGCATCATACGCGCGCACAAAAAGACGCGCGGGGCTCATTGCTGAGCCCACGCGCGTACAAGAGGGGTCCGGGCCCGCCCGGAAGGGCGGGGAATGTCTTAGCGACGACGACGGGCCGCGCCCATCGCACCGAGGCCGAGCAGCGCCATTGCGGAGGGCGCCGGGACGGTGTTGATCGTCAGGTTGTCAATCAGAGCGCGAGGCCCGGAGTACTCGCTCCCGAAGGTCGCGTAGAGGTGAAGCGAATCGAACTCTGCGCCACCGACGCTCAGGCTGCCGAAGGCGATGTTGTCGCGACCGCCCAGGTCCGAGATCGTGAACGAGTCCATCGCCACGACCGAGCCGTCCATGTACGCGTCGAGATGGTACTCGATGCCACCCCAAGGGCCGTTCTCGTAGTACGCGATCTCGAGCGATGCGAAATCGGCGATCTCGTCAAGGGTCATGGTGACCGTGGAGAGCGCACCGAGCGAGAGGTTATCCCCGACAACGTAGGTCGTGCCGAAGGTCAGCGCGTTGTTCGCGGAGCCCCAGCCCGGGAAGTCGTTGTACAGGAGGGTCGCGTTCTCAACGATGACCTCGTGACCGAGCCCGAAGATGCCGTCCGCATCGAACGTATCGCCGTTGGGGAACACGCCCGCGACGTTGTTGACGTCGGAGTAAGTCACACCGTTGTAGTGGAACGACTCGCCGTAGAAATCCTCGGTGAGATCGTCGTAGGTGCTGACCGTGGTCGAGCCCGCGCTGCTCATCGCCGCGCATGCGCCCAGGAGAGCCGTAATCGTGATTGCCTTGCTGTTCATGTCTCTGTCTCCAAATCTTGAGAACTTGTTAAACCACCCGTGCCACCCCTCAGCTTCGGCACGCACTCGAAAGAACCAATCGTTTATCCACGCTCCCCCTTCGGGAGCATGGGATGCCTGTACACCACCGTGGCCGGCATGGGCGGGTACGCCATGCGGATGCGGTAAAGCTCGTAATCGCCCGGGTCCGCGTTGAGCCGCCCGAACACCGAGCGGGCCAAATCCGTGTAGCCGGGAATGTCCTGCGCCTGTGCGAGCGACACGCCCATCCCCAGCCGCTTCACATCGTCGCTCACACGGATCTCGTCCTTCTCGTCGAAGGTAATATCCGTCACCAGCTCGGAGAAGACCCGCACCTCACGCTCGACGTCGCCGAAGAGCCCCTTGTATACGAAGAGATCGAACTGGAGCATCTCCGTCGGGATCCGCACCCCAACGCCGAAGTGTGCCCGCCGACCCTCAGAGCTCGCGTAGGTCGGCGCGACGTTGCGAAGGATCTCGCCCGTCACCAGCGTCCGCTGACCCGTCAGCCCCACCTCGCCCGAGAGCAGTTCGTCCTGCATCATGCCCTGATCCACCTCCACGCGCCGCAGCGCGGGCATCGGGTCCGAGCAGAAATCCGAGATCACCGGCACGCCACCGCAACGCGCTGCGCCATCCGCATCGATCGGCTGGCGGGTCATGCCCGTCCCGTCCTTCTGATCGTCGTCGATCAGGACCGACTGGTTGACGACCCAGCGCACGTTCGGGCGAGTCTGGCGGTAGCCCATCAGCCCGCGCACCTGCACCGAGTGGAAAAAGTCGGCCTTGTCCTCGCTGGGCATCAGCACGTTGAGTGACATCAGCACGCGGCACTGCACACCCAGCGTGTAGCTGTTGCCCAGGAACGCGTGCTGACGCCATTTTTCTTCTGTCTGCGTATCGCTCGCCTGCCCGACGCTCTCGATGAGCATCTCGAACTCGGCACGCGAGCCGGCGTGCGTCTTAATCACCACCTCGAGGCGCTCGAACGCCTCGCGGGCGTTCTCGATCAGCTCGCCCTCGATCCCAGCGACCTTGGCGCTCTTGAGCCACGAACGCATGCTCTTGCTGGGCGGCATGTGGCGCGTCGCGATGAACGGGTCGTCGGCATAGGCAACCTTCACAACCTGCCACGCGAGCTTGCGGTGGATGCCGAATGCATCGCTGACCGCCGTCACCGCTTTGGAACCCGGGCACTTCGTCTCGATGATCCGGGCGCAGGCCTCGCGGACCTGCGTCACCGCCTCGATCGTGTCGCTGGAGAAACGATCGGGCGAGGCGTCCGCGCCTTGGGTCTCGGTCTGGGTCATGCCGGGGGCCATGCACCCAACCTACCCGATGGCAGCCATGATTCAAGCGGTGTTTCTGAAACAAATAAAGAAAATTTTGCACGCCCTGAAGGCCTCACAACACGCCAGCTGGGCCCAGAACGTCGCTCAACCCAATTTGTTTGGGTATCATTTGGGCATGCCAACCCCACACACACGACCCGCCACCATTAACATCGACGACAAGCTCGCCCAGATCAGCGCGACATGGACACCACACATCATCGCCGAGCTCAACGGCCAGCAGGTCAAGCTCGCCAAGCTCGAAGGCGAGTTCACCTGGCACGATCACGCCGACGAAGACGAGCTGTTCCTCGTGCTCACCGGACGCATCACCATGCAGATGCGCGATGAGTCCGCCCAGCAGCACGAGCAGATCGTCGAGCCCGGCGAGATCATCGTCATCCCCCGCGGCATTGAGCACAACCCCATCGCCGCCGCGGGCACCAGCGTGCTCCTCTTCGAGCCCGCCGCCACCAAGCACACCGGCGACAAGGTGCTCGAACGCACCGTGGTCGATCAGCCGCGGATCTGAGTCTTACGCGACTGCTGGCACATCCATCACGATTGTTGCATCGTGCCCATTGAGGTACTCATGGCGCATCCGCACCAGCGGCGTGCGTTCCAGCGACCATTCCAGCAGCAGCACCGGGTCGAACCGCACCGCGGGCGGCAGCGCCGGGGTCCGCTCCCGGTTGTGACGCAGTGACAAGAAGTTGAATATAAGTGTACCGCGACCGGATTTGGTCAACGCATCCCAGAACCGGCCCAGCACTCGCACCGCGTCCTCGAACGCCAGCGTGTTGAGCGAGCCGGAGAACACGAAGACCTCCGCGCCCGCGTCGTTCACCAAGAGGTCCGGCAGCGACTCGTCCGCGACAAAGTCCCCCACCTCAATGAGGGTCCGATCGATCTCCTCGATCTCGATCCGCTCGCGCGCGTGCTCCGCCATCGCGTGCACGCCCTCGAGCCCGATGTAGGACTTGGGATAAGTTTCCGGGCGGTGCTTCCGGATGTAGATCGGGAAATCGCCGACGCCGCAGCCCAGGTCCGCGACAACCCGCCCCGTGAACCGCCCCATGTCGCACAGCACGCCGAATCGCGTATCCTGCGCCTCCTTGCTCATCCACAGCTGCGATTCAAACCCCGGCCCCTGACGGCGGGTGGCATCCTCATAGGGCTGCAGGTAGGAACGGTCGGGCTTCTTTTTTCCAAACGCCATGAGCATACTCCGGGTGCCACTACTCGACGCGAAGCGGCGCAGTAGTGCTCGTGGTGAGTTCAAAAGACGCTACTGCGCGGCAAGCCGCGAGTAGTGGCACCCTCGGAACAGAATCAATCCAGCCGCACCATCTGAGCGAACTCATCAAATCGTTTATTCACGTCGCCGCGCGTGATCGAGCGCATCCGCTCCAGCGAGAAGGACTCGACATTGAAGCTCGCCACGATGGTGCCGTGCGCGAGGGCCTCGCGGACGGACTCGTACGAACCCAGATCGTGCCCGCCGCGTGCGGCGAGTCGTCCCATCAACCCACCGGCGAACGAATCACCTGCCCCGGTCGGGTCAACCACATTCTCTGTCGGGTACGCCGGGAGGGCGCACAGCCCATCACGGTGCACCAGGATGCAGCCGTGCTCGCCCTTCTTGATAACCACGAACCGAGGCCCGAGCTCAAGCAGATGCTTGCCCGCGCTCACAGGGTTGCGATGCCCCGTGAACTGCTCCGCCTCGTCAAAGTTCAGGACCAACCCATCGACCTTACCCAGGAGCTGCGTCAGCTCGGGCTTGGCGATGTCGATCCACAGGTCCATCGTGTCCGCAACACTCAATGTCGGGTTCGCGACCTGATCGAGCATCCCCATCTGCACCATCGGGTGCGAGTTCGCGAGGAACACGACCTCCGAGTCCTTGAACGACTCCGGCACGGCCGGCGGCGCTTCTTCCAAAACACCCAGATCGGTGAACAGGGTATCGCGATGATCCATGTCCTCGTGGTACTTGCCGCCCCAGCGGAATGTCTTAGAGCCGCTGCGGACTTCGAGGCCCTCAAGATCCAGCCCCTCGAACGACCTGAGGGTGTCCATGAACCCGTCGGGGAAGTCGTCGCCTACGGCTGCGACCATCCGCGTGTTTGTATAAAAGGAAGCGGCCGCGGCAAAATAGACCGCCGAACCACCCAGAAGGTCCTCATGACGACCGCCACCCGGTGTTTCCACGGTGTCGATCCCGATCGTGCCTGTGACTATTAAACTCATGGCGGATCATAGGGTTCGCACGCCCTGGTTGTGCCAGACGTGCCAACAGTCTGTAAACGCCTTGCAAACAGAGTACCACCATCGCCCGGAATACCCCGCCAGAAAGCCCGTGCCTGAGCCATGAATATTGTGGTTCTGTTCAGAACTCGCTACGCTGGTTGCACACAGACGCGTGAGCGTCATGCGTCTACAAGTTCAGTGATCGCCCGCGAGGCATCACAAAGCGAAGAGTGGGGTACAACATGTTGAAGAGAAACGAGCGGAACGCTCTGGCGTTCGCGGCGAGCTATGCAATGCTCGCATCGATCGCCCAGGCCGATGTCGGCCCGGGCGAGTGCGACGGCGCGCGCCCGCAGTTTGAGGACGATCGATACCAGCTGTTCGGAGGCGGACAGGTCGCCATGGGCACCCAGTGGCGTTTCGACGATGCGCAGGGTGTGCTGACCGCGTACGACCTGAGCGGGCAGAGCGTCGCCCCGACCGGGGTCGACTGGCCGGTGAACATCTACAACCACCCGGACTGGGTGCGTTCGCGTATGGGTCAGGTGTTCGGGGTCGCCCTCGATGACCTGGGCAACGTATTCACCAGCCACACCGCCATCTATATCCAGGACCATATCGGATCGATCGGCGGGCAGCCGGGCCAGGTGTTCAAGATCGATGCCGTGACGGGAGCACCGACCGTTTTCGCTACGCTCCCCAACGTCTCCGATCCGGCCATCGCCGCGGTCAACGGCCTCAATGAATCCTACCCCGGGCTGGGCAATCTCTGCTTCGACACCACCAAGCAGGTGCTGTACGTCACCAACTTCGAGGACGGACGCATCTACCGGATCGACGCGGGCGGCACCTGCCTGAGCACGTGGGATCACGCAACCGCCATCGTCGCGGATTGTTCGCCGGAAGCTGGAGACGTCGATGGTGTCGTCCCGCTTGGTGAACGGGTCTGGGCGGTCCAGAGCTTCAACGGGCGTGTGTACTACTCCGTCTGGGCGGAGGACGGCGGGGCCCCATCAGCGACCGCGGACAACGAGATCTGGTCCATCGCGTGCGATGCCAGCGGCGAGTTCATCGCCGGGACTGAGCGACTTGAGATCACCATGCCGTACCTGTTCGCCGACTACTCGAACCCGGTCGCGGACATCTCCTTCGGCCCCAACGGGCAGATGATGTGCGCGGAGCGGACCATGTCCAGCGATGCGATGACCGGGTACTTCAACACCAGCGCACACGCATCACGCGCGCTGGAGTTCGTTTGTGAGAATGAACGCTGGAACCCATCACCCAACAACTTCCTCATCGGGGCGGGCTCGGGCACCAACTCCGCGGGTGGGTGTGACTACTCCTACGGCACTGCACCCGACGACCGCGTCTGGGTCACCGGCGATGCCCTCCGACTCAACGCGCCCGACAACGTGTACGGCATCCAGGGCGTGCCTCAGAGCGGCGGGAACGTTGCCAACTCGATCCTCATCGACATGGACGCCGACATCATCCAGCAGGACAAAACCGGCATCGGCTCGGTCGAAGTCTCCTGCCCGGGCGATGAGGAAGACCCCTGCGCGACGATCGCCAACGGGGAGATCCTGTGCGATCTCGATGGATCGGGCAACTACACCTACACGTTCGACCTGACCAACAACTCGGGGCGTGACGTCAAGCACCTGATCATCCTCCCCGACTCGGGCTACAACGTGGTCCCGAGCGGGCTGATCACCCTGCCGACGATCCTCCCCGATTCGGGGACAACCCAGGTCAGCATCACCTTCAGCGGCGGCGTGCCAGGCGATATGTTCTGTTTCATCATCTCGCTCAACACCGTGGACTTCGAGGAATGCTGTGTGATCCGGGAATGCATCACGGTCCCCGACTGTGAATGTGCTCAGATCCACGACGTGATCGTCGAGTCGCTCTGCGACGGCACCGGGTGCTTCACGATGACATTCGATGTCGACAACCTGACGAGCATCCCGATCTTCTACTCCTACTTCTCGCCGATCTCGCCGGCGGGCATCACGATCGACACGGGCAACGTGGACCCGGCACGCTGGGACTACTCACCCGTGGCGCCGCTGGGCACCGAGACCGTCGGCCCAATCACGATCTGCGGTGCGCAGCCCGGAGAGGAGGTCTGCTTCTATATGACGATGCACGACGCGACGCTTGACGAGTGCTGCTCGATCAAGATCACGGTCACCGCACCGGACTGCGAGCCGCAGGGGCTCTGCCCGGCCGACTGCAACGGTGACGGCGTGCTGGACTTCTTCGATGTCTCCCTGTTCCTGACCGAGTACATGAATCATGACCCGCGCGCGGACATGAACAACGACGGCTCATGGAACTTCTTCGACGTCTCGCTGTTCCTGCAGTTCTACATGCAGGGCTGCCCATAAACGCTCCTCGCAGCCACTGTTTTCGCACAGCCCGCCGCAAGGCGGGCTTTTTTTTCGTCATCAGCCCGCAACCCGGGACACGCGACCCCGTATCACTGTTCATTCACAGGAGAAAACATGAACAGCAAGAAAACACGCATCGCCTCACCCATCGCCCTTTCCACCGCAATCGCCATCGCATCGCTCAGCGGTCTGCTGGTCGCCAGCAGCCAAGCCAACGCCCACGCCCTGCACGCTGAAACGAGCGTGGAGGCCCCCAGGGCCGAGCCGATCAGCGAAGAAGCCATCACCAAGGCCATCGAGGAGTACGTCCGCGCCCGATACGCGGGCGATGTCGAGACCGCGACCTCGCGCCTGCACGAGAACATCGCCCGTCGGATGGTCGCCGACAACTACTGGGGTCAGCCCAGCAAAGAATGGGTTCGCCCATTCACCCGCGACCTGATCGCGTTCTACGCGGACCCCGAGAGCGCCCAGCGCCTCGACAACCCATCCGAAGGACGCTGCGAGATCGAGGTCTTCGATATCGAACAGCGGACCGCATCGGCCCGCGTCATCATGGAAGACGCCGTCGACTACCTCCACATGATCCACCTCAACGGGCGATGGGTGATCGGCGACTCGGCCGTCATCCTGCTCAGAGAGAACGGCGCCAAACCACCCGCGCTCTCCGATCGCCACGCCACGAAGATCGAGCAGGTCTCGCGCGACTACTGCGTCGGCTTCTATGAAATCGACGGCGACAAGGTCCAATCCACCTGCCACCCCTCCCTCTCCAAAAGATCCGTCGAGCAGGCCAGACTCTCCGATGGAAGCGAGTTCGATCACTTGTCCGGCATCACATGGGAAGAGATCAACATCCTCGGCGAATCGTTCAACAAGAACTGGGGATTCGACACCGATGCCCGCTGCGAGATCGAGATCTACGAGATCCGCGGCAACATCGCCGCCGCCAAGATGACCGGTGCGGTCTGGTTCGACTACTTCCACCTGATGGAAGTGAACGGCGAATGGTCCATCGTGAACATCATGTACGAAAGCCTCGACCGATCCCGCTGGGCGGATGTCTGATCAACGAGCGCAGGAGCAAAGAGAGACCACACCCCTGCTTCCCGGTTTCTGAGGGGCCGGGCGCACCCGACGTGTACACGAGACACGTCGGGTTTTTCTCATCGCGTCACATTCAAAGATCCGCAAGACCTGAGTGTCGCCTCGCCTCACGCCGCACGCAATGAGGGAAGCTCAAGACCACCATCCAGAAGGCGGGTAGCATCGCGGGCGTCCACGGCTCGGCTGAAGTAGAAGCCCTGCGCGCATCCGCACTCCATCGCCTGGAGCTGGACGAGCTGCGCATCGTTCTCGACGCCCTCGGCCACCACGTTCAGGTTCAGGTTGTAGGCCAGCGTGATGATGGCCTGCACCACCGCACTGAACTCGCGCTTTTCGGTGATCGTCAACAGGAAGGCACGGTCGATCTTGAGCGTCTGGATCGGGAACTGGCGCAGGCAGCTCAGCGACGAGTGCCCCGTCCCGAAGTCGTCCATCGCCATGCCGATCCCCAGCGTCTTGATCCGGTTCATGATCTCGACCGCGTCGATGCGTTCGTCCATCATCGACGTCTCGGTCAGCTCCAGCACCAGGTCCGACGGCCGCACACCGGTCTGCTCCAGCACCCGCTCGAGCATCGGGATCAGGTCGGGCTGCATCAGCTGGCGACGCGAGAGGTTGACGTTCACCTTGAACGGGCGCGAGGGCCCGAGGTTGCGCCGCCAGATCACCGCCTGCTCGCAGGCACGCATGAGCGTCCATTCACCGAGCGGGATGATCATGCCCGCGTCCTCAGCAATCGGGATGAACTGATCCGGCGAGATCAGGCCGCTGACCGGATGATCCCAGCGGACAAGCGCCTCAAAGCCCGCGATCCGCCCGTCAGCCAGCTCCACGATGGGCTGGTACTGCAAGCGGAACTCCTTGTCCATGGCCGCGTAGTCACGCGTCGCTGCACGGAGCTCGCGCTCGGTATCGAGTCGACGCATCGCCGCCTCATGCATCTCCTCATCGAAGATCTGCACGCAGTTCTTGCCCGTGGTCTTGGCCTGATACATGGCCGCGTCAGCGTCGCCCAGCATCGCCTCGGCCGATTCATACTTGGATCCGCTCATCACAAGCCCCAGGCTCAGCGTCGAGATCACCTCGTGACCTTTGAGGTTGTAGGGCTCGCGGAAGGCATCGATCAGACGCTCCGCGGTCTCGAGCGCCTCTTCGGGCTTCTGCACGTCTTCAAGGATCAGCGCAAACTCATCGCCGCCCATCCGCGCCACCGTATCGACCTCACGCAGCATCGAACGGAAACACTCGGCGGCACGGATCAACATCGCGTCGCCGATTGCGTGCCCAAGGCTGTCGTTGACGTTCTTGAAGCCGTCGAAATCACCGAAGAGCACCGCGAAGCTCCGCTTCGGGTCGCGCTTGGCGCAGGCCAGGGCGTAGCTCACGCGCTCGGTAAACACCGCCCGGTTCGGGAGGCCGGTCAGGCGGTCGTGGTGCGCGAGCACTCGCAGGCGTTCCTGCGCTGCTTTGAGCTCGGAAATATCCGCCAACGAGCCGGCCAGGCGCGTGACCTTCCCATGCTGATCCTGATGCGCTGTTGCCCTGCAGAGCATCCACCGCGTGAGCCCGTCGGCGTGCGTCATCTCCAGCTCGATGTCAAGCAGTTCGGTCTCGCCCTCGCTCAGCTCGGTGATCGCATCGTGGAACTTGGTCAGGTGGCCCGAAACGATCCGCCCGAACCACTCATCGGGCGAAGTGCCGATCGCATCGTCCCCGCATCCGATCAGCTGCTTCCACTGCGGCGCGTAGTACACCTCGTTGGTTTCGAGGTTCCAGTCCCAGATGCCGTGCTGGGAACCCTGGACCGCCATGCGGAACCGCTCTTCGCTCAGCGCGAGCGACTCGCTCTGTGCGCGCAGTTCGGCGGTGCGCTCCTGCACCTTCAGTTCTGTTTCCTCGTACGCGTTCTCAATCTCCGCCCGCGACTCGGCGATCGCCATCATCTCTCGCCGTGACACCACACAACTGACCGCGAGGAAGATGTCCTCGAACACGACCCACCCGGCATGCTCAAACGCACGCCACGGGCTGGCCACGAGCACACCAAACACCGACTCAGGCCAGAAAAAACCGCGCAGGAGGTGATCCGCAGCAATCACAACCGTCGCGGGCACAAGCACGCGCCAATCGCGATAGAAGGCAAGAAACGCCAGCGATCCGAAGATATGAAAGTGCGTCTCGATCCGCCCACCCGTCATATGAATCAGCAGCGCCGAGAACAGCATCTGAGACACCGCGATCGTGTAGCGGGTCACCGCCTCGCCACGCCGCAGGACAATCAGCGTCAGCGGCATCAGGCAGAGAAGCGCGCCGAGCAGCAAACCCGCCCAGACATGCACATGCACCGAGCTCTCGCTGCCGGCCCAGGTACGCGGCGTCAGCGTCAACGCCGCGACCACGGCCCCGACAAACTGCAGCACGAAGAGCACGCCGAACATCACGTCCGTGCGTCGATGGACCCGGGCTTCCGCCTCACGGAAGAGAAAACCCGCTCGATCAGTTGTTGATGCCTGCATCGCATCCCCCTTCGCCGCTGACCGCGTCCGAATCCTGCACCCAGCGTGTGTGTATCGCGAACACCTTCAAGAATCACCGCTCCAAGCCATGAGAAACTGTTTCCCCATCGAGAGTAACTCGGCTCAATGTCCACTCGGGTGCACTCGCACTAGGGAGTCCGACGCATCAAACACAATCTGCCTCAAATTTGGGTGGACTCACCAACAGCACACCAGTGTCAACACATCCTTCGAGGTTCGATAACCACTCAAGACGTGGTTGAGCACGCGGACCTGGATCCAGTGCTTGTCAGATAAGGACCATCCATGACGGGTGTGATTCTCAAAACGCACACCGCTGCATCAACAGATAAACGTAAGCCGTGCTTTGATCTCAACAGGAATACAAGATCATGGCTGCTCGAGTTCCACCACCGGCGCCCACCCCAACCAATCCTCATCCGCTCCATCCTCAAGCTCGAAGCTCGCGCCGGATTCGGCCCGCGCACCGCGCCGGCTCTCACGCTCGGGCGTCGCGAACGAGATCGACGCCTGCAGCAGGGCGTCCAGCGAATCTGCCTCCACGCTCAGGCCCCTGAACAGCCCGAAGTCCACGCCCACGCCGCCGGCACGCCAGAACTTCGTCTCCGTATGCACCAGTGGCGCGTAGCGAGGCTCGATGTCGATCGTCACCAGCACGCCCGTCGCGTCATCGCTCAGGACCGCGTGGCGCACCTCCCCCACCTTGATCTCGCGGTACAACACCGGGCTGCCGGCGCTGAGGTTCCCGAGGCGATCGCTCCGCAGCGTCAGACGCAGCGCGTCCTCATCGGCGGGCGCAATCCGGGGCGGTGCGTCGAGGGCCACGAATGACCCCACGCGGTTCCCGCTCGGATCGCCGGGCTGCAGCGCGATGTACTGCGGGCCAACCAGGGTCTCGAGCCCCGCGATGCGTTCCAGGCTCACCTCCGGGCGCACGACCCAGAACGCGGTGCCGTCCACCGCGAGACCCGCCGCGTCGGGGCGAAGCTCGGCCGTGACAGAAACCGACTGCAGATCATCCGTCAGCGCCATCTCACGAACCACCCCCACGGTCACGCCCCGGTGGACGATCTCGCTACCCGACTCCAGCCCACCGGCATCGCCGAACACGATCGTGATCATCGGGCCACGCTCACGCATGGCCTGTGACCAGACCAGGTAGCCCACCACGACCAGCGCGAGGATCGGAACGATCCAGACGCTGGAGATCCGACGTCGCTTCACCACGGCTGTCGGGATCGGCTCCGCCTGGTCCGCGGGTTTGGGCTTGGCTCCGGGCTCAGTCATTCGCTTCCTCCCAGATCGCGTGCGGATCGAAGGCCGCGGACGCGAGCAGACTCAGGATCACCACCACACCGAAGATCATGACCCCGGGCCCGGGGGTGACCTCCACCAGATCGCCCAGTTTCACCACCGCGACCAGGATCGCGACCAGCAGGACGTCCACCATGCCCCAGCGACCGATGATCTCGATCAGGCGATAAGCCCGAGCCTGGTCCTGACGCGCGATCAGCCCCTGCCCAACGCACAGCCCGAAGATCAGGGCGAGCTTGCCAATCGGGGCGACAACCGAGAACAGCAGCACGGCCAACCCCACAAACAGGTGGCCTTCCGCCAGCAGGGCCACCGTGCCGGACCAGATCGAGGCGTGGGACTCGTGGCCCAGTCGCTCGATCTGCATCACCGGCAGCCAGAGTGCAAGCGGGTACAGCAGCAGCGCCGCAACGGCGAGGGCCGCCGCCCGGTTGGTCGATCGCGGGTGCACGCCATGGCGAATGACGGCATGGCACCTCGTGCAGCACGCCACCGAACGATTTCCGACCAGAGGGATCTGGTGGACCAACCCACAGCAGTGGCAGGCGCCCAGTTGAGATGAATCGTGCGCTGGCATCGCCCTCATCATATGAGGATTCCGAGACGGCGTTTCACTGATTTGCCTGCCTTCATCTGGATTCTGAATGCTGGTTTCAGCAAGCACGGAAAATTTTCGCGGCTCTTCAATGGTCGCTTTTCAGAATTCATCTGGCGCCACTTTCCGGACGACTATGGCAGTTTAATTTTAGAATAATCCATCTGTCGCATCGGTTCTGAGTGTGATAAACGCCACTTTTGTGACTCGTCGAAATCAACGTGCTGAAACCGACCGCACCTTCGCTGCGAAGTTGTCGGTGTCGAGCAAGACACCGCTCGGCGACAAGTGGGGACGAGCCGAACCGTTCGGTTCATCCATTGACGTAACTCAAACTGAGCAGATTCGGAGGACCGCAATCCTCCGGACCGCGATCACTCTGGACTTGATGTATCGCGGAGCAAAGCGGAGAGGAGACTGGAAGTTGGGAGCATGACTCGTTCATGACGGATCACATCCTCGGCGAGGAGGGAACCGCCGAGGAAGACGGCCGCCCGATGCGGATGGGGCATCGGGCGGCCACAACGAGACTCCCTGACATCATCGTCGGCACTTCACGAGCGCAGCCGGCGATGATCTACTAACGAGGGTGCCGGGGGGCGCTGGATGCCTGAACTCCCCCTGTGTCGGCGTCGTGGATCGCTCCCCGGCTCACCCCCGTTTTTCCCAGCGTCACCGACGCCGGGTGGGTCAACCCTCCCAGCGGATGGGATCTTCCCTCCGACGTGGCGAGGAATCAGACTTTGTCCTTGGGGCGGATCGTCATCGTCCCCAACCGTTCCAAGGGCGGGCCCGATCGGGTGGAATACACCCGATCGGCGTCTTCGAGAGGACGAGGCGAGTCGTAACGACAAGCCAACTCCATATGCCGGGCATGGGAAGGCGAGAGCCCATGTCCGGTTTTTTCATGCGCAGAGAAAAGGCCGGGTTTGACTGCCCGGCCTTCTGCGTTCGTGCGGTCACCACGCCTTATGGCCCAGCCGAGAAGCCCTTGACGCCCGGCGTGCGGATCCGGAGGTCCATGAGCACCAGGTCGTCGTTATCGAGATCGAAGTCGCCGTCCATATCAAAGATCTCAAGACCGGGCGTGATCGGGTTGCCCGGCCCGGTCCGGCTGATGATGGCGGTGTAGAGCTCGAAATAATCGATCCGACCGTTGCCGTTCGGATCCCCGAGGCGGTTCTGCGGCCAGAGTGTCCAGGTCTCATTCGCCGGCGCGTTGGTCAGGTTGCGGATCGTGTTGCCGGGGTAGATCACGCTGAGCGTGTCCACGAACTCAGACTGCCCGAGGCCGAAGTGGAGGGTCATCTCTGACGAGGTCTTGTAGTTGGTGCCGGCCCGAACCTGGCGGACCTGCGGGATTCCGTCGTGCACGATATCGACGCAGGCGCCGATGGCGTGCTGGTTGAGCTCGCCCTGATTCCCGACCACGTTGAAGCGGACCCAGTTGTTGCTCGCCGCATCT
The DNA here is from genome assembly GCA_017642965.1 of Phycisphaerales bacterium. Taxonomy (GTDB): domain Bacteria; phylum Planctomycetota; class Phycisphaerae; order Phycisphaerales; family UBA1924; genus UBA1924. Next base: position 66,276 of record JAEPOJ010000011.1, read on the forward strand.
GCGGAGTTGTTGATGTACAGGTGGACGCGTCCGCCGTTGTTCCCGACGAGCATATCGATATCGCCGTCGCCGTCGATGTCGCCTTCCGCGACGCAGTAGACAGGGGCGGTTGTGCCCACGCCCGCGCTGGCGGCCTCGTCGACCATGGGCCAGTCCGCCATATCGGCGCCGCGGTAGAGGCGGTTCGCGCCATCGGCTCCGGGCAGCGGGCCCTGATGGTTGCAGACGTAGGTATCGAGGAACGTGTCGTTGTCGAAGTCCGCGAAGAACGTGCCCCAGCCGATCTCGTAGGAACCCACACCCGCGGCGGCGGTCGCGTCGCTGTACTCCCCGGCGATCGGGTCATACATGAAGAGCTTGTTGCCCTGCTGGATGTTGGTGAGGTACATGTCGTAGTAGCCGTCGTAGTTCAGATCCCCCACCGCGATGCCCATGCAGTCGATGTATGCCGCGGAGTTGGTCTGCGTCGTCACCTCGGTGAATGAGCCGCCGTCGTTGCGGTAGAGGCGGTTCTTCCAGAACCCGCCCGAGCCCTTGTCGGTGCCTAGATAGAGGTCATCATCACCGTCGCGGTCGAAGTCGAAGAACGCGCTGAGCAGCGTTGGGTCGCCCTCGGCGTCGACGTTCAGTGCCACGGCCTGGTTCGTGAATGTCCCGTCGCCGTTATTGATGTACATCGCGTTGCTGCCGGGATGGGCGTTGTGCCCCGTCCGCACAGAGACGTAGAGATCGAGGTGCCCATCCTGATTGATGTCGCCCCAGCTGGCGCCCATGTTCGGCGTGTTGGGATCGACGATGCCAGCGCTGACGGCGACATCTGTGAACGTGAAGTCGCCGTTGTTGCGATACAGTCGTGAGTTCGTGTACCACCCTGAGAGGAAGATATCGATGTCACCGTCGTTATCGTAATCCGCGGCGGCCATGCCCGAGGACATGCTCATATAGATGAAGCCGGCGGTGAACGATCGGTTGGTGAAGTTCCCGGAGCCGTCGTTCTCATAGATGCCAAAGCTGCCGGTCGAGCCGCCGGAGACCACGATATCGAGGTCGCCGTCGTTGTCGAGGTCGCTCATGAGCATCCCCGCGCCGTACTGCTGGAAGTTGAACCCGATTGTGAAGTTGATGCCGCGGGCGACGGCTTCTTCTGAAAAACTCAGCGGTGCGGCACTCGCCACCCCACACACAGTCCCCAGCAGCACAACCGCCTTGGTCAGCACACACTTACGAACATCACGCGAACGCATGATTGATCTCCTCTCCCTTGTGGGCACAGGGCACCACAGAACCCGCACTCGAGATCCGTCGGAAACAATGCCGGCGGACGAACACGCGCGTGCAACCCGGTACGGGTTCCACGTGGGTGTTATTCCCCTCCATGATCCAAGATACCGCAAGTCTCGTTCGCACAAAAGAGGGCAGAACCCAAGATACGCTGAAATTCAGCGGATCCGGGATTCTGGCATGAATTCAGCACGCCCAGACGAATCTAGCGCTTCGCCCGGGTGCTGAGTTAGCGGACGCTTGGGTTCAGGATGCCCTCGCCCATCAGCTGGATGTCGTCGGAGTCGATGTCGAAATCGCCGTCCATGTCAAAGATCTCGTTGCCCGGGGTCAGGGTCACGCCGGGGCCGGTGCGGGCCAGCATGGCGGCACGGATCTCATCGACGGAGATGGTGCCATCCATATCCACATCACCCAGCCGATCGGGCGTGTACAGGGTCCACTCCTGATTCACTGGCACGTTTTTGATGATGCGCATCTGGTTGCCCGAGATGTACATGCGGACCTCCGTGATCTTCTCGGCGTCCGCGAGCCCGTAGTGCAGGGTGAACTCATCCTGCGACTTGTAGTTCGTGCCGGATCGGACCTCCCGGGTCTGGATCTTCCCGTTGGCCTCGACCTCTACGCACGCGCCAACGCACTGCTGGTTGGCCTGCGTGCCCTCGACGCGGAGGCGCACCCAGTTGTTCTTCCCGGCATCGACCGAGTTGTTGATGAACAGGTTGACGCGCCGGTTCGTGTTGCCCACGAGCATATCAAGGTCGTTGTCGCCGTCGATATCGCCCACGGACACGCAGTAGACATCCCAGAACACATCGACGCCCGCCTCGGGTGCCTCATCGACGAGCGGCCAGTCCGCGACATCCTTGCCCCTGTACAGGCGGTTGGCGCCCTGAATGTTGCATACGTAGGTATCGAGGTGCGTGTCGTTGTCGAAATCCGCGAAGACCGTGCCCCAGCCGACTCGCAGGCTCTCCATCCCCGCCGCGGCGGTGTCATCGCGGAAGGTCAGATCCCTGTTGTTCATATACAGGATGTTTCCCTGCATGATGTTGGTCAGGTACATATCGAAGTGCTGATCGAAATCGAGATCGCCCACGGCGATCCCCATGCAGAAGATCCAGGCCTCGACACCGGCCTCGTATGTCGCGTTATAGAAGGTACCGTCGCCGTTGTTGCGGTAGAGCTTGTTGTGGAGCATCAGCCCGTCTGTGGTGCCCTTGTCGGTGCCGATGTAGATGTCGTCGTCGCCGTCGCGGTCGTAATCGAAGAACGCGGGCAGGCACGACGGATCGCCCGGGGCGTGCACACCGAGCGTGGTCGCGACGTCGGTGAACGTGCCGTCGCCATTGTTGTGGTAGAAGTGGTTCTCGATCTCCACGTTGTCCGTGAATGTTCGGACAGCGCAGTAGAGATCAAGCCAGCCGTCCTGGTTGTAGTCGCCCCAGGCCGCGGCCATCGACGGAGCGCTGAGGTTCACGCCGGCTTCCGCGGCCACGTCCGTGAAGGTCATGTCCCCGTTGTTCCGGTAGAGCTTGCTGGGCTCGAACCAGCCCGGGACGTGGATGTCCAGATCACCATCGTTGTCGTAATCCGCCGCGGACAGGCCCGAGGCGTTGATCATGGGCGCAAGCCCCGACCCGAGCGACCGGTCGGTGAAGAACCCGCTGCCGTCGTTCTCGTAGAGCCCGAACGCCCCGCCGAGCCCGCCCGCGATGAGGATATCCAGATCCCCATCGTTATCGAGATCCGCAAGCATGTTGCCCGCGCCGACTTGGTGGTAGTTGAAGCCGACCCTGAACGGTACCCCGCGGGCGATCGCCTCATTGGTAAAGTTCAGCGGCGCGGATTGAAGCGGCGCAGCCACCCACGCCAACACCAAACCACACAGTGCGCCCCAGCCGAGCACATGGCGCCGCTGAACCGCCAGTGCATGCGAAAACGAGTTTACGGACCGGTATACCCCATCGATCTCTCGATTCATCATCTTCTCACCCCTGATTGCGTCGCCCCCACTCCGCTGTGTGTGTACCCCAAGAACAGGCGGGATCGAAGAATCTCCCCCGCCCTTCACCCAAGATAACAAAGTGCCGCCACGTTCGGAACGGAAATTTCCCCTGATGATCACAAACTTCATGCGGGTATGACGCTGTTCTCCCGCTGGGGTGATTTCAGCGCCGGTCGCACCGACGGCGGCTCAAATTCGGGGTTTTCTGTCCGAAATTCCATAAAAGCGGGTAGAGTTTACGATGGAAGCGTGAAATCCCATCAACGGGTTTCCCAAAGAACTCACCCGGCGGGACCGCTGCGATACTGTCTGCGCGAAGCCGGATCTGGAGCTCGAAATGGAAGACATCCTCCGCGAAATCATACAGAAGGAGGAACTCTTCTTCGTCCTCGTGATCGCAGGATCGATCACGATCGTGTCCGTCTTCAAGGCGTTGACCGGCATGGTGTCCCGACTGGCCCACGAACGCACGCGACGCGAGGTCGCGGCGTACATCGCGGAAGGATCCATGTCGCCCGAGCAGGGTGAGCGTTTGCTCGCCGCGGGGAAGCGGAACAACGGCATCAACATGTGCGGCTAAGGCCAGCGAACTACAGGGGGAAACATGGTGGAAACCATCCTTCAGAACATTACCGACGACCGTGGCATGTTCACCATCTTCATCATCTTTGGGATGGGGGGTCTCATCGCCATCATCGGGATCGTCTTCGGATCGATCAAGAGCACCGCGGAGACCAAGGAACGCGAGAAATCACGACGCGAGATCGCGGCGTACATCGCCGAGGGCTCCATGAGCGCCGAGGACGGCGAGCGCCTGCTCAGGGCGGGCAACCCCAAAACCGCGAGCGAGCTCGCGCTCGAACAGCAGGCACGCCACGCGTAAGCCCAGCACCAGCACACCAAGCAGGAATCATCAACGATGGAAGAGATCATCCACAACATCACGGGCAACCCCGACAGCTTCACCATGTTCCTGATCTTCGGGGTCGGGGGGACGATCGGGTGCATCATCGCCGTAACGGCCATTGTGCTCGGGACGCGACAGAACGTGCGCATCGCCCGTGAGCGTGAGCAGTCCCGCCGCGAGATCGCCGCGTACATCGCGGAGGGCTCGATGACCCCGCAGGACGGCGTACACCTGATGAACGCGGGCGAGAAGAAGTCCACGAACGAAATGATCTTTGAATCAACCCCGGCGCACGCCTGAACCCCATGTGTGAGATACACGCCATGGAAGACATCCTTCACAACATCACCCGCGACGAGGACATGTTCATCCCGACGGTGATCTTCATCTCCGGCACGGTCATCGCCGTCGTCGCGATCGTGTTCGGCGCGGTCAAGCGGATGGTCGTGAGCTCAAACGTCGAGAAGTCCCGGCGTGAGATCGCGGCGTACATTGCCGAGGGATCCATGACGCCCGAGGACGGCGAGCGACTGCTCAAGGCGGGCAAGGGCGAGCGCCGGTGCGGTTAGGCCCGCCCGCGTGAGGCAATAACCAGCCCACGCAACACCTCAGCGATCGACCACGCCTGCGCAGGACAGCCCTGCGGGGCGTGATCTTTCATCTCGTCCGGTTCCGCGTCGTAGATCTCGTGGATCGATCCCACGCCGTCCGTATCCATCGCCGATGCGAGCGAAACGAGATGGTCGATCACGCCCTTGCGCGCGGTATCGTCGAAGGCCCCCACACGCAGCTTGGTGTCCGCGTAGGCCCCGATCAACCAGGGCCAGACCGTGCCGTTGTGATACGCGCGGTCCCGGTCGGTCATGGAGCCGCAGTAGTGGGCCTGATACTCCGGGTGGTCCGCACTGAGGGTGCGCAGCCCGACCGGCGTGAGCAGGTGGCGCTCGATCGAGTTGAGCACGTCCCGGGCGATGTGATCGGGCAGACGAACGCCCGGGAGCGCTGTCGCGAAGGCCTGATTGGGTCGGCACTCGTCGCTGCGGCGCCAGCTGAAGCTGCGGACCGCGTTGTGCGGGATCAGGCAATCGACCAGCCCCCCGTGCGGGCCCGCGGTCATGGTGCGGACGATGGACTGCTCGGCCATGGTCGCGCGAGCATCGAGCTCCGCGGCGCGGACCGGGTCGATTGATCCCATCTTGGCGCGTGCCCGCAGAGCGTTGATCCACAGCGCGTTGATCTCGATGGGCTTGCCGTGGCGTGGTGTGAAGGCGACGCCGTCGCGGAGCGCGTCCATCCAAGTGAGCTGGGTGCGGGGATCGCCGCATCTGATGAGCCCGTCGTGCGGGTCCATAGCGATCTTGTTGATCGTGCCGCGGGCGTAAGCGTCGAGGATGTCGTCGCACGCGTCGATGAGCCCCCGGTCGAGCGGCTTGCCCGAGGCGATCGACCACGAGAGGCAGGCGTGTACAAACCAGAGCGGCGCATCGACGGTGTTGAAGTGGGCCGGGCCCGCGTCGTCGTCAAAGCGGTTGGGGATCAGCCCGTGCGCCCGTGCCCGGGCGAAGGTGGTCAGGCAGGCGTGGGCCTCGTCGAACCGCCCGGTCGTGAGCAGCAGCCCCGGGATGCAGATCATCGTGTCGCGTCCCCAGTCGCTGAACCACGGGTAGCCCGCGATGATCGAGGTGGAAGTGGATTCCGGGAAGACCCGATCGACGACGAAGTCGTCGCCCGCCGATGCGAGTCGTGCGATGGTCTCGCGCAGCGTGGGGTCGCGCGGATCGCCCGCCTGCCGCAGCGCATGGTCGATTGAGGAGTGCACTCGGGTGCTCCGGCGCGTGGTGCACGCGTCCAGCTCGAGCGGCTGCTCATCGAGGGCAAACTCGAGGGCGGCGTGCGTGGTCGAGCGCGGGTCGATTTCGACGACAAACCGGACCGGGCAGAGCAGGTCCTCGGTGTCACTCTGCCCGCGCCGGGTCTCGTGCTCGTATCGCATGCCCCGCCAGATGCTCTGATCATGATGCGCCTTAAGCTGCACCCCACGGATGTGCAGCGACGCGCCGAGCCCGTCGCGGTGGACCACCACGCCCTCGATCGCGGGCTGTGCGAGCGGATCGAGGCGGAACTGATCGAGCGACAGGGTCCCCGGGTGGTTGAGCTCGTGGAAATCGCGCATCGCGACCAGCGGCGAGAGCGTCAGCGTCATCGGGCCTTCGAGCTCGGCGCTGAGGATCCCCGATTCGATCTCATACTCCACCCGGCACGCGCGAGCGCGATCGAGCAGCGTGAGGGTCTTGCGGACTCGGACGGTCCCGATCTGCGATGGGATCGTGTGGTCCCAGGTGCACGTGCCCGCGCCTTTGGTGAAGCCGGCGAGGGTCGGTGGCGGGGCTGGGCGGGCGGCATCGCCGGCGAACTGGAAACGGGTCAGGCGTGTGTCGTGGTGACAGCCGCACGAATCGCCCAGCGGGATGTGCAGGTGCTCGTCGATGGCGCTGAGCATGAGCGCTCGCCGAACGGGCGGTGCGAGCGAGGCGATGAGCAGCCCGTGGTAGCGTCGCATCGGGGTCGCGTCGGCGCAGCCCATCGCGAACCCGCCCCGGGCATCCGCGAGGAGCCACTCGAGTGCGCCGTGGTCCGGATCGGGTGAGCCGGGCGTAAACGCGATGGGGTGCTCGGGGAGGTCGACGGCCATGTTTTCGGGCAGGTCCAAGGGCATCTGCAGGCAGGATAGCCAGAATCGCGCACAGATGCGGACGATTCGGTAGACACGGCGGTATCAGGGTGGGATACTCTCTCATGGAGACCATCGCAAAAACTGAATCGTCCCGGAATGCCACCGCCACGAGCACCACGCAGCCCTCGGCGGGCGATGTCGCATCATCGAAGATCGTCAAGGAAGGCATCACGTTCGACGACGTGCTGCTGATCCCGCAGTCTTCCAGCGTGATGCCAGCCAATGCCAACACGGCGACTCGCCTGACGAAGGACATCACACTGAATATCCCCATGGTGTCGGCGCCGATGGACACGGTCACCGAGTCTGAGCTCGCGATCGCACTCGCGCAGGAGGGCGGCATCGGGATCATCCACAAAAACCTCGATGTCGAGACCCAGGCTCGCGAGGTCGCGAAGGTCAAACGCAGCGCCAACGGCGTCATCACCGACCCGATCACGCTCGGTCCGGACGACCCGATCTCACGCGCGATGGAGCTGATGCTCGAGCACAACGTGTCGGGCTTCCCCATCACCGAGGACGGCTCGGTCGATCTTCGCTCCAAGGGGCGCGTGCTGGGCATCCTGACCCGGCGCGACCTGAAGTTTGCCCAGAACCAGAACACGCCCATCCGCGACGTGATGACGAGCGAGAACCTCGTCACGGCGCAGGCGGGCACGACGCTCGGGCAGGCCGAGGGCATCCTCAACGAGCTCAAGGTCGAGAAGCTGCTGCTGCTCGATGATCAGGGCTGCCTGGCCGGGCTGATCACGATGCGCGACATCGAACGCCAGAGCCAGTTCCCAAACGCCTGCATGGACGCGCGGGGCCGCCTCCGGGTGGGCGCTGCGGTTGGGCCCAACCAGTTCGACCGCGTCGAGGCGCTCATCGAGGCCGAGGTCGATGTCCTTGTGGTCGATACCGCCCACGGGCACTCGGCGCCGGTGATCGACACCGTGCGTGAGATCAAGCGCCGCTTCGACATCGGGGTGATCGCGGGCAACATCGCCACCGCGGAGGCGGCGATTGCGCTGGCCGAGGCCGGGGCGGACGCTGTGAAGGTCGGCATCGGGCCCGGCTCGATCTGCACCACGCGCGTGGTCACGGGCGTGGGCATGCCGCAGGTCACCGCGGTGATGAACGCGGTCGAGGGGCTGCGCTCGATCAACTCCGACGTCACGGTGATCGCCGACGGCGGGATCCGTCTTTCTGGCGATATCGCCAAGGCCATCGGAGCGGGCGCACACTGCGTCATGATGGGCTCGCTGTTCGCGGGGCTCGATGAGTCGCCGGGCGAGCTGGTGATCTCGGGCGGTCGGCGGTACAAGTCGTACCGCGGCATGGGCTCCGAGGGGGCCATGAACGCGGGCAGCGCCGATCGCTACCGCCAGGCCGAGAAGCTGCTCTCGGGCGCCAAGGAGCAGCAGAAGTTCGTCCCCGAGGGGGTCGAGGGGCTTGTCGCCTACCGCGGCAAGCTGGCCGAGTTCGCGTACCAGCTCGTGGGCGGGCTGCGCTCCGCGATGGGCTACTGCGGCTGCGCGACCATCGATGAGATGCGCAGCAACGCCCGCTTCGTGAAAGTTTCGGGTGCGACGGTCATCGAGAACCATCCGCACGACATCAAGATCACCAAGGAATCGCCCAACTACACACACGCCCAGCTGTAAGCACCGTTGCTGGGGATGCCCGTACGCGCGGCGCAGCCGCGCAGTGCGGAACTTGATTCCAATTAACTCAGAACTGAGTCGGCACGCACAGGTCAGCCGCACTGCGCCCCTGTAGGGCGAGTACGGGCACCCGCAATATCCGCACTCACGGGTCCGCAATGTGCCAATTCGGCAGGCGTGAAACGTGTTGAGCCGATGAACCAATGACCGTGTTCGGCAGTAGAATATGGGCTGAAAACGCGTTTCCCTGGGAGGCAAATCGCAATGAGTATTCTCCAATCACGAAACCCCGCGATGCGGGTTCTTGAAAACGAAGACGTCCTGACGGTCGAACGCCAGAGCGTGATGACGCTCGGCGGCACCGTCACCGCGACGGGTATCCTGCTGTCGATCGTCGCCGTCGTTGGCGTGCTCGTCTGGCAGGCGATCAACAGTGCCGCAGTGATCTCCCCGACCGGTGGGATCTCGATGCCCGCATGGGCGTGGCCCGCCCTGATCGGTTCGATGGTCGCCGGGCTCGTCATCTCGCTGATCATCGCGTTCAAGCCCAAGTCCGCGCCATTCCTCGCGCCCGTGCACGCGGTTCTTGAGGGCGTGTTTGTTGGTGCAGCGACCTTTGTGATCCCGATGCAGTTCGTGCCGATGCAGGCGGACGGCACCAACCCGAGCGCGATGCTTGCGCTGCAGGCGGCGGGTGCGACGCTCGCCATCGCCGGCGCGATGCTCGCCGGCTACGCCAGCGGCATCCTCCGCGTTGGCCCGCTGGTCCAGAAGATCATGGTGACCATGCTCTTTGGTCTCCTCGGCTACACCGCGCTGCTCTGGATCCTCTCCTTCTTCGGTGTTGGGATCTGGAACGGCTACGCGGACACCGGCATGATGGGCATCGGGTTCACCGTGCTCTGCGCCGGGCTCGCCAGCTTGTTCCTGCTGCTCGACTTCCAGTACATCGAGGCGGGCGTGCAGCAGCGCGCACCCAAGTACATGGAGTGGGTCGGCGCGTGGGGCCTGATGGTCACCCTCGTGTGGCTCTACATCGAGCTGCTCCGCCTGCTCGCCAAGCTGCGTGCGAACGAGTAAGCGACACCCAACATTCAGAAATCCAAAGAACCCCACGGAAACCCCGTGGGTTTTTTCGTTTATCATCGGATGAGCTCAGACGAAAGGAACGGACGATGGGTGGATGCCTGCTGGTGCTCGGAACCCTGCTGATGCCGCGCGTGCTGCTGTTCGTGTACTGGATCACGGGCATGTTCGCCAAGGCCGACCCGTGGAACGGGTTCCTGATCCCGCTGCTGGGGTTCTTCTTCCTCCCCGCGACGACGTTTACCTACGGCATCTGCCACGTCTACAACGACGGCGAGTTCAGCATCCTGTGGATCGCGGGGATGGTGTTTGCGGTGCTCTACGACCTCGGCGCCCACGGCAACGCGGGGGCGGCGAAGCGGTCGCGGTGAATGCCCGGTGTCCATTGGAGGGTGCCACTACTCGCGTCGTAGACGCGCAGTAGTGTCTTCCGCAGTTCGAGAGAGCACTACTGCGCCGCTGCGCGTCGAGTAGTGGCACCCTGCTATGAAGAGGTCAGCGACTAAACAGGAAGTGGCACACGTCCGCGTCGCGCATGACGTACTCCTTGCCCTCGACGCGCATCTTGCCGGCTTCCTTGATGGCCTTCTCGCTCTCGAACTCCATCAGGTCGTCCACCGAGTAGCACTCGACGCGGATGAAGCCCTTCTCGAAGTCGGTGTGGATCACGCCGGCCGCCTGCGGGGCCTTGCAGCCCTGGGGGATGGTCCAGGCGCGGACCTCCTTCTCGCCCGCGGTGTAGTAGGACTGGTAGCCCAGCAGTTTGTACGCGGCTCGCGCGAGCTTGGCCAGCGCGGGCTCGTCCATGCCCATGTCCTTGAGCATCTCGGCCTTGTCCTCCTCGTCGAGCTCGGAGAGCTCGGACTCGATGCGGGCGCAGACGGGGACCATCTCGGAGCCGTGGGACTCGGCGTACTCCTTGACCTTCTGCGCCAGCGGGCCCTCGCCGTTGGGATCATCATCAGAGACGTTGGCAATGTAGAGGATGGGCTTGGTCGTGATCAGCCCCAGCATCCTGCGGGCGCGGATGTGCTCGGGGTCGCTCAGCTCCACGGAGCGGGCGGGCTTGCCCTCCTCGAGGACGGGCATGATCTTCTCGATCACGGCCACGCGTGCGATGGCGTCGCGGTCGCCGCCGCGGGTGTTGCGCTGGGCCTTGGGGAGTGCGTTCTCGCAGGTCTGCAGGTCCGCGAGGATCAGCTCAAGCTCGATGGTCTCGATGTCGCGGAGCGGATCGACGGAGCCGTCGACGTGGGTGATGTCCTCGCCGCCGGGTGCCTTCTCGAAGCAGCGGACGACCTGGATGATCGCGTCGACGTCCTTGATGTGCCCGAGGAAGGCGTTGCCCTTGCCCTCACCCTTGGAAGCGCCGCGCACGAGCCCGGCGATGTCCACCAGCTCCAGCGCGGCCGGGATGACCTTCTGGGTCTTGATGTAGCCCTGGATGATCTCGAGGCGAGGGTCGGGGATCGGCACAACGCCCACGTTGGGGTCGATGGTCGCGAACGGGTAGTTCGCGGCCAGCGCGCCCGCGTTGGTCAGCGCGTTGAAGAGGGTGGACTTGCCGACGTTGGGGAGACCGACGATGCCTGCCTTCATGGGAAAATCTCCAGATCTCGCGGGGTTCGCGGAGGGGTGGAGATTGTAGTCAGGCAGTCGCGATCAGCACGCAGGCCAGCACACTCCGGGCGCTCCACAGCACGGTCCGCAGCCAGTTGGTCGCGACCAGGCGGCGATGGGCACGCTCGGCGAAGCCCTGGGTCAGCCCCTTGTGCGCGGGGACCTGCAGCGCCGCGGTGGAAACCCAGAGCAGGACCACGAGCACCAGCCCGGAAATCGTGATCGGGTAGGACGCCAGCCCGAGCATCGGGATCAGCAGGGCGGCACTGCCCAGCTCGGTGAGCATCAGGGGAGCGACGACCCATGTTGTGCGGCTCATGTGCGCGTGCTGATACAGCGAGTAGCCCTCCGCGCCGACACGGGCCATGAGCGGGTAGTGAACGACCTGGACAAACCAGATGAGCCCGGTCATCGCGCAGGTGCTTGCGGCGTGGACGAGCAGGATCGTGATGAGGATCGATTCGTTCATGACGGGGTTGGGATCTCGCACTCGCCGGACATGCAGGCGTACTCGGGGCGATCACCCGCCGTGGCGTGCTTAAAGCTCTGGAGGATCCTGCCCTTGTGGACGATGAACACGCCGGGCATCTGGAATCCGTCGCCCTGGAGCGTGCCCACGGCGTTGCCCCTGAACAGCGCACGCAGCCCGTGGAACCACACCCGCGGCCCGAACAGCTGCCAGAGCGAACCACGCTTGAGCTCGAAGGCGCGGTAGAGATCCTGATCCGGGTCTGAGATGCGGGAAAGACCGGCGAGGTTGTACTTCGCGAACTGCTTCTGGGCCGCATCGTCGTCGCTCATGTGCACGAGCACGGGCCTGACCCCACCCGACTCGATCTGCTCGCGCTGGGCTTTGAGGTCCTGCAGGGTTTCCATGCAGAACGTACACCCGAGGTGGCGGAGGAAGACGAGCATGACGGGGGACTCATCGGTGCGTTCCGCGAGGGTGGTCCCGTGCTGATCGCGGTGTGCCTGGAGCGCGTCTTGGAAGCTCATTGTTGGGTCTCCGGTGTGGTCGCCGCCCTGATGATGCTTTGCGGCCAGCACCAGCAGCATGGTGAACGGCACCCACCAGACCAGATCGTTGGGGATGATCGTCCAGATGAACTCGACGGGCAGTTGGCTGGTGATTAGGGCCGCGTACACAAAGCCGATGGGGCCGAAGACCTTGCCGAGGAGCCCGACAAGCACGATCGGCCAGTGCGTGAGGGGGTCGCGGGCCGCGACGAGGTAGCCGATGCCGTAGACGCCGACGATCATGCCGACGCACTGCCAGATCGCGGGGTAGGTGGGCTGGGGGAGGCCCGCGAGCGAGAACATGGACATCGGAAACAGGACCACCCACCCGCCCCAGAGCAGGTTGTACACCCCGGCAAGGATCAGCGTGCGTCTGAGCCAGACGGGGACGGGTTGGTCGGCGGGGGTGGATCGCATGGGCCGGTGGGTTCGAAGCAGGCTGGCCAACAGATTCAGGGTGAGGCCTGGAGATGCTTCTCATCATCGGCTTATCGGAGTACACTTGTTTCGGTTGCCCTCGTAGCTCAGTTGGATAGAGCAGCGCTTTCCTAAAGCGCAGGTCGCAGGTTCGATCCCTGCCGGGGGTGCTTTCTTTGATTCCGCTCGATTCTCGGGGTTGATCCGTCGAGGGTTTGGGTATGACACCCACGATTCCCGATTGGATCCGCGATTTCCGATGCCCCAATGGGCGATTCCGCAACATTTACGAATATGCCCCCGATGAGACCCGCCTGTATGGCACTGAATCGCTGTTTGGCGATTGGGACGGGGAACTGCTGCTCCTGGCACAGGATTTCTGCTGCACGGACGACATCGAGCAACGGATGGAAGAGGGGCGAGGCCGGGTCTATGCCCACAGCCCGGCGATGATCACCAACCGGAGCCTGGAGGTGTATACCGATGGCTTTGACTGCGGCATCCTGTATGGCTCGGCGCTGGCGGGCATGCTCAGGGTGGGCGATTCCAACTCGGGCTTGCCGGGCTGGACGCATATGAGCGATCATCTGTGTGAGGTGCTGCGGTTCACGCTGGATCACATGCCCAATGTCAGCGCGATCGCCTGTCTCGGCTCGGTCGCGTGGGATCTCTGCCACAGGGCGTTCGGGGCCGAATGCAACCCGCTCTCCAATGCGCTGTGCTACCACTGCCCTTCGAATCTCGACGGCATGCGGGTGTACGCCATGCCGCACCCTTCGCGCACGAGCGCGGTGCTCGGGAGCAAGGAGCAGGTCCAGGAGCGCTGGGATTGGCTCCGCACCGATCTGCTCGGCACCACGCACACGCACGCCGCGGCATGATGTCCGCTAGGATGATCGCGTGTCTGCGCACGCGAACAACCCGACTCCGCCGGACCGTGGGCACCTGCTCACCGAACAGCCCAACGAGCGATCAACGAACCTCGACGCGATGAGCACCCGGGCTTGCCTGGAGCTCATCAACGACGAGGACGCGACGATCGCCCGGTCGGTGCGGGACCAGATCGAGCACATCGCAACGTTTACGGACGGCGTGATCGAATCGCTGCGCTCGGGTGGGCGTTTGGTCTATCTCGGGGCGGGGACGAGCGGGCGCCTGGGGGTGCTGGATGCCTCGGAGTGCCCCCCCACTTTTCAGAGCGCCCCGGAACAGGTGATCGGGATCATCGCGGGTGGCGACCGGGCGCTGCGGGTGTCGTCGGAGCACCGCGAGGACGAATGGGACGGGGCGCACGAGCAGTTCGACGGGCTGAATATCGGCGCGAATGACTCGGTCTTCGGGATTGCCGCGGGCGGGACCACGCCCTTTGTTCTTGGCGGCGTGGAGCACGCGAAATCCAGGGGTGCTCGCACGGGGCTGCTCACCTGCACCCCGGTTGAGCGGGCGCCGTGGTGCGATGTGCTCATCGCGGTGCGGACCGGCCCCGAAGTCCTGACCGGGTCTACCCGAATGAAGGCGGGGACGGCCACGAAGATGGTGCTCAACATGATCTCAACCGGGGCGATGGTCGGGCTCGGGAAGTGCTATTCCAACATGATGGTCGATGTCCGCGCTACGAACGACAAGCTGCGGGACCGCGCGGCGCGGATCATCATGCGGACGTGCGGCATCGAGCGCGATGCGTCGTTTGATCTGCTCGATCGGGCCGCAAACTCGGTCAAGCACGCGATCGTGATGCATCATCAGGCGTGCTCGCGTGAGGTCGCGGACAGGCTGATCCGGGACGCGTCCGGCCACCTGTCCCGCGTTATCGGGGAGCACGCATGAGTCTGCCAGAGCTCATCGGGTCATCGCTGATCCTCGGGATCCGTGGGTGCACGATGAACGAAGAGACCACGCGCGAAGATGTCGAGACGCTCCGCGCGGTGCACTGCAAGGGGGTCATCCTCTTTGATCACGATATCGCGGGCAACCATCACCGCAATGTCATCAGCCCTGAGCAGCTTGTGCGGTTCATCGCGGATCTGCGTCACGAGCTCGGCGAGGACCTGATCGTCGCGATCGATCAGGAGGGCGGGCATGTCGACCGCTTGCGTGCGTCGCGCGGGTTCATGCGCACGGTTTCTGCGGCAGAGCTCGCGACCTGGACGCCCGGAGACCTGCACGAGTACGCCTCTCGGCAGGCCCGCCAGCTCAGGGCCCTTGGCATCGATCTGAACCTCGCGCCGTGCGTGGACCTCGCGGTCGAGCCGGATTCGCCGATCATCGCGGGCAAGGGTCGCTCGTTCGGCCCGGACCACGACTCGGTCCTCCGCTGCGCCAGCGCGTTCATCGAGGCCCACCGGGAGCAGGGCGTGGCGTGCTGCGTGAAGCATTTTCCCGGGCACGGGTCGAGCCTCATCGACACGCACAACGGGGTGTGCGATATCACCAGGACCCACACGCGCGAGGAGCTGCGGGTCTTTGAGTCGCTGATCGCGTCGCACGGCGATTCGATCGCGATCATGCCCGGGCACATGATCCACCGCGATGTGGACGAGCGCCTGCCCGCGTCGCTTTCAATGGCGCATCTCCGGGGCGTGCTCCGCCAGAACATGGGCTTCGGGGGCGTGATCATCTCGGACTCGCTGGATATGCGCGCGATACGGGATCACTTCGGCGAGGGTGAGGGCGCGTTCCTGGCGCTGAGCGCCGGGTGCGATCTGATCATCGATGGATTCAATGCGCCGGGGTACCGCGAGCCGGGCGGCGTGCAACGCATTGTGAACGCCATCAGCGGGGCCATCGGGCAGGGGCGCTTCCCCGACGCGGAGCGTGCGCTGCTGGCTTCGCGGGCACGGGTCGATCGGCTGCTGGGGCGCGAAACGACCCGATAATGCGTGTTTCCCGCCTGTAAGGCCTCATCTCTGCACCAATCCGCCAGAATCATGGCAGCGGCCCCGTGTTTGTGGTTGTGTATCTCTGTATGAACGCCCAACCAAAGAAGATGAATCGTGCCCGTAAGGGTCGTGCGCTCGTGATGCTCGGCGTCCTCGCCCTTGGAACCGGTGCTGCGCTCGCGGGCGACCGCGATGCTGAAACGCGCTGGAAGACCACACCCGACGACCGCGCCCAGCGCGCCGCCCTGATGACCAGCTCCGGGAACTCCAGCGCGGTGCTGTTCGCGCCCGGCGTGCGCACCGTGGGCTCCTTCTACACCTACGAGCGGGACGTGGCGCCGGAGTACGATCGCCGCGATTCGCAGCTGAGCCTGAGCACCCCTGACGCGACGGCCGGCTGGTACGCCTGGCCATCGCCCCCACGCCCGTCGCTCAACGACCGCGACTACTTCACCTCCAGCTCCAACCCGAGCACGTACGTGTTCCCCGGGATCGACGGGTACTCCTCATACGATCGGCATCGGCGCGAGATCCGCCGGGATCGGATCCGTGAGAATCAGAAGCACATCCACATCCATACGCGTGGCAGCCGCGGCTCGGACGGGCCGCGCCGGCGTGTCCGCTGACCGGGTCGGGAACCAGCACTTCAAAAAAGGAGGAGGCCGACCCGTCTTGAACGGATCGGCCTCGCACCAACACCAACATGCGCCTGCGTCATGCTCAGTCGTAGAGCGCCGCGGTGGGCGGGAGCTCAACGGTCCGGAGCTGCATCGTGGTCTCGATGCGGAAGTTTGACTGTGTGCGGTGGCGCTCGGCGAAGAAGAAGCTCAGCTTGTACCGCTGCCCGTCCTCGAGCCACTCGAGGCGGTCGAGCTCGATGGTCTGCGAGACCGCGGAGTGGACACCGCCGATATCGATCACCAGGTGCCCGTCGACAAAGACCCAGACATCGTCGTCGCCCGTGAAGGTGAAGATCTGTCCGCCGTCCTCGTCGTAGACGAACTCGGTCTGGAGCTCGAAGGTAAAGTGGAAGTTCTTGTCATTGCCGGCCGAGTTGCCGAAGAGGTCACCATTGACCGGGAAGAACCCGCCGAGGTCGGAATAGGTCGGGTCCTGCTTGTCATCGAAGACGTAGACGTTCGAGCCCTGCTGACGAACGAGGGTCAGGTCGAGGGGCTTGGATACGTTCACACCCGGGGTATCGCGGAACCACTTGCTGAACGCGCTCGCGTCGTGGATCGCGCCGGCGCTGGAGCTGAATGAGCCAGAGGTGTCGCCCTCACGCTGAGCGATGTAGTCCTTGGTCGAGATCATCTTGCGCCCGGACGAATCCTTCCAGTGGCCTGAGATCTTGAGCCCCGTGGAGTTGAACACGGGTTTGTCGTCATCGCCGAGGTAGTCGGAAACGATACCCATGTAGTGTCCGAAGCCGCCGGAGGGACGGAACTCGAAGTCGGTGTGGCCGCCGCTCACCGAGCGTTCCTTGAAATCACGCACGGTGCCCGTGAGTGTGATGGATTCCGGGAGATCGTTGTAGCCCCAGAAATCCTGCGCCATCGCGGTGGTGGACCCGAGGCATGTGAGCCCGCCGGCGATCATCGCGAGGGTGAGGAGGGGTCGGGATCGGTTGGTTGTGTTCGGGGTATGCATGTGAACCTCCAGTGATGGTGGGTGTGCGATTAGGGGAGTTGCCCGCTGGGGCACAAGGTGGGGTCTGCGCTGTTATGGGCTCATGCCATCGGCTCCTGCGGCTGCTGGCCGCGTACCCCGCTTGCTACTCGCTCGCCGCGACACCCGCGGCCGGCTGTTCCTGGCCCGCCGAGGCCATCGCGGTCCCGACGGAAAAGATCATGGACAGGCTCGATGCCGCGATCGCCGCAATCAGCAGCACCTGCATGAGGCGGCTGCCGTTGGTGAAGGAGCCCTGATCCTGGGCATCGAGATGTTGTTCAGCAGTACTCATGTGGACCGCTCCGTTTGGTGCATGTGTCGGCTCGCGTACTTTGCGTGCCTGGTGTCAGTTGAAAGGTCCATTCCGCCACGGGTGATGCCACACGTGCAAGCGAAAATTGCGCGTCCTGTTGCGGGTCTGCGACAGCGTTGCGGGCTGTAGCGGCTGGGGAAGGGCGCGGGGGTTTCTGCGCCTTCGCACGGAATGAGGAGGCCATCGCGTGAAATTGCCGATGATCCGGGCGGAATCGGGCATTGTTCAGGCAAGGGTCCGAGAACAGGTGGTACACTGAGTCACGCAAAGACGCGGGAGGCGACGCATGGATGTATTCGTGATCGAGGGTGGACGCAAGCTCAGCGGCTCGTTGCGGGTCAACGGCTCGAAGAACGCTGCGCTCCCGCTGCTTGCCGCGACCCTGCTCACGAATGAGCCTGTGACCCTGCGCGATGTCCCCGAGCTCTCCGATATCCGCAACATGCTGCGCCTGCTGGGCGAGCTGGGCGTGGAGAACGACCGAGATGGGTCGACGATCAGCCTGCACGCCAAGGATGAATCCGAGATCCATGCCCGCTACGACATCGTCCGCACCATGCGGGCCAGCATCTGCGTGCTGGGGCCCATGCTCGCTCGGCGTGGGATGGCACGCGTCTCGATGCCGGGCGGGTGCGCGATTGGGCAGCGCCCGGTCGATCTGCACCTGAGAGGGCTCGAGGCGCTGGGGGCGAAGATCGAGCTTGATGGTGGCGACATCATCGCGAAGGTCCCCCAGTCGGGACGGCTGATCGGCGACACCGTATTCCTCGGCGGCCCATTCGGCTCCACGGTGCTCGGGACCGCGAACGTCATGTCCGCGGCGACGCTCGCGCAGGGCACGACGGTGATCGAGTGTGCGGCGTGCGAGCCGGAGATCGTGGATCTGGCGAACATGCTCAACGCGATGGGCGCGAAGATCACCGGCGCCGGGTCACCCCGCGTGACCATTCAGGGCGTGGAATCGCTGGGCGGCGTAGACCACACGATCATCCCGGACCGGATCGAGGCGGGCACCTACATGTGTGCCGCCGCGGCGACGGGCTCATCGATCGAGCTGACGAACTGCCCGCTGGACGCGTTGATGTCCGCGAACGACCGCCTTGAGGCGATGGGTGTGCACATCGACCCGACGGACTACCCGCGGGGGACCAGCCCCGAGGACCCGCTGCGGCGGACGTGCACGATCAGCGCGCCCGAACCGCTCCGCCCGGTGCAGATCACGACCCAGCCCCACCCCGGCTTCCCGACGGACCTGCAGGCCCAGTTCATGGCGCTGCTCTGTCTGGCGAGCGGGAACTCGGTGATCACGGAGAAGATCTTCCCCGAGCGGTTCCTGCACGTCGCGGAGCTGACCCGCATGGGTGCGCAGATCCACCGCCACGGGACCACGGCGGTCATCTCCGGCGTACGGCGCCTCACCGGGGCGCCGGTGATGGCGAGCGATCTGCGAGCCAGCGCGAGCCTGGTGATCGCGGCGATGGCGGGCGAGGGCACGACTGTGGTCAACCGCGTCTATCACATCGATCGCGGCTATGAGCGGCTCGAGGAGCGACTCGGGAGCATCGGCGCATCGATCACGCGGATGAGCGAGTCCGAGTTCAGCGAGCGCGGGATCGGCACGCTGACGCAGTGATCTGTTCTCAGTCGTCGGTTTCGTCGAAGCCGCGCGAGACCAGGTCGGCGAGGTGCGACAGGGCGTCCTTGGCGTCCGGCCCGGAGCAGCGGATCTCGATCTCGGTGCCCTGCGTCGCGGCGAGCATCATGAGTTCCATCACGGACTTGCCGTCCGCTTCCTCCTGATCGTACTTCACGGTGACGTTGGCCTCGAAGCCCGCGGCGGCCTGCGCAAAGTCCGTCGCGGGGCGGGCGTGAAGCCCGTACCGGTTCGTGATCTTGAGCTTGGACGAGCAGGTTTCAGTCACGATGGGTGTTCCCGGTGCGATCCCGGTTTCAGGGGGTGCTGTGGAATGGCGCTGACTCACCCGCCGACCCGATGGTGGTCCGCATCATCGAGCAGGGAGTGGATCTTGGCCGCGTCGTCCGCCTGGCGCAGTTCTCTGCGGAACGTGTCTTTCGACAGGTTCTTGAAGATGAGCTCCATCGCCTGGAGATGCTCCTCGGGCCTGCTCTGCGGGCTCAGGAGCAGGAACACGGTGTAGACCGGCTGCTTATCGAGCGAGTTGAAGTCGATGCCCTTGGACGAGACGCCGATGGCGGCGGTCATCTTCTCGATGCTCTTGTGCTTGACGTGTGGCACCGCGACACCGCGCCCGAAGCCCGTCGAGTGTTTCCGCTCGCGTTCGAGCACCTTCTCGAGCAGCTCCTCGCGGATCGAGGCGTCCGCGGCACCTGCCGCGATCAGCGTGTCAATGAGTTCCGCGATGATTTCGTTCCGCTCGGTCGATTGGAGTGGGATCCGGATCGAGTCGGGCGAGATGATCTCCGTGAGTTTCATGCGATGGGTTCTCCCGGTCAGACAACTGGGGTCAGGCGCGATTCTCCATCTTGAGCTTCTCGCGATGATCATTAAGCTGGCGTGACACCTTCGCGATCGCGTCGTCGATGACGAGATAGAGGTCGTGCCCGTCTGCCTTGGCGATGAAATCGGGGTGGTTGACCACGTCGACCACGACTTCCACGCTGTAGTTCTCCTGGGCGGAGTTCTCTTTCCAGAACTTGATATCGATCTGCTGCGTCAGATCCTCGAACTTGTCGAGTTTCTTCGCCTTCTTCTCGGCGTGTGCGCGGATCGGATCGGTAACTTCCATGTGCAACCCAACAACATTGGTACGCATTGTGAACTCCTTTCGGGCTCTCGTATGCCCCGGCGCACGCGCCGGGGCAGATCTGAACCAATCCATTCTAGGTGAACACCCGCCGAATTGCACGCCATTCCCTCAGGGGGTCGCTCATCGGGGTTTCATGCGGCCTTGAGCGGTCAATCCGCGTCGGGGCACATACACTGGACATCCATGTCCGCTCGCACATACCGCAACCTGATCCAGTACGGCCTGCTCACCCTGATGCTCTGCATCCTCGGTGTGTTCCTGCTCTACCCGATCGGGCTGACGGTCCGAGGCGGGTTCGCGGAAGACCCCGCGACTGGATCCGGGTTCACGCTCGATCACCTGCGCCTGGTCTTCGAGGATCCGAACCTGATGGGGGGGATCGTCAACGCGTTCAAGATCGCGTGCGCGGTGACGTTCCTGTGCATCGTGATCTCGCTGCCGCTCGCGGTGCTCAGCGCACGCTATACCTTCCCGGGCAAGAAGCTGCTCAACGCGTCGATCCTGGTGCCCCTGATCCTGCCGCCGTTCGTTGGGGCGATCGGGATCCGGGCGCTGCTGGGGCGTGAGGGCGCGCTCAACGCGCTGCTGGGCACCGAGTGGGACATCCTCGGGCAGGCGAAGTTTTGGGGGGTCGTCGTCGTGATGGCGCTGCACCTCTACCCGATCATCTATCTCAACGCGACGGCATCGCTGGCGAACCTCGACCCGGCCCTCGACGAGAGCGCGGAAAACCTCGGCGCCGGCGGGTGGCGTAGATTTTTCAAGATCACCCTGCCGCTGATCCGCCCGGGGCTCTTTGCCGGCGCAACGATCGTGTTCATCTGGAGCTTTACCGAGCTGGGCACGCCGCTGATGTTCGATTACTACGGCGTGACCAGCGTGCAGATCTTCTACGGCCTCAAGGAGGTCCAGAACAGCGCGGAGCCCTACGCGCTGACGCTCGTGCTGCTCGTGTCCGCGGTCATGTTCTACCTGATGGGGAAGATGGTCTTCGGGCGGAAGGGCTACGCGATGTACTCCAAGGCATCGCGAGCGGGCGGCGAGACGCCGCTGCCGGCGTTCTGGGGCTGGGCCGCGGCGCTCGGGTTCGGCTTTGTGGTGGTGCTCGCGATCCTGCCGCACATCGGCGTCGTGCTCACGAGCATCGCGGAGCCGGGGTCCTGGTACGGCACGATCCTGCCCAAGGACATCACCCTGAGCCACTTCAACGAAGCGCTGACCGCCAGCGAGTCGTTCAACTCGATCAAGAACTCGCTGATCCTCTCGCTGATCGCGATGGTGCTCAACATGGCATTCGGCATCGTGATCGGGTACCTGATCGTGCGGACCACGATCAAGGGGCGCTCGCTGCTCGATGCGCTCTGCATGCTCCCTCTCGCCGTGCCCGGGCTGGTGATGGCCTTCGGGTACGTGGCGATGACGCTCCGCTGGCCATTCGGCTCTGGCGGGCCGCTGGAGGGGACCTGGCTGAACCTCGAGGTATTCGGGGAGAACCCGAACCCGTTCCCGCTGCTGATCATCGCGTACGCGATCCGACGCCTGCCCTACATCGTCCGCTCGACCGTCTCCGGGCTGGAGCAGACATCGGGCGAGCTCGAGGAGGCCGCGGTGAATCTCGGCGCGTCGCGGGTGACGGCGGTCCGGAAGATCATCGTGCCCCTGATCATGGCCAACCTGATCGCGGGCGGGCTGCTGGTGTTCAGCTTCTCGATGCTCGAGGTTTCGGATTCGCTCATCCTGGCGCAACGGAGCGATCACTTCCCGATCACCAAGATGATCTTTGAGTTCACGAACCGGCTCGGGGACGGGATTTACATCGCCTCGGCGATGGGTGTCTGGGGCATGACCCTGCTGACGATCACGCTCTTCGGCGCGTCGCTGATGCTGGGCAAGAAGCTCGGCTCGATCTTCCGCGTGTGATATCCTTTCGCTGACGACGGAGGAACGCATGCGTATCCGATTGATGGAATCAGACGACTGCGGCGATGTCGCCTCGGTGCTCAACCACGCGATCATGAACGGCGTCGCGCACTTCGGCACGGCCAGCACGGACGCCGACGAGATCCGCGATGACTGGGAATCGACTCGGGCCAGGTTCCCGTGGCTGGTCGCGACCAGCGATGAGGGTTCGTTCCTCGGCTTCGCCAAGGCGTCGTCGTGGAAGACCCGCAGGGCCTACGACTGGACCGTCGAATCCGGGGTGTACGTGGTCGAGGGCGCGTACGGCAAGGGCATCGGGAGGGCGCTGTACACGCGACTCTTCGAGATCCTGAAAGACCAGGGCTACCGGATCGTGCTCGCGGGCGTCTCGGTGCCCAACCCGGGGAGCGAGAAGCTCCATGAATCGATGGGATTCAGGATTGTTGGCGATATCGACCCGGCGGGGTACAAGCTGGGGCACTGGGTCCCGGTGCGGCTCTACCAGCTCAAGCTCAGGGCGTGCGATGACTCCGTCGTGCCTGAGCCGATCAGATCGGTCGCGAGCGTGTACGATGAACCGCAAGAGCCACAGGAGTGAGCATGGACGACACGGGCATCAAAACTCTCAGGCGGGCGAGATCCCTGCTCCGCTCGCACACCACGGGCACGCTCCTGTGCGACGGCACCCCGACGCCGGTGCGGTACATCGTGGATCCGTCCAGCGGTGAGCTTGTTCTCTGCGTTGAGCACGACATGCTGGGCGCGGACGATTGCGTGCTGGCGGTGCCGGAGGATTCGTTCTCGTGCCCGATGCGCGTCAACATCGCCGTCGAAGAGATGGCGGAATCGATTTCGAGCGACCGGTACATCGCCTACCACCTGCGCCAGGACCACCCGGTCTGGGCGAAAGGGACGATCTCGTTCGCCAAGATCGACTCGGGCGGGGTTGCGGACGGGGAAGCGCTGATGACACCGAACCCGCTGCTCGACGCGATCCCGCACCTGTGCAAGCGCCTGAACGCGGATCGCAAGGCGTTGCGCGAGGTGTGCCGCCTGCTGACGAAGGCCGATATCGAGAACCCGATCGCGGTCGGTGTCGACGAGGAGGGGAGCGATATCCGCGCCGAGTTCGGCGTCGTGCGCATGAACTGGCCAGGCCCGGTTGAGGACGCGGACGAGTGCGAGCGGGTGATCGCGTCGCTGATCGGGGGTGCCCTGTGAGACCCGCCCTGCGAGAGGCGCACGCGCACATCTTCCAGCTTGGGCGTTCGCTGACCATGCTCGATCTCGGCGGGTGCACGAACGCGCAGGGCGTGCTCGACGCGATCGCGGACCGGGCGAGCGAACTTCAAGAGCACGAATGGATCATGGCACACAGCGCTCGCCCCGAGGGCTGGGAGGACCCGCGATGGCCCTCCCGCGAGCAGCTCGACGCCGCGGGCGGCGACCGCCCGGTGGTCGCGTGGTGCTTCGATTATCACGCGCTCGTTGCTTCAACCGCGGCGCTTCGTTATGCGCGGATCGATTCGAGCACAACGATCGAATCAGGCGTCGTGGAGTTGGATAAAAGCGGCGAACCCACGGGGCTGCTGCTCGAACACGCGGCCCTGCACATGTGGAACCGGGTGCCGGAGCCCAACAAGGAGAAACGTGTCGAGCTGGTACGATCCGCGTGCACGCACCTCGCGGCGCTCGGATTTGTCGAGGTGCACGACCTGAAGGCCCAGTCGTGGCTCGGCGGCGTGCTCACGGACCTGCTCGGGTCTGGGGAGATCGGCGATATGCGGTTCGATCTGTACCCGCTGATCCCGGACCTGAAGGCGAGTATCAAGGCGCGGAGTGAGGGTTTCGATGACCGCGTCCGCATCGTTGGCGGGAAGATCTTCGTCGATGGGACCCTCAACTCGCGCACGGCGTGGATGCTCCACCCGTACGCGGATGGCCACCCCGATCGTCCGAACGGCACGCCGATGATGACGCCCACGCAGATCGAGGAGGCGATGCGCGTGTGCAAGGACGCCGGGCTGGCGATCGCGGCCCACGCGATCGGCGACGGCGCGGTTCGGGCGGTGCTCGACGCGATCGAGAAGACGGGGTGCGACCACTCGGGCTGTCGCATCGAGCACGCGGAGCTGATCGATGAGAAGGACCTGCGCCGCTTCGTGGACCTGGGCGTGAAGGCCTCGCTGCAGCCGTGCCACCTGCTGCCTGATATGGAGGCGCTGCGACGCGCCGTGCCGGACCGGTTGGACCGGGTGCTCCCGATCCGCTCGCTGCTTAAATCCGGGCTCGCGCCGGGTGTGGACCTGCTGTTCGGCTCGGACGTCCCGATAGTCCGCGCCGATCCAGAGGACTCGATCCAGGGCGCGGTCCATCGGCGCCGGGCGGGGATGGATGAATCCGAATCGATCAACCCGAGCGAGGCGATCGACGAAGAGACCGCGTGGCTCTGCTTTGGTAACGAATGAAAAAGGGGAGCCGATCGGCTCCCCTTTGTGTTCGAGTTCGTCGAGAATCTTATCGAATCCGCACGGTCCGCCAGCTGCTCCAGCTCGAGTTGCCCACGCTGTTGATCGCACGCACGCTGTAACGCCAACGCCCGTTGCCCGGCGAATCGGAGAAGCTGTTGTCGTTTGCTCCGGTTGTGCCGATGATGGCGGTGTTGGTCCACGCCCGTCCGACGCGTTGCTGACGACGGATCTCGAACCCGGATTCGTTGTCCGAGTTGTCTGACCATGTGAGATTCACCGTGCCGCCGCTGATGGACGCATTGGGACGCCCAGGTGTTGCCGGTGGTGTGTCGTTGGGTTGATCCTGCTCGATCGTGATCGAGACGGTATCGCTCGCGTTGAGTCCTCCGGAGTCGGAAACACTCGCGGTGATGGTGTGGGCGCCAACACTCAGGGATGCGGTAGAGAACGAGGCCCCGGTGCCGATCTGCCCATCGAGGTTGGATGTCCAGACGAGCGACCCGCTCAGGTTGCCGTCTTCATTGTCGCTTGCGCTCCCGACGAAGTTCACGCTTGTCCCCTCGACAAAGGTCGAACCATTGCCTGGCGAACTGATGTTTGCGCTGGGCGCGGTGTTCCCGGGGTTACCGCCGCCGCCGTCGAGTGCTGCGTGAAGGTTGAGCACCCCGCCGGTGGAGGTGGTGCTGCTCATCGCGCTCGTGGGCCGAACGGTATCGAGCAAGCGATCTCGGAGTTGTGCGTAACTCCATGATGGGTTCTCCGCAAGCAGGACCGCGGCCGCGCCCGCGACATGCGGGGAGGCCATGGAAGTGCCGCTGTTCCAGACGTACCCATCGCCTGTGTAGCAGCTCGCGATATCGACGCCGGGCGCACCGAGATCGACGGAGTTGGCGCCGTAGTTTGAGAAGCTCGCCATCTGATCGCGATTATCTGTTGCCGCGACGGAGATGATGTTGTCGTTGGTGTATGAGCTCGGGTAGTGCGGGGAGTTGTCTGTGTTCACCCCGTCATTGCCCGCAGCGGCAACGAAGAGGTGGTTGTTCGACGCAGCGTTCGAGATCGCATCACGCATGGCGTTGGAGAATCCGCCTCCGCCCCACGAGTTATTGGAAATCCGTGCGCCGTTATTTACCGCGTAGTTGACCGCGGCGATCGCGTCGGAGGTTGATCCACCGAACGGCCCAATGAATCTCAGAGGCATGATCTGCACATCCCACGCGACACCCGCGACACCGATCCCATTGTTCCCTTCAGCGCCAACGGTGCCCGCGACATGCGTCCCGTGCCCGTCGGCGTCGTCAGGGTTGTTGTCGCCGCTGTAGAAGTCCCATCCGCGGATGTCATCGACGTACCCGTTGTTGTCGTCGTCGATGCCGTTGTTCGCGATCTCGTCTGTGTTTGACCAGATATTGCTGTCGAGATCGGGGTGGTCCCACTGCGTGCCTGAGTCGATGACCGCGACGATGACATTTGCTGCGCTGGTTCGGATGTCCCACGCTTCGTACCCATCGATGTCCGCGTCGTTCACGCCCAGCACGCCTCGGATGTCCTGACCCGTGTTGTTCACGCCCCATTGCAAACCAACGAACTGATCGTTGGGTGCAGCTATCGGCCTGACGACATAATCGGGTTCTGCGTACTCCACAAAGGGCAACGCGTTGAGCATCTCGATCGCGCGTTCTGTTGGGAAGTTGACCTCGATGTGCTCAAGCCCATCTACACCTTTGAGTTTGCGGATGAGTTGCCCGTTCACCAGCGCCCGAGCTGCGCTGGTGAGCTGCACGTCATTGGTGTTGAATCGAACGAGGATCTGATTCGGGATGCGATCAAGATCCGGGTTCTGCGCCAGCGCCGCTTTGCCACGCTGGACCGCATCGTGTGATTGAGACGCAGACACCACATCTGGGGATGCGTGTAGCATTCCTGTGGACAATGCGATAACCCCTGCTGCTCTGAGCACCTGTTTGCTTTGCATGTGAGACTCCTCGGGCGATTGTTCTCTCGCCGTCATGTTTGAACGGGGCATCCCCACACCCCCCACGAGTCGCTCTGGCATCGTTGTCAGAACGTGTATAGCGAGGTAGCTTAACGAGTATCGATTGATCTCGCAACGCGGGCACGCATGTAGACATCTGTTCCAGATGCGGATGCGCGTTCAACGCACTGAGTGCGGATCAGTCCTGTCGATTGCATCCAGCGGGATGGTGAGGAGAAACTCTGCGCCGTGGCCGCGTCTGCGGACGAGCTGGAGGTCGCCGCCCATCTCTCGCGCGAGCCCGCGTGAGAGCGCGAGCCCGAGGCCGAGGCCCGAGCGGGCGTTGCCCAGCCCACGCAGCCCACGCTGGAACTCGCCGAAGATCTTGGCCCGCTCGGCCGGCGAGATGCCTGGGCCGTGGTCGGCGACCAGCATCTCGAGCACGCCGTCGCTGACGCCCACGTCGAGGTGCACGCGGGTGTCGTGCTCCTCTGGGTCGGCGTCCTCGTCGCCGGGCGAAGCATATTTGCACGCGTTCTCGATCAGGTTCATCATGATGCGCTCGACCGCGTGCGGGTCCACGGTGACGGTGCGATCCTGATCGTCATCGAGATCGAGCGATGCGACGAGGTCCATGTTGTGCTGGCCGAGGCGGCGTGCGAGCGCAGGGCGGAAGCGGGCGACCAGCGCCCCGGGCGAGAGCGTCTGCTCGCCGGAGGACTTGCCCTTGCCCGGGCGGACACGGGAGAGGCGGGCGTACTCGAGCACGTTCTCGACGATGCCCGTCAGGCGTTCGCTTTCTCGCTTGAGTGTGCTCAGGTAATCCGAGCGGACCTCCTCGTCCGAGACCATGCCGTCCGCGAGCATCTGCGAGTAGAGACGGAACGTGGTCAGCGGCGTGCGCAGCTCGTGGGTCACCGCGCTCACGAACCGCCCGCGCCGTTCCGAGAGCACGATCGCGGCACGCAGGACGACACCCACCGCGATGATGGTCGCGAGGATCGCGATCCAGGTCACGACCAGCCCCACCCGCGCGGGCGACCACGACCACGCGGGGATCGGGTCCGCTGGCGGCGGGATGAGCGCCACGGGGATGGTGGCCATGCGGTACGCGCCCAGCGAGGTCGTGTTCGACGGCACGAGGGTGGCGTCGGGGAGCACGTCGCTGATCGAGCGGAGCAGATCGACGCGGAGCTTTTCCCAGTCGAGCTCGAGCCCCTGGAGCACGGGCTGCCCGTTGACGATGGCATCGCGGACCAGCACCAGACGGTCCTGCCCGTCCGAGCTGATCCAGCGCGGGCTCAGGGACCCCACGCTCTGGATCTGGCCGAACGTATCGATCGAGAACGCGCTGGCGGTGTCCATCGTGCGCCCCCCAGTGTCGCTCAGCTCCGCCTGCTGACGTTCATCGGATTCCAACGCGGCAAAGCCATCCAGCTCCTGGAACTCAAAGGCGCGTGACGCGGAGGCGGGCTGGTCCGCTTGTTCGTTGAGGATGCTGCGCTGCGGCGCGTTCTGCGTTGCCAGCTGGGCGATGCGGTTGCGTGCGTCGTAGTCCGAGTCGGGCTCGCTCGCTCGCTTCGCCGACTTCTGTGCCGGGGGCCCGGCCTCCTGCGCTTCTTCCTGCGCGGATTCCTGACGGAGCATGGGCGGCGCCTGCAGCTGCTGGACGAGCTCGTCATCGATCTGCGGCTGGTTGAGCACGTTGAAGTAGCGGATCGCGTACGAATCGAGCTGTGTGCCCGCGGTGATTTGCCCGAGCGTCTGTGTATCAGCGGACCACGCGAGCAGCGCGGTGTAGTCTTCGCTCGGGCGGGCCGCCTCGACCGCGAGGACCGGGGCCATCATGGAATCCAGTCGCCAGAGGGCGCGGCGCACCGATTCCTCACGCGATGCCTGCGTGCGGGACGAGACCTCGCGCCGCTCGAGCGCAACGACCTCCACGCTCACCCACGCGAGCGCGCCCAGCGCCAGGGCCACGCTGCTCCAGAAGATCAGCCACGTCAGGAGGCGTCGGGTGTTCATGCGACCGTCCCATCCGTCGGGGACACGATCATGTAGCCCTTGCCGCGTACCGTTTTGATGACCTGCGGGTTGGTGGGCTCGTCGTCGAGGGTTTCACGCAGGCGCGCGATGGTCATGTCCACCGTGCGGGTGTGCGTACCGCGCGGGTCGAGGCCCCAGACGGTCTGCAGCAACTCCTCCCGAGAAACCGCGCGCCCGGCGTTGGAGCACAGGAAGCTGAGGACGTCGTGCTCTCGCTCGGTGAGCGATCGTCGCACGCCGCTCTGCAGCACGATCTCTCGGCGTTCGAAGTCGATCTCGCGCCCCGCGATGGTGGTGGTCCGCTGCCCGCTGGGCCGCCCGGGCGAGCGCCGGAGGACCGCCTCGATCCGCGCGGTGAGCTCGTCGATGCTGAAGGGCTTGACGATGTAGTCGTCGGCCCCCAGCTTGAGCCCTTTGACGCGGTCGTACTCCTCGCCACGGGCGGTAAGGAAGATCACCGGCTGGGCGGGCTTGGCGCGACGAACGCGGCTGAGGACCTCGAGCCCGTCCATCTTGGGCATCATGATGTCCAGCAGCACCAGATCCGCGTCGGTGCTCAGGATGAGTTCCAGGCCCGCGGCACCGTCGGGCGCGTCGTGGACGGTGTACCCGGAATACGACAGCGCGTCGGCGATGCCACGCCGGATCGCGCTGTCGTCCTCAACCACACAGATGACACCGAGCGACATAGGGCTCCCTTACCAGCTGTAGTACACCGTGTAAGTCACGACCGCCTCGCCCTCGGGCGTTACGTCGACGGGGATGTGCATGGTGCGAGAATCGAGCATCTCGTGATCGTGCGAGATCTCCTCGATCTTGGCGTTGCTCCACCGGTAGAGGTGCTCCTGGATGTGGACCTCGACGCGATCCTCCTTCTGGTTGCGGATCTTGACCTCGATGGTCTCGCGCATCCAATCACGCCCGCGCTCGAAGCTGACCTGTCGGCGTTCGCCCACGACATCAAACGCGTTGCCGAGCTTGATGGTGACCTCTTCGTTTCGGGGGGTGTGGTCGATGGTGTCCTCGCCGATGAACTCGAAGGAGCCGTCCCCTTCGTCGAGCTGGCTGACGCGGATCCGACCCGAGGGCAGTGGCATGCCGAGCCCCTCGCTCTCCTTATTCTCGAACTGAAGGAAGACCTGAACCTTCGTGTCGCCGCCGATGCCGAACTGTTCGCTCTCCTGGCGGCCGCCGCCGTAGTACATGTACTGCTGGGTGCCGTCGAACATGAAGCGCTTCTTGACGGGGATCTCGCGTGCCTGCTCGAAGAGCTCGATCTGCTTGGTGGAGCGATCGGGGATGGTGGTCGGGCGCCCGAGGGTGTAGAGGTGGTACTCGAAGAACGCCTGCTCCTCGAAGCCCTTTTGCGCACGCCCGTCCATCATTGCGGTCTCTGCGTACATGTAGCCGCGGGCCTGTGACTGCTGCGGAGCCCGGTTCACATCGCCCGCCACGAGCTTGAGGTTGGCGTCCTCGTAGGACCCACCCGATTGGTTGAGGATCGAGACCCAGGCGCTCAGATCGATCGTGCCTTCGTTGGCGTTGCGACCTTCCTCAAAGACGAGGTTGTAGTCGGCCCACCAGGTGATGCCCTTGGTCTCGTAGGAGATGCGGGTGTCCTGCGTCCCGCGCTTGTCGGAGCTGATCAGCCAGTTGAGGGTCGGGCGTGTGATCAGCCCTTCCGCGATCGCGGGGAACTTGACGCCGTCGTAGCCCTGCACGAACTGGATCGCGCCGTCGTCGCCCTGGATGAGCATCCCGCCGCCCGAAACGGACATCAGGGTGACCTCATCGCCGTCCCAGACGATCTGCTTGTCGATGTAGCGTTCGAGCATCTTGTCCATGCTCAGCAGGTCGAAGCGGTAGTCCTGCTCGAGCACGAAGGTGCCGTCTGGGTTGTCGAGCGACTCGAAGAGCACGGTCGTGGGATCGAGCAGCGCCGCGACGCCCTGGAAGTTGATCTCCGACACGCCGCGGTCGAACTTCAGCTCCCGCTCGTGCTTCACGATCGCGTAACCGGGGATCTGGTTGTACCGGTTGTATCCGAACGAGCCGTTGCCGGGCACCGGGCGGTAGAGATCGGGGCTGATGGCGCCGGGGGTCGCGGTTGAATAGATCGTGAGTGCGACGTCCTCGCTCATGGCGTATCCGCAGGCGAGCGAGAGCGTGGCAATCGTTGCGGCGGTCAGGTTGCGTGTGTTCATCATCATGGGTGTGAATCCTTTCCTATACATCTCGGTGTGTTCACGATACGTCTTCTGTGACTGTATCGGCATTACTCGGGGTTCTTGACGAGAACGCGCTCGTCGTGGTTCAGGAAGTAGATCTCGCCGCGGTTGCTCAGGATCCACTGGCGGTCCTGCTTCACGAGGTCATCGAGCAGAGCCCAGTAGGCCTCCGTATCGAACTCGATGGTCTTCTGCGGCTCGAGGTCCGCATCCTCACCGAGCTGCGGGTCGACCCACTGACTGTTCTTGCGGTAAATTGTGCCGCTGAGACCGCGCTGGATGGTCTGCACGCGGACCTGGCGCATGTCCGCGTCGAAGTAGGTGTTGGAGGTCACGCTGCCCGTGGACTGCACCCTCCCGCCGGCGTACACGTAGTCGTCGCCCTGCGCTTCCTCGGCGGCGGCCTGCACCTGCATCGCGGCGATGCCGTCCTGGTTTTTGCGGTTCACCGCCTGCGACACGCCGGACGCGCCGGAGCGATCCTGGTTGCCGCTGCTGAAGTTTGAGGTGGCGCGCGAGCGGGACGCGGGGGCCGTGGCGTCGGCGAGCCCCATGGATTCGTCCGCGAGGAACGCCGTGTACTCGGTCATGATGCCGTGCTCGAGCGAGAGGCGCACGATCTCGTCGACGAGTTCCTGGTTGGGCTGCTCGCCGCTGGCACCCGCGAGGCGGATCTGGTTGACCAGCGAGTTGATCCGCTGCTGCGCCCACAGGCGGGCGACGAAGGCGTGCTGCTGCGAGACGTGCTCACGGGAGAACATGGCAAACATCGCGTGCTTCTCTATGGGCAAGAAGCGCTGCCCGCTTATCACCGTTTCCATCATCTCCCGATCGGCCTCTGGCATCACCCAGACCTGCGAGTTGCCCTCGCCCAGGCCCTCGTAGCGCCCCAGAACCAGGACACGCGATCCTGAGAACAGGTCACCCATCTCCTGCGGCTCAACACTGAACACCTTGGGTAGCTTATTCGCGTAGTCGGCCTGCCAGATCCCGAAGTACGGATCGATCATGACCGGCCCATCGAGCTTATCGAAGACCTGACCGACCTTCATCTCAACGTCCTCGCCGGGGGTGACAAAGGTTGATTCGGCCTTGGTATCCATCGCGATCGCATCGAGCAGCGGCGCGTTCACGTCGTAGCCCACGCCAAAGGTGAACACACGCCGTTCGGATGCGTTGGATTGCTGCGCGGCTTCGCGGATCTGCGACTCGCCCGTCACCCCCACGGTCGCGAGCCCGTCGGTCAGGAAGATGACCATCGGGAGTGTCTCGGCAGCGGGCGCTTTGCTCAGCGCATCGACGAGCGCCCCGTGGAGGTTCGTGCCGCCGCGGGACTGGATGTTGTCGATGTACGCGATGATCTGCTCGACGGATTCCTCGGTGAGTTCCACGCTTGTATCGCTGAACGAGCGGACATCGTCGGCGTAGTCCACGATGCGGACGTACTCGCCCATCTTCATGCCGCGGACGATCTGCCTGGCGGATTCGCGGGCCTGCTCGATCTTCCCGCCGCCCATGGAGCCGGAGCGGTCGATCACGATGGTGACCTCGCGCCGGATGTGCTGCTCGTTCTGCTCAAGCTCTGGCGCATCGGCAACGAACATGAAATAGCCGGCGCCCTCCTTCTCCGCGTCGGGGTACAGCAGGGCGGTCGCCTCGTTGCCCGAACCCAGCACCGCGTAGAGCCGGAACGCGCCGGGCTCGCTGAGCACCGGCACGCCGACACGCATCAGCTCATCCGTCACCGGCTTGGTCACGATCGGGTGCGAGGGGGAGAACACCGGGCCCATCAGGCCGCTGGATTCCACCTCGATATCGATCGTCCACTGCACCGCGCTGCTCGCCAGCGAGTTGGAACGCGGCAGGACGTACTCGACGCGCCCGCGGTGGGCGTCGAGCGACTGCTCATACACGATGGTCATGGTCCGCTGCTTGCCCGGCTCGACGGGGAACACCGACGACTGGATCAGCGCGTTGCCGACGAACTCCAGCAGCCCGGGGTCGGTCATGGATCGCACGATCTCGTGATAGCGGCGCGAGGCCTCGTCGCGCGGGAGCAGCTGGGCGGTGGGCTCATCGCCGATGCCGTCGATCCCGAAGGTGCGGATCGTCGCGCCCTCGGGGACCGGGAGCACCAGCTGCGCCTGGGTCATGCTCGTGCCCTGGTTCTCGACCACCAGCTGCATCGTGGTCGTCGCGAGCGTGTCGGTGATGCGTACGTCCACGTCCACCGCCTTGATCTGCGCGATCACCCCGGGCTGGACCGGGCGCTGGGGCGTGACCCAGCTCACATTCGGCTGCTCCACGATCCGGATATCAGCGGTCGAGGGCTGCACGCTCGTGAAACCGGCGTGAGCGATCGCTGAACCGGCGAGCAGCGTGAGCGAAACCGAAGTGATGAGCGTGATGGGCGGGTTGCGGCGTGCCATGCGTTGTTCTCCTGCGTTCGAGTACGAGACCCACTTTGTGGTACGCATA
>JAEPOJ010000012.1 GCA_017642965.1 Phycisphaerales bacterium
GGCACGATTAGATTGAAGTGATCCATGTTTGGATAGAGGTTGATCGCCAGTCCGTGGAGGGTGATCCAGCG
The DNA here is from genome assembly GCA_017642965.1 of Phycisphaerales bacterium. Taxonomy (GTDB): domain Bacteria; phylum Planctomycetota; class Phycisphaerae; order Phycisphaerales; family UBA1924; genus UBA1924. The sequence goes on from JAEPOJ010000012.1 coordinate 72, forward strand.
GCGGACGCGGACGCCGATGGCGCAGACCTTGCCGGGCTGATCGGCTTTGAAGCGGTGCTGGGGCTCGATCCACACGCCGGTGGCGTCGGGGTCGGTGTGGGCGGTGATGTCGAGGTCGGCGAGGGTGGCGATGACGGCCCGCTCCAAGGTACGGATGTACTCGTGGATGCGGAGCCCGGCGGCGTTGAGGTCGATGGGGTAACAGACGAGCTGGCCCGGCCCGTGATAGGTGACGTCGCCGCCGCGATCGGTCTGGTGGAGCTGCACGCCCTGGGACGCGAGGAGCGCTTCCGAGGCGAGAACGTGGGTGGGGGCGTCCGGGCGTCGGGTGACGGTGATGACCGGGTCGTGCTCGACCATCAGCACCCGTGCGAGCTCGGCATCGGGAGTGCTGCGTGCCTCGAGGATCTGCTCATGGTGATGTTGCTGGAGCTTGTTGGCGGGCTCGTACGCGAGTCTCTGCAGCGGGATATGGGTGATGGGCAGCACGGAGGAGTGTAGGAGGAGGGAGAATAGGCAGTGGGCAATAGGCAATGGGGTAGAAGGAAGAGGGGATGCGCGGACCTATGATGGGGGCATGAGCAATGTCCATGCGAGCGCGATCGTTGAGGGGGATGTCAAGCTGGGCGAAGGGGTTGAGATCGGCCCGTTCTGCGTGGTCCGCGGTGACGTCACGCTGGGGGATGGTGTCCGCCTGCTTTCTGGCGTTTCGGTTCAGGGGCCGGCGGTGATCGGGAAGAACACGATCCTGTATCCCGGGGCGGCGATCGGGTACGAGCCGCAGGACTACAAGTTCAAGCCCGGGGCCGAGACGGCGGGGGTGGTGATCGGCGAGGACTCGATCCTGCGTGAGCACACCACGGTGCACGCGGCTACCAAGACCGACGTGCCCACGCGGGTCGGCGACCGGGTGATGATGATGGTGGGCAGCCATGCCGGGCACGACTCTGTTGTGGGCAACGATGTGATCCTGGTGAACAACGTGCTGCTCGCTGGCCACACCGAGGTGCACGACCGCGTGGTGATGTCGGGCGGCGTGATGATGCACCAGTTCGGTCGCGTTGGCCGCGGGGTGATGTGCTCGGGTGGCTCAATCCTGAGCAACGATGTGCCACCGTTCTGCATGACCGCAGGGCGGAACATGGTGGTGGGCCTCAACAAGGTGGGCATGCGTCGCTCGGGGATGTCCAAGGATGAGATGGAGGCGGTACGCCGGGCGTACCGCGATGTGTTGCGGAAGAACCCGCCGCTCAGTGAGATGCAGGACATGCTCGATGAGCGTGCGCAGGCCAGCGAGGCGGTGCGGGTGATGGCGGACTTCGTGCGCGACGCGAAGCGGCCGCTGATGCCGGTTGGCGGAAGGAAATCCCAGGGGCGTGACTGATCGGCCGGACCAGATCGGGATCGGATCAGGCGCGAGCGGTGCGCTGTGCGTGCTGGCGTCGGGCTCGAAGGGGAACTGCTCCGTGCTGGTGGTCCCGGCCACGCGGGAGACGGCGCGCCGGGTGATCCTGATCGACGCGGGCCTGAGCCCGAGCCGTACGCGGGTGCTCCTGCATCAGCGGGGGATCCGACCGGACGAGGTTGATGAGATCGTGTTCACGCACCTGGACTCGGACCATTGTCATCAGGGCTGGATCAACGCGCTGCGACCCGGATCGATCACGGGCGCGTGGCGGGCGCAGCTGCGGGTCCACAGGATGCACATGGGACGGGCGCGCCGGATGGGTCTGCTCTACGCCCGCACCGAACCGTTCGAAGAGGTATTCTCCCCGGCACCCGGGATTGAGATGCGGACACTCATGCTCGCTCACGATGACCTGGGCGTGGCGGTGTTCCGGGTCGGGATCGAACTGCCGGACCGCGAGGGTGCCTCGCTGGGGTTCGCGACGGATCTGGGGCACGTGAACACGGGACTGATCGAGCACCTGCGCGGGGTTGATACGCTGGCGATCGAGTCGAACTACTGCCCGGTGATGCAGGAGAACTCGGGTCGTCCGATCTGCCTGCAGCGCCGGATCATGGGCGGCGCGGGGCACCTGAGCAACGAGCAGAGCGCGATGGCAGTCTCGCGGATCGGCCCGAGGCGGAACCTGGTGCTGCTGCATCTCTCGCAGGAATGCAACGAGCCGGCGATCGCGATGGGGCATCACCGCCGGTATATCGATGGCGCCGATGGGCGGAGTTGTGTCGTGTCTTCACAGTTCGAAGCGACGCCTTGGGTCGAGGTGCGAGGCGATGGTGCGTCTCCCGGTGTGGTCCGGGTCGCCAGGCACACCCAGCCCAGCCTGTTCGGGCGAGCGCACGATCGGGGCGCGTCGTGAGCGCGGAGGAGCGTGGTGGGGAACCGCGTCCGCTGTCTTGGGGTGAGCGGGAATCGCGACGACGTGCACGCCAGCGATCGCATCGGAGCACGAGTGCCGAGCGGGTGTGGGGGCGGATGCTCAACCGGGCGAGGCGGCTGTCACGTGCGCTCGGGCTCTCGCGCCGGAAGATCGTGGTTGCTGGCATCGCCTATCGGGAAGTGAGCAACATCTCGCTGCGGCGGGCGCTGGGCGAGACCGGGCCCGGGGTGAAGGAGTACGAGGTGGTGTTCCCGCGTCCCGTGGCTGACATCGAGGGGGCCCAGCACGCGCACCGGGATTCGATGCGGATCCGATTTACGCACCGGCGCCGGTTCGCCGATCTTGGGCACGACCCTCGGGTGCGCTTCGTTCGTTCCTTGCGCGGGGTCATCCGCCCGGGGGATCGCGTGCTGGATCTGGGGTGCGGCACGGGCGCAGGCAGCGCGGAACTCGCCTTTGGGGTCGGACCATCGGGCGGTGTCGTCGCGATCAATCGCGACGGCGAGTCGATTCGCTTTGCGCGCCAGCGGTACAGAGCAAATCATCTCGCCTACGAGCTCGGCTGGCTGGACACGCTTGCCGGCGAGCTCGACGGGGCGTTCAACGCGGCGATCGCGGTGGATCTGTTCCGAGATGCGAAGGACGACCCGGACCGCACGCGCGCCATCGCGGAGCTTTGGCGCGTGGTGTGCGATGGGGGGACGGTGCTGCTGATCTGCAGCGACCCGGAGGCGTCCGAGTCGTACGAGCAGCGTTTGGAGGGGCTCGGGGCCGAGTGCGTCCGCCGGCTCGAGCCGGACCCGGTGCTCGGCTGGGTCGCGATGCGGGGCACAAAGCCGGAGGGGACGCGCGGGACCCGTGATTCGGGCAGCGTGAGGGGTGCGGGCGACTGAGCGGGCTACGATCTGATAATGAATGAAGAGACCAACAACCGCCATGATGAATCCGTGACGCCTCAGACGATCGGGGCGACCGCTTCGAGCGGCGCTCGGATTCTGGATCAGGAGACCGCGATGGCATTCGCGGTCAGGGCCGCCCAGTCGCTCAACGACGACAAGTGCGCCGATGTGATCGTGCTTGATGTGACCGGGGTCTCTCCGGTCACCGGGTTTATTGTGATTGGCTCGGGCACTTCTGCGCGTCAGATGCGCAGCTCGCTTGAGAACGTGAACGACCTCGCCAAAGAGGTCGGCACGCGGGCATACGCGATCTCCAGTGACGAGCGCGCGATGTGGCTGCTCGCTGATTTCGTGGACGTCGTCGTGCACCTGTTCGAACCCAACGCGCGTGCGCACTACGACCTGGAGTCGCTGTGGTCCAACAGCACCCGCGTCGAGGTGCCGCCGAGTGAGCGGAAGCGTCCGGGCTTTGCGGAATGAGCGAGCGGATCATCGATGTCGATCTCGCGGAGCGGGCGTATGAGGTGCGCGTCGGGCGTGGCTCGCTGAGCGGCGTCGCCAGCGCGGCGAGGTCCCTGCTCGGGCGTCGGTCAGCAAAGGCGCTCATCGTGCGCGACACCGGTGTCCCCGATCGGTTCGAGGCGGGGCTTGTCGGATCGCTGCGTGGCGAGGGCTTCGAGACGAGCGTGTACGCGATCACGCCGAGCGAATCGATCAAAGAGATAGGGACCGTCCGGGACGTGCTGGTGGATGCCGCGCGGTTCGGGATGTCGCGGGTGGACGTCGTGGTTGCCCTGGGCGGCGGGGTTGTCGGCGATATCGCCGGCTTTGTCGCGGCGAGCTATCAGCGTGGGATGCCGGTGATCCAATGCCCCAGCACGCTGCTCTCGATGGTTGATGCATCCGTCGGCGGGAAGACGGGCGTGAACCTGCCTGTAGACGGCGCGCTCTACAAAAACATGGTCGGTGCGTTTCACCAGCCGGTGCTCGTGGTTGCGGACACAGAGTTGCTGGACTCGCTCGATGCCCGACAGCGTCGGTGCGGGCTCGCCGAGTGCATCAAGCACGCCATGATCTGCGGCAGCGTTCCGGACGAAGACGATCTGAACGCGGGGCTGCTGACTTGGATGACAGAACGCCTCGGCGCGATCGCCGCGTTCGAGCCCGACACGATCGATGAGCTCGTTGCCCGCAACGTTGCGCTCAAGGCCAGCGTCGTCATCGGGGACGAGCGAGAATCGCCGGACGCGAAGTCGGGCGGGCGGATGCTGCTGAACTTCGGCCATACGTTCGGGCACGCGATCGAAACGCTCGGTGGCATCAGCCCGAGCAATGACCCCGCGGAGGCGCCGCTGCACCACGGTGAAGCGGTGGCGCTGGGCATGTGCTGCGCGTGCGCTTCAGCGGCTGCAGGCGGCATGTGCGATAAGGACGTTGTGCGGATGCTGCGAGCAATGCTCGATCGGGTGGGTTTGCCCACGAGCGTCGAGGGGCTGCCTTCCACGGACGAGATCATCGAGCGGATGGGGCATGACAAGAAGGCCGCCGGCGGATCGCTCCGCGTGATTCTGCCCATCGGTCGGGGAGAATGCTCGATCGTGCCCGACGTAGACCCCGCCGTGCTCGCCGCGGGGATCGATTCGATCCGGCGCTGAGGCGGGCATCTCGTTTCGTGTGTTTCCCCTAAAACGCCGCTCTGCGGGCTCTTCGAAGGGTCTTTATTACAGTGCTTTGCGCCATGGCTCCGATAACACCGTGAACCAGCGGGGGCAGGTTCGTTCTCGTGGTTGGTATCGGAGTCTCTGCTGTGCGCACGTTCACGGTGATCAATCAGAAGGGTGGTTGCGGCAAAACCACGACGGCGATCAACCTCGCCGCGGCCTTCGCCCGCGCGGGATGCCGGACGCTGCTCGTTGATCTCGATCCCCAGTCGCACTGTGCGGCCGGTCTTGGGATCCCTGAGGATCGCCTTGATCAGGACGTCTCGGATGCGCTCCGTGCCCCGATTGATGCGGAACTCAATCGTGATCGGTACATCTGGCACGTGAGCCGCAACCTGGACCTGCTGCCATCACGCATGAAACTCGCCGGCATTGAAGCGCCGGGTGGCGGGCTTGCTGATCAGGAAGACAAGGAGAAGCGTCTCCGCAGCGTGCTGGCACGCCTGACGCGAGACGACTCGCCAACTGGAACCGAGGAGCACGCCGATCGCACTGAGATTGGTCCGCGTTCGTTGTATGACGTGTGCGTGATCGACTGTCCGCCTTCCATCGGCCTGCTGTCGTACAACGCCATCGCCGCCGGGCGAGAGGTGCTGATCCCCGTCGAGACAAGCTTCTTCTCGCTCAAGGGGGCGTCCAAGCAGGTGCAGACGACGCGCTCGATCGCACGCCGGATCGGCATGCGGATCCATCCGCGCCTGCTGGCCACGATGCACGACCCGTCGCAACCCCTGGCGCGTGACTTGCTCGATGATCTCCGTGATCGCTTCGGGAGCGGGATGATCCCGGTCGTGGTGCGATACGATCACGCGCTCAAGGAAGCCGCCTCCTTCGGTCAGCCCATCGACGAGTACGACCCGGAATCGATGGGCACCGAGGATTACCGATCGCTCTGTGAGTGGCTGATCGAGCATGTGAGCATTGATCGCCCTGAGCCGGGGGAAGAAACCGCGGAACTCGGACGGATCGAACCGCCGGCTACGCTCGCAGATGCGTCGCTCCGGGTCCAGATCGCGGCCGCGAACATGGGCATCAGCGGCGGGCTCGACGGCACGGAAGTCGGTGATGGATCGCTCTCGAGGGCGCAGGAGCTTGCGATCAGAGCTAGGACCATGCAATCGAGCGAGCCGAGGGCTGCGGAGCAATCGGCGGGTTCGGCCCCCTCAGCGGTCGCGGAGAAGAAGCCAGAGCCGCTCCGACGTTCGATGATGCCGCACAAGCCGGTCGCTGTGGAGATCCGTGACGATCGGGTCGTGGAACCGGGCAGCAGGCCCAATGGCATGGAGATTACACGCGTGCGTCACCTGTTTGGGGTGCGTCGGAGCTCAACAGGCATTCTCTTTGTGCAGCCCGGATCAATCGGCAACCGCATCGAGATCGCGGGCGACTTCAACGGCTGGGATCCGAGCTCAACCCGCATGACGCTGAATGAGGCGTTGGGTGTGTATGAGCTGCACCTGAAGCTGCCAACCGGCTCGTACGCTTACAAGCTGGTTGTGGACGGGCAGTGGGTGCTGGACGCGTATAACCCGGATCTCGTGGATAACGGGATGGGCGGGCGAAACAACCGGTTCGAGCTGCGTTGAGCAACGTGCACCCGTGGGTCGGGGGCACTATACTGAACTCGGCTTGAACACATCATGCGATCTGGTGAGGGGCGCTGGGATGGATCCCGGTGAGATCGGACGCGGAGCAGGGCATGGATGATACACGCGATGGCACGCACGGGGTCGGTGATGGACGCGATGGCGCTCACCCTTCGATCCGCCTGGCACCGATCGATCATGATGAGTACGACGCGCTGGCGGACCTTTTTCTGGGCGACGGCGAGCTTGCGCCCGGCGCTGGGCAGCCCGATCAGCCGGGGCATCAGACACACACTCCAGTTCTCCAGCTCACGCATGATGTTGACGAGCGCGGAGATGTCGAGGAAGATCCAGCCGCTGCGACCGCGAGCGTGATCGAGTCACTCGAGGCAACGGGTATGCACGCCTCGGCCCTGATGTCGGAGCTGATGGAAGATGGTGAAGAACCAGGCGTGGACTTTGTTCGTTTGCCTCGACCCAGGGTTGAGGTCATCGTGCTGGGACACCTCCCGGTCCGAGCCACGCTATGGGCCCGTCAGTACGCCTGCGGGAGCGCGAAGGAACACGACGAGATCGTGGCGCTCGTGCGTGCGGCGTCCGGGAGCACGGCGATCGATCTGATCACCGGGCGTGAGCCGGAGCGTGCGATGGGCTGCGCGGATATCGAGAGCGCGATGGAATCGATCCATGAGCGGGCGGACCGAGTGATCATGCGTGTCGACGAGCGGATCGAGCCCGAGCTGCTGGACCGTCCCGAGGTTGACACCATCACCATCCTGACCGGGGCTGACGAGGCCGCGGTCGTTGCCTCGTACCGGCTTGTGAAAACGGTCGACGCGACGCTCAACGATCGCTACGAGGATCAAGGCGATGCGCCACGCGTTCGGATCGCGGTGATGGGCTCGCCGAGAGATCACGCCGAGGATGCGCGATTCAAGCTGGAAAACGCGGTCGCATCCTTCCTCGAGCGTCCGGTTGAGATCATGATCGGCTCAGGTCGGATCGATGCGACCGGCACGACGAACATCTTCCGCGATACGCGCTCGCACCACGCGGGTGACATCATCGACGGGCTCGTCGCGCTGGCGCACCACGCGGAGATTGAAACGTCTACTGACGACGAACCGCCGGTGGTCGAGACCCGCGTCCTGAGCGCATCACAGGTCAAGCCACGTACCGGTGCGGATACGCGCGAAGAAGCGCCTCCTCGTGAGGGCAAGGGCGTCGAGCGGGACCCCGATATGCGGGACGGCCTCTGCGCATTGCTCGATGGCGTGCGGCCGATTGAGACGCGCTGCCCGAAGGCGCAGGGCGTCGAGATGGGGATGGACGACGAGGGGCGCCTGCACCTCGTTGCTTGTGATGCGGACTGCCACACAGCGCTTGAACGCCTGTACACCGCCCAGAGCTGGGCCCGGGAGCACCTCGGGCTGCTGCTCCGTGCCGAACCCGGCCTGCGGTTCCCGAGCCCAGATCCGCGCGATGATTCGGACGCGGTGATGCACCTGATCTCGCACGAGCCGGCCGCGATGCGTGGGATCTACGATACGCCGGTGCGGATGTACGCGTTGGCTCGCGTGCGTCTGGGCAGCGTGATCGCGCAGGTTGCGACGCCGCTGAACTGATATGTAGAGAACTTTACTGCTGGGTTACAGGCAGCCAGAACCAGCTGCTTGGATGAACACGCTGACATCAGACATGTCCCAGCGGGCGTCGTTCGTGAGATCGGCGAGCGGGGCGTTGCTGGTGAACGCCACGATGAATGTGTACACGTCGAAGAAGTTAAACGTGCCGTCGGCGTTGAGGTCCGCGGGGCAGAAATCGGGTGTGGTGAAGAGATAGGCCGCTCCAGAGCCGTTGGCGTGGTCGTCGTCGCCGTCGGCCCCGGCTGCGACGATGCCGTTATCGATGTCGATCGAAATACCCAGGTGATCGAGCGCCTCTCCGTCACTCGCGAGGAGTTTCGCGATCTGCAGCCCGGTGGGAACATCAAAGAGGTACGCGGTGCCGGCATGCGGCCCGTTATCGTCGAACTCGCCCCATGCTCCAACAGCCACAATCCCGCTCTCAACAGCAACGCTCCTGCCAAAGCGGTCCTGGACATCGCCGTCGTCGGCGAGCAGCTTTTTGACCTGGGCGCCGGTTGTGGCGTTGAAGAGGTAGACCGAACCGGAATCGGTGTTGTTATCGTCGTCTCGTGGCGCTCCCACGGCAACGATGTTGTCTTCGATGGCAATGTCGTGGCCAAACTGATCGTTTGGATCGGCGTCGGAGGGGAGGAGCTTGGTGAGCTGCTCGCCTGTGGATGCGTCGAAGAGGTACGCTGAGCCGTCGAATATGTACAGGGCGGAGACGGCGACGATGCCGTTGTCGATGTCGATGGCGCTGCCGAAGAAATCGCCCGGAGCACCGTCTTCGGGGAGGAGCTTCGCGATCTGTGTGCCGGTTTGTGCGTCGAAGATGTATGCAGAGCCGGAGTTCTCGCCGTTGTCGTCGTCTGACTCCGCCCCAACGACGACGATGCCGTCATCGATGGCGATCGAGGCGCCGAAGTAGTCGTTGGGGGAGCCGTCGCTCGCAACAAGCTTCATGATCTGTTGGCCGGTTGAAGCGTCGAAGAGATAGGCCGCGCCTGATCTTGGGCCGTTGTCGGAGTCCGTGAAGGCCCCGATCGCGACGATGCCGTTGTCGATGGCGATAGAGCTGCCAAACTGGTCCTCGGGGGTGCCGCTCGTAGTCTGGAGCGTGTAGATCAGTTCTCCGGTGGATGCATCGAAGAGGTAAGCGCCGCCGCTGCTGCTGCTGACACGAGGTGTACCGATCGCAACGATTCCTTCATCGATGGCGATAACCAGCCCAAAGTTGTCGTTCGCCCGGCCAAAGTCACGCAGGAGCTTGAAATCCTCGTTGATGACTTGGCCAGCAGCTGAGAAGGTGCAGAGTGCGATAGTTGTCGTTGCGAGGCGTGCGGGTTGATTTGGCATGGTCTTGTCCATTCGGTGCTTGTGCAGGCTCGGTTCCTGTTGTTCTTCGGCTCTGTGCCTCGGCTTCGTGTTCATTCTTTGCTCTCGATCTGAGGTGGTGCGTGTGGGTGCTTTCGTACCAGCTCGGTTGACACTGCGTTATCGAGAACAGCGCGAAATAAAAATCCCCCCGGCTGTCCGGGGGGATCGATTGCTGCAAGTTTGTAGCCTCAGGCGGAGTTGGCCTTGGCGACCTTGAGGTCTTTGAGCGGGGTCTTGTTCTCGATGGACTTGCGGTCGATGATGTACTCGACGCCGTCGTTGTTCATCTCGGGGAGATCGAACATGTGGTCCATCATGACCTCCTCGATCACCGCGCGGAGTGCTCGGGCACCGGTCGCGCGCTTGGCGGCCCGCTCGGCGAGGAGCTCGAGCGCGTCGTGCGCAAAGGTGAGCGCGGCGCCTTCGATCGCGAAGAGGTGCTGGTACTGACGGACGAGCGCGTTCTTGGGCTCGGTGAGGATCTGGATCAGCGCCTCATTGCTCAGCGGCATGAGTGGGGTGATGACCGGGAGGCGGCCCACGAGCTCGGGGATGAGACCGAACTCAACGACGTCCTCGTTGGTAATCTGAGACTGGAGCCACTCACGCTCCGCGCGGTTGTCGGCGAAGTGTCGACGCTCCTTCGTGTCCGAGTTCGTGCTCGGGGAGCCGATCGAGAAACCGATCTTGGTCTGGCCGAGGCGGCGGCGGACGATGTCCTCGATGCCGACGAACGTGCCGCCGACGATGAAGAGGACGTTGGATGTGTCAAACTGAATGTACTGCTGCTCGGGGTGCTTGCGTCCGCCCTGGGGAGGGACGTTGGCGATGGTGCCCTCAATCATCTTCAGCAGTGATTGCTGAACGCCCTCACCCGAGACATCGCGGGTGATGGAGACGTTGCCGGAGGACTTGCCGACCTTGTCGAGCTCGTCGATGTAGATAATCCCGCGCTGTGCGGCTTCGACGTCGAAATCAGCGGCCTGGAGGAGCTTGAGAAGCAGGTTCTCGACGTCCTCACCGACGTAACCGGCTTCGGTAAGCGTGGTCGCGTCGCCGATGGCGAAGGGGACCTTGAGCATCCGCGCCATGGTCTTGGCGAGCAGGGTCTTGCCCGACCCGGTTGGGCCGATGAGCAGGATGTTGGACTTGTCGAGCTCGATGTCGTTCGCCTGATCGGATTCCGCGTGGAGCAGACGCTTGTAGTGATTATGAACCGCGACGGAGAGCGAGCGCTTCGCGAGCACCTGCCCGATCACGTACTGGTTCATGAACTCGACGATCTCACGCGGCGAGGGGATCTCGGAGAGCTGGGCCGAGACAGACGAGACGCGTCGGCGCTCCTGGCGGAAGATGTTCTGGCAGAGCTCGACACAGTTCGAGCAGATGTAGACCTCGCCAGGACCCTCGACCATGGGGCCGACCTCGCGGGAGGTCTTGCCACAGAAGGAACAAGTGGTGACCTTGCGTCCCTTGAACCCGCCCGAGCCGGACCCCGTGGTTCCGGCGCCTGAACCGGCATCGGACCCGGAGCCCGAACCGTTGTCAGAGGCGTTGACAGGGGAGTTGCTGGTGTTGTTGTTTGATGGGTCTCTTGTCACGAATAAACCTCTTCTGTCGTGCCTCGGTGTTGTTCGGCCCGTGGGGGCAAATCATCGTTCGTCAGGGGGTATCGGCCAGATCTGTAGACCCCCTCAACAGGGAGTCAGCGAGTGGCTGTATATTCCCAGCGCGGGTTTTGCGCGGTATCCATCGTGCTACCGGATTGTTGTCAGAAGATCATACGGGGTCGCGTGTTGCACGGTTTGAAGTTCAGGATCGTGGGGTGCTGAATCGTTACAGGCGGCACAAAGTGACCCCAAATGGGGGGTAGGCATGTGTTTAGGGCTCGGGGGTCTTTGGATTTCTGCCCGTGGATTCCTCTTGTTCCTGGTCGTGGAGCATGGCGCGGGTCTTTTCGATAATGGTTTGACGGGTCTGCTCGTACTCCTCCTGCGAGATCTGACCGGTTTTTCGCATGTGCTCGAGTGATTCCATGAGTGTGCCCGAGGATTGATCCTGCTCACGTTTGTCATCGAAGATGCGTCGTTTCACGCTGATGATGATCACGAACCCGACGATGCACAGGATGATCAGCAGGATGATGTAGACGAACGCCCGCATGTCGAGCGTGGCGTTCTGCGCGAGAGTCATAGTCGCGTGGGTCATGGGGAAGGGTATGCGGAAAACCTGTCTCAGATCAGTCAGGCGAATCGAGGATTCACCTGATCGATCAGGTGCATCAGCGCATCGACACTTCATTGTGCTTGCATGATGCCATTATTTGTTGGCGTCACTCTCGCGAGAGACTGTGTAGATTTTTGAGGCCAATCAGAACGAGCTCGACGCGATTTCTTCCCGCAGCGGCATCAGCAGGTTTGGCAGCGCGTACTCATCCACGAGGTTCTGGCCGCGTTGGATCAGGTCGTCGAGCTGGGTCGTGAGGTTGCTCAGGTCTGTGACGGGGTCGAATCGGCGGAGGGTGAGGTAGACGGAGATCGGGTCGGGGTTGGGCTCGTGCGGTTTTTTGCCGCGTGAACGCGTTTTGATCTCGAAGTGGACCTCCAGCCCCTCGTCGTCGATGAGCTTCATGCCCAGGTTGGGCTGGCAGTCGAGGATGTTAATGTCCGCTGCGTCAATGAGGGCGGCCATGGGAGAGCCGGCGAGCAGCGCATTGGCAGCAATGGCGTCGTGGTTGCCTGAGGCGTTGAGGTCGAATCCGTAGAGCAGCTCGATGTACTCGATGTCGAGAGGGGAAATGGAGAGGAAGTAAGGTGAGGTCTCCATGGTGTCACGGTGGATGGAGTACATGTCGTCGGCGTTGGTCGGATTGACGACGCCGGCACGCACGGAGGCCTGTCGGATGGCAACCCAGCGATGGGGGTTGGCGTTGGGGGCGGACTCGAGGGCGAGCTCGTCCTTGTAACGCCGGAAGGCATTCATGGCGGGATAGCTTCGCCGGGTGCGCTCGAACAACTCGAGCACGGGCTCGCGGTTGGTGGGGAGCTCCATGCGGACGTTGAGTTTGGAGTTCACATAGAAATCGTTGCAGAGTGCGCGGTAACTGCTGGGCATTGCTCGGGCCTCCTTGCCGAAGCGGGATGTGGTGGTTGCGATTTCTGGAAGTGAGTGTAGCAAAACGCCCGGATCTTCGCGGGATCCGGGCGAGGGAGATTGTGTGAATCAGCGGATGGGGACGAGCTGTCGATAAGTCAGGCAGCGCCAGACCCATTCGAACGGGCCCATCCTGAAGAAGCGTAACCAGAGCATTGAGAAGATGATATTGAACGCCCAGATACTGAGCACAACGAGCCAGAGCTGAGGATATTCAATCTTTGCAAAGTATCCGAGGCCGTAGCCATAGAAGAATGTTGTGCACAGGAGCGTGTGGGAGAAGTAGTTGGTGAGCGCCATGCGCCCTACGGCAGCGAGGGGGACGGTGAGGACCTTGAACGCGCCGAGCTTGCTCAGGGCGATGATCAGGCAGGCGTAGCCGAAGGCGAGCGGCACGCCGACGGGCTGTGCGAGGGACTGCCATACGAAGCCAGGGAGCTCATCGACGACGGCGTGGATGCCGAGGTAGGCGGGGATCGTGGTGACGAGGCCTGCGGGGATGAGCACGCAAGCGAGAGTGAGGTAGAAGCTTACGCTTTGTTCTCCGGTGAGGAAGCCGAGGCGGGTCAGCCCCATGCCGGCGGTCATGATGCCCCAGAGCGCGGGGGTGAAGAAGAGAACAAACATGAACTGGAAAGAGATGGTCGTGAAGAAACGCACTTGAAAGGCATCAATAAAAGTGCCCGTGTAGCCCGCGATCTCCGCGGCCGGATCCGCGGAAAGCTCGTCGGCGCCGATGTGGCCAGCGTGGTAGGCCCAGAGGCCAAGGAGCGAGAACCCGACCATGAGTGATGCGCCAAGGAAGTAGAGCCCAAGTCCGCCCCAGAGCTGGAGCTTCGGATTCAGGCGGCGGACCCACCAGAGGAGCGTGAGTCCGGCGACGGCGTAGAAGGTGAGGATGTCGCCGTACCAGAAGAGGTAGGCGTGCATCAAACCAAACGCAAGGAGAATCAGGCAGCGGAGGTGCCATAGTGACGCACCTTTTACAAGGGTGTTCTTTGCGAATGCCCTCCGGGATGAGTTGCACTCTGGGCATGTCGCGTCATCTGGAAGACCAGTCAAGTCGTACGCGCACGCCGCGCACTTGGAGATCGTCTTCTGGTCAAACTTCCGCGCGTACATGACCACGCCCGACCCAAAGAGCAGGGCGAAGAGGAACATGAACTTGCCGAGAAAGAGCGTGGAGGTGATGTCGTGTGCGAGCGTGTTCGCGGGTGAGTCGGACATCACGCTGGTGGGGTCGGTGCCCGCGGCCATCGGCCAGGCGAAGAACCAGATGTTGGGGACGAGTATCCCCAGCAGCGCGAACCCGCGCAGGGTGTCGATGGAGGAGTAGCGAAGCTTGGTCGGCGCGGGCTGATCGGGGATACTCACCGGTGCGCTGGGGTGGTCATGATCCAATCGAGGAGCTCCTGTGTGCGTGAGAGGTCGTCGACAACCAGATGGGCGCCGGCGTCCTCAAGTTCCTGGCGCGTCGCATGCCCGGTGGAGACGGCGAGGGCGCGGCAGTCATTGTCGAGGGCGCAGGTGACATCGTGCACGGTGTCGCCGATGATGATGACATGTTCGGGTTCGATGTCGCGTGATTTCGCGTTCCGGTAGTTCTCTATCGCGATGGGCGGCAGGTGCGAGCGAAGGGGCTCGGGGTGCGGCGAGGCATCGCCCCACGCGTTGATGACGAAATGATCCGGATGAAAGCCCGCGCTTCGGAGCTTGATAGCACCTGTTTCAGGGTAGTTGCCAGTCAGGACGCCGATCGCATCGATGCCCGCATGATTGCGAGTGGCATCGACCAGCTCGTGTGCGCCCGCGAGGGCGCGGGCGATGGGACGCTCTTGGGCGGTGCGGTCGAGTCCGGCGTGGTAGTGGCGGCGAAGCGCGGTGATGTTGTCTGGGGTGCTCTCAACCTGATTGTTGATGAGCATCTGCGCGATGATCACCGGGTCCAGGCAGCCGCCGAAGCTGATGCCTTTGGCGGTGAAGCCGGGGTGGAAGAGGTCTCGGCCAGCGTTTTCGAGGAGCGTGATCCCGATGTGGTCCGTTTCCAGCAGGGTCATGTCGATATCAAACAGAATGAGCATGGCGATGTTACCCTCGTGAGGCGTGCCTTGATTTAGTGACGGCGGATTTCAAACTGACGTTCGTCGGGTTCGGTGCGAACGTGCGCGTGCACCTCACGCTCGACGAGGCCGGCGGTCTGCTTGCGGAGTTCGGTCAGGAACGCGTTGAGGTCCTGCTCGCTGCCCTGGGCCTCGAGCATGACGGTGCCGTCGGGTTCGTTCCGGACCCACCCGGTGACGGGAAATCGGTTCGCGGCGTTGCGGGCCCGGGCTCGGAAGCCGACGCCTTGGACTCGTCCCTGGAAGATGACACGTTGTCGGGTGACCATGCGGTGATTGTAGTGGATGATCGGACTGTCGTATGCGGACGGGAGCGTCTGTGCGGGATGCCCCTGATTTTGATTTTCGGAATGCGTTGCCAGCCGCTGGGGCGCGTTCATGATGGTGTTTCAAGGCAAAGCGCCCACAGGCGGGTCTGGCGCCCGTAGAATCCTTATCGGATGGTCAGATCCGGCGGGGTTGTTTGACAAACGGAGAGCGGATTGAGTGGTTTGTATCCACAGAACGACGATGTGCAGCGGGTGCGCGATGCGTCCGACATCGTTCGTGTCGTGGGTGAGCATCTGAATCTCAAGCCCAAGGGACGCGAGTTCGTCGGGCTGTGCCCGTTCCACGACGATAAGAACCCGTCGATGTGCGTGATCCCCGCGAAGCAGATCTTCCACTGCTTTGTGTGCGGGAGCGGGGGGGATGTCTTCACTTTCGTACAGAAGTACCACTCAATGGGGTTCCGGGAGTCGCTTGAGTTCCTTGCTGAGCGGGCCAGCATCGAGCTGACCCCGTACCGAGGGCGGTCGGGTTCGGATGATGTCGAGGCGCAGAGCATTGGGAACAAGGAGATCCTCGCAGCGAACGACATGGCCGCGGGCTTCTTCCGGGCCATCCTGAACCACCCCGAGCATGGCGAGGCGGCGCGCGGCGTGATCGCGCGACGCGGCATCTCTGATGAGATGCTCGAGCGGTTCATGATCGGCGCGAGCCCGGACCGGTGGGACGGGCTGGTCATCACGGCGGAGAAGAAGGGCGTGCGGACCGAGGCGATGCTCGGCGCGGGGCTCGTGAAGCAGCGAGAACGAGGCGATGGTCAGTACGACGCGCTGCGGAATCGGCTGATCTTCCCCATCTGCGATCAGATCGGGCGTGTTATCGCCTTCGGCGGCCGGAAGATCAACGAAGAAGACGAGCCGAAGTACCTCAACTCGCCCGAGACGAGTGTCTTCAAAAAATCAACTACGTTGTACGGCATCAACAACGCGGCCCGGGCCATCAAGCACGAGCGCACGGCGGTGGTTGTGGAGGGGTACACGGATGTCATCGCCTGCCATCAGGCGGGCGTGGAGCACGTGGTCGGTACGCTCGGTACCGCGTTAACGAGCGGGCACGCGACGGTCCTGCGTCGATTGTGCGACACGGTTGTCCTGCTCTTCGACGGTGATGCCGCGGGGATCAAGGCCGCGGACCGCGCGATCGAGGTCCTGCTGTCTGAGACGATCGACATCAAGATCGCGGCGCTGGCCGGGTACACGGACGCGAAGGACCCCGACGAGCTCTTCAAGCAGGACGACGGCGCGGAGGTGTTCCGTCGGGTGATCGACGGTGCGGTGGACTTGATCAAGTGGAAGTTTGACCGACTGCGTGATGAGCTGAAAGACGCAGGCCCGGCGCGTGTGACGCAGCGGATCCAGGAAGAGTTGGATCGCCTGAATGACCTCGGGCTGGGCGAGCTCGAACCGGTGCGGCGCCGTCTGATGATCCGTCAGGTCGCGCAGGCGGCTCGGGTCGAGGAGCGGGTGGTCACGGAGGCGATCAAGACCGGGCGTGGGCGGAGGCGGTACGATGCGCCAGAGGGCGAAATCGAGCTCAAGGGCGAGATAAACTGGAAGCCGGACGCCCGCGAGCAGCTGCTCGGGTGCCTGCTTTTTGAGCCGAACCTCTGGAACCTGCTCAGCGGAGAGCAGCGCGAGCTCACGAGCACGGTCCGATTCGCCAGCGAACAGACACGACGCGTCGCGGATGCGATGCACTCAAGCGCTGAGAACGGAACAGGCACGGGGCTGCACGCGGTTCTCGGCGAGCTTTCGATGCTCGCGGAGGAGGAAGGCGTGGATTCACTCCCCGCCAACGAACGGGCAACCGCCCTGTACCGTTTCGTCGCGGAGCACACGGAAGAGGTTGATGATCGCGTCACCCGTTTCTTCAACGAGTGCATCGCGAGGCTGGTTTCACTCGAAACACGAAACCACGAACGCAGCATCGCGGTAGACGATTCGGACGCGAACGAAGCGGACCTGTTGGCGAAGTTTCTGGCTGGTGAGCGGAAGAACCGGTCTCAGACCGGGCTTGGGGGGCGGCCTCGCATCAGCGGGTCGTGATGGGAGACGCGTTGAGGGATCGGCGCGGCTATATTGGTAGGATTCATTCGGAGAGACACGCATGATCGGGATACTTCATCCAGCAGTCACGCAGCTGATCGAGGCCGGGCAGGAGCGAGGGTGGCTGAGCTTCGAGGAGCTCAACAACATCATCCCCGACGAGTACGTCGAGGTTGTCCCGCTGCACGCGCTTGTGACAAAGCTCGACGAGCTTGGCATCGAGCTCGTTGATGAGATGGAGTTCCGTGGTCGCCTGTTCCGCGCCCAGCGGTCGGGCAAGATGTCGCTCGGCGATTCGATCGGTCTGCTCACGGATCAGTTCCGCGCGATGTCCGTGGCCGGCGGTGAGCACCTCGGCGACGCGGAGAAGGTCCGCATCCAGGTGAACGCGAGCCACTATGCCAACGGCACGGGCATGATGGACGCCAAGCAGATCGCGGAGGCCGAGAAAGATGTGGCCGAGGCCCGGGCGATGGACGACCAGAGCGTGCAGCGCGAGCTGGACGAGGCGGTCGCCAACGAGGCGAGCGCGAAGCGCATGGACGACCCGGTCCGCATGTACCTGACGCAAATGGGCTCGATCCCGCTGCTGACGCGGACCGAGGAGGTACGCCTTGCCAAGAAGATCGAGACCACGCGCATGGTGTTCCGGCGGCGTTGTCTTGAGAGCGATTACATCGTCGCGCAGGCGGTGGAGACACTCAAGATGGTGCGTGACGGCGTGCTGCCGTTCGATCGCACAATGCGGGTGAGCACGCTCGACGATCAGGCGAAGGAGAAGCTCTCGCAGCGCATCCCCTCAAACCTGCCGACGATCGAGAAGCTGCTCGAGATGAATCGTGAGGACTGGGAGGCGCTCGACGCGCTGCGGCGTGACGACGGGACGATCCGTGAGACAAAGAAGGCCCGCGAGATCCGGGCACGCATCTCCGGGCGGCGCCGGAGGATGGCGGCGCTGGTTGAGGAGCTGTGCCTGCGTACCGGTCGCATCGTGCCGCTGATGAAGAAGCTCAAGTCGATCAGTGAGAAGATGGAGACGCTGGAGCAGGAGATGCTGCAGGCGGCTCGTTTCCCGAAGAAGTACGACCCGGAGGACCTGGAGGTGCTCCGTGAGGAACTCGACGGGCTGCGGAGCCTGGCGTGCGAGGAGCCGGATCAGCTCCGCGCGCACATCAACCAGATCTCTACTGTGTTCTGGGAGTATGAGCAGGCGAAGCGCGACCTCTCTGGTGGCAACCTGCGCCTGGTGGTCTCGATCGCGAAGAAGTACCGCAATCGGGGGCTGAGCTTCCTGGACGTGATCCAGGAGGGCAACACTGGCCTGATGCGCGCGGTCGATAAGTTCGAGTACAAGCGCGGCTACAAGTTCAGCACGTACGCGACCTGGTGGATCCGCCAGGCAATCACTCGGGCGATCGCGGATCACTCGCGGACGATCCGCATCCCGGTGCACATGATCGAGACGATGACGAAGCTGCGCAACATCGCCAAGCAGATCGCGCAGGAGACTGGCACGGAGGCGACCGCCGAAGAAATCGCCGAGCGCGCGGACATGAACCCGATGGAGGTTCGGCGTGTGATGAGCATCTCCAAGCACCCGGTGAGCCTCGACCGCCCGGTGGGCGAGAGCGAGGACTCCAACTTCGGCGATTTCATCGAAGACACGAACCAGGACGCGCCCGCGGTGGCGGCCGCCCGCGACATGCTCAAGGGACGCATCGAGATGGTGCTCAAGACGCTGACGTACCGCGAGCGGGAAATCATCAAGCTCCGCTACGGCATCGGCGACGGGTACACCTACACACTCGAAGAGGTCGGGCGTATCTTCAAGGTGACGCGTGAGCGCGTGCGTCAGGTCGAGGCCAAGGCGATCCGTAAGCTCCAGCATCCGGTGCGCAGCCGCAAGCTCGAGGGCTTTGTGGACAGCTAATTCCACCGATTTTCGGGGCGATTCAGGCGATCGGGGCTCACGCGGCGTGCGTGAGCCTTTTTTTATGCTTCGATCTCGAAGTCGTTTGGTACACTGGGTTTGGCCACACACACTACGACGGGAGAGCGCCATGAACGAACAGATCAGGGAACTGCAGAAGGAAGTCATGGACGCCAAGCAGCGACTGCGCGATGCGATCGCGTCCTTCGAGCCCGAACCGGTCGAGGACTGGGAACTCCACGGGCTCAACGGGTGCGTGGTCAAGCTCTCACGTTTGTTCGGCGGCAAGAGTGAACTGCTGGTGGTTCATAACATGGGGCGTGGGTGCAACTATTGCTCCTTGTGGGGCGACGCCATGAAGGGGATTGCGCCGCACCTGATGCAGCGTTGCGGGTTTGTGCTGTGCAGCAACGATCCGCCCGAGGTGATCCGCGCATTCCGTGAAACGCGCGGCTGGGATTTCCCGTGCGTGTCAGGTCACGAGACCGGCTTCGCGCAGGCTATGGGGTACGCGGACGCGGCCGGGAACCCGCACCCCGGTGTCAGCGCATTTCATATGAGCGGCGACGGCTCCATCGTGCGAACGGGGCACATGCCCTTCGGGCCCGGCGATGACTTCTGCGCGGTGTGGCCGCTGCTTGATCTGATCAAAGACGGCAAGGGCGAATGGGAACCATCGCACGGCGAGGTGAACCCCCACGCGGTGGTGAGCGGCTCGAGCTGTCAGTGCATCTGAGCTGAGCGTCATTCAGGGCGCGACGATGTAATAGAAGCGGTCCGCGGCGAGCTGCTGAAAGATGCCGTTGTCGAGGTCACCGTCGTCGAATGTCTCGTCGATCTGCAGCATGTACTCTGGGACACTGACACCCTGGAAGTGCACGCCCACGGCTGACGTGATGCCCATCTCGTTGAACTCGACGTCCCAGACGCCCCCGAGGGGCGTGGGGGACTCGAACTCGTCCTGGTCGACATAGCTCTCGAAGCCAGCTGGAATGGAGCCTGAACCACCGTCCGGTGGGTAGTGACCCTCGCGTGCGGTGAAGTACTCGCACGCGTCGGCGTAGGTTTTGAGACTGGCGATGAAGGTGCTCTGGCGGGCCTCGTCGGTCGCGCCGGTAAACTGCGGCACCACAATCGCGGCGAGGATGCCGAGAATGACGACTACGATGAGGATCTCGACGAGGGTGAACGCGGACCGGGTGGATCGTTGCGGCGCGGGCATGGTGAAAGCGTGGCAATGAAAAACCCGCGGGGCCAGATGACTCGCGGGTGTTTGGAGTTATCGGGCGGACCAGAAGTCAGAGTTCGGGCGCGAACCCGCGTCGCATGGTGTTCTCGCACGAGGCGCGCGGATCAACGAACTGCATCAGGTAGTCGGGGCCGCCGGCTTTGGATCCAACGCCGGACATGCCGAAGCCGCCGAAGGGCTGTCGTCCGACGAGGGCGCCAGTGCAGCCGCGGTTGATGTAGAGGTTGCCGACGCGGAACTCATTCTTGGCCCGATCGATGTGGGCGGGCTTTCGGGTGAAGACGCCGCCAGTGAGCTTGTACTTGTGCCCGTTGGCGAGGCGGAGCGCCTCGTCGAAGTCCTTGGCGTGCACGACGGCGAGGACGGGGCCGAAGATCTCCTGCTGGTAGATCGTGTGGGATTCGTCCACGCCGGTGAAGATGTGAGGGGCGATGAGGTTCTCGATGCCCTGGGGCATCTCGAAGTCCTTCTCGCCGACAAGCTCGGTGAGCCCTTCGTCACGGGCGATCTGGATGAACTTGCGGATATTGGTGGCGGCTTCCTCATCGATGACCTGAGAGACGTCCGCGTTCGGGTCTGTCGAATCGCCCAGGACGAGAGTCTTGGTCGACTCGCTCAGGCGGCTGAGGAAGAGCTGCATGTTTGGGCCGTCGGGGCCCTGCGGGTCCACGACGATGCATCGCGAGCACGCGGAGCACTTCTGGCCCTGGAATCCGAATGCGGAGTAACGCACGCCGAGGACCGCCTCGTCGAGATCGGCGGAGGCGTCAACGATAACGGCGTTCTTGCCGCCCATCTCGCAGATGACCCGCTTGACCATGGTCTGGTCATCATGCGTGACGCCCGCGGCCTGGATGATATCGAGCCCGACCGCCTTGGAGCCGGTGAACGCGATCAGCGAGATGCGCGGGTCACGGACCAGCGCGGCGCCGGTGGTCTCTCCGGGCGCTGGGCAGAAGTGAAGCACGTCGTGCGGCGCATTGAGTTCGCTGAGCGCCTCGGTGAGCATCGCGAAGAGTTCCTTCGCGATGGCCGGGGTCTGCTCGGCGGGCTTGAGCACGACGGTGTTGCCGGTCACGAGGGCGGCGACGGTCATGCCACAGCAGATCGCGAGTGGGAAGTTCCAGGGAGAAATCACCACGGCGACGCCCTTGGGCTGATACCAGAGCTCGTCGAGCTCGCCGATGAACTTGCCCAGGCGTGTCCGGTTGAAGAGCGGCACGGCATAGCGGGCGTAGTAGGAACAGAAGTCGATGGCCTCGCACACGTCAGCGTCGGCCTCGGCCCATGTCTTTCGCGATTCCCTGCAGACGATGCCTGCAAGCTCGTCGCGCCTGGCCCGCATCTTGTCGGCCACCCGCGTCAGCAGCTCGGCACGCTTGATGTGATCGAAATCACGCCACGCGGGAAAGGCGTCGTGGGCCTTACGGATCATCTCCAGCCCCTGCTCGGGCGTGTGGTCATTGGCCACGGTCTGCACGCTTGCGGATTGAACCGCTTTACCGAACGCCTCCCGCTGCGCCTGTTCGGCGAAATCGCGGAGCGGTTCGGTGTAGAACGGTCGTCCGTTACGAACCTCGGGGATGCCGGGCGATAGTGCGTGGCGCTGGTGTGCGATCTCATAGAGGTCGACAGGGAGCTGGCCGGAGTGCTTGGTCTCGGGGTTGGCGAGCAGGATGCTCGTGTCGGCGTTGTCCAAGAAGCCGGCTTTGAGCCATGACTCGTTCGATGTGTTCTCGAGGAGTCGCCGGACGAGGTAGGCCATGCCGGGGATCATCTCGCCGACCGGGACATACTCGCGGACGCGGAGGCCCATATCCTCGGCCGCGTGCTTGAGCTGGTCGGCCATGCCGTGGAGCATCTGGAGCTCGATGGCGTTCTTGGGAAGGTTGCGTTTCTCGAGCCCCGCGAGCGCGGCGGCGATGGAGCGGACGTTGTGAGATCCGAGCGCGAGCTTGATGCCGCCCTCTCCTGGCTCACGAGGGCAGGCGTCGAGGAAGACCTCGACCATCTGCTCAAAGCAGAGGTCGGTCTGCCACTTCTCGTTCCAGACCGGGCAGGGCCAGCCCTCTTGCTCGGCGTGGATGGTCTCGTAGTCCCAGTACGCGCCCTTCACGAGGCGGACGGTGACGACCTTGCCGGTGCGCTTGGCCCACTCGGCGATGCGCTTCGCGTCGTCGACGCCGGACTTGAGATAGGCCTGCATCGCGAGCCCCGCCTCGAACTCGACGTTCTCGCACGCGTGCATGAACGTATCGAGGGTGAGGTCCTTGAGCTCGTGCTGCTCCATGTCGAAGTTGATGAGCACACCGTTGCGGTTGGCGGCCTCAAGCACAGGCGTGGCTCGCGACATGAAGTCGCGGATGGCGGACTCTGGCGCGATGGGGTTGAAGTTCGCGCACAGCGAGGTGACCTTGATGGAGACATTGACCCGCGGGACGACGCCGAGGTGATCGCGTTCGAGGCGTTCGTTTTCCTTCCAGGTGGAGGCCTCGCCGACGAGGTTCTCGACGAGGTCGAGGTACTTCGCCTGGTACATGTCGGCCTCGGCGTTGGAGACGCAGGCTTCGCCGAGCAGGTCAACGGAAAAGGCGATGCCGTTCTTCCAGAGCTTGGCGAGCATGGGCAGCGCGTCGGACGCGTCGGTGCCGGCGATGAAGTTGCCGGCCATGTTTTTGATCTGCGACGAGATGGTTTTGGCCATCATGCCCTTTGCCACGCCGCCGGCCTTGAGCCCGAGGTCCATGAAGGGCGGGGCCTTGACGCCCGGCTGCGTGAGGTAGTCGACGAGGTGGTCGTGGACCATCTCGGGTGTGGTGAGCGTGGGGAACGCGTCGACGAAGCGGAACAGCTGGACCTTGAAGTTGTGGTCCTTCATGGACCAGTCCATGAGCTTGTCCTGATAGAACTTCGCGGAGAGCAGCCCGGCCTTGTGGTCCTTGGCGATGTCGAGCATCGTGGAGCCGATCTGCATGATGTGTTCTTCACGCTCTGGCGTCGATGTGATCGCAACGGGAGGCCTCGTCGCAGGAGCGGCTGCCGCGACGCTGGCGGGCGTGGCAACCTGTGCGGACGAGGACTTCGTTTTGCGACCAAATAACGCCATTCGGGTACTCCGTTGAATGGGGTGTGGGGGGCCCGGGGTTGGGCATGAGACGGTCCGGGATTGTAGGTTCACCGGGTGATTCACGCCAGATCAGGGGCCCCGATCCGGAGGGGATAGACTTGTGCGTGAAGAGCAGCGACCACCAGGTAGACAATCAGACAGAGCACCCGACAAAGCACGGCGGCGTGGCGCTGACGATCGGCAACTTCGACGGCGTGCACCTCGGTCACCGGGCATTGATCGATCGGTGTCGATCGCGTGTGGGACCCGATGGGAAAGTCATTGCCCTTGCATTCCACCCGCACCCGATGGCGTACCTGAACCCGGATCACGCGCCCGAGCCGATCGAGGCGTACGCCCAGCGGGCGGACCGCCTGATGCGCATGGGTGCCGATCAGGTGATCGAACTCAAGCCAACCCCGGAGCTGCTTGGCAAGTCCCCACAGGCATTCGTGGATGAGCTGATCGACGAATATCAACCCAGTCTGATCGTTGAGGGGCACGATTTCCACTTCGGTAAGCGTCGTGCGGGCACCCCCGTCGTGCTCAAGGAGCTGGCCGGTCTGCGCGGCGTGAAGGTCGAAATCGTTCGGCCGGTCGAGATTGCCCTGACCGATCAGTCCGTCGTCATCGCATCCTCCACGATCACACGCTGGCTGCTCGCCAACGGGCGGGTCCGTGACGCGGCATTCGTGCTCGGGCGACCGCACGAACTCGTCGGCGAGGTCGTGGCGGGCGATCAGCTCGGGCGTACGATCGGCTTCCGCACGGCCAACGTCGCGACCGATTCAATGCTGCCCCGCGACGGGGTCTACGCGGCGATCGTCACCATGCCGTGCGGTAGACAGATCGGCGGGGCGGTCAACGTTGGGGCACGCCCGACGGTGCAGGGCACCCATCGGCGGGCGGAGGTGCACCTCATCGATCGCGATGGGTCTCCGATGGACATGCCCCAGAACACGCCGGAGTATGGTTGGCCGATCCGGGTGGGGCTGGTCGGCTGGGTGCGGGATCAGGTGAAGTTCGATTCGGTGGAGACGCTCAGCGGGCAGCTTTCTCGCGATGTGAAGCGGGTGGCGGCCATGGTGGAGCCGCTGCTTACGGGCGAATCCGTGGGCGCAAGCGTCTAGAATCAATCGCTTTGCAGAACACGAATGGTCATTCCGGGATGCCGCCCAAGGGGGCGAAGGTGCTCGTCGCGATGTCGGGGGGCGTGGATTCGTCCGCGGCTGCTGCGCTCTTGCTCGAGCAGGGCTACGAGGTGGTGGGGTGCTTCATGCGTCTTGGATCGCCCGGCGAAACGATCGACGAGATGATGCCCTTCGACAGCGCAGGCGTCTCGTGCGACCCGAGCAAGGTGAAGATCGGGCACCAGGGGTGCTGCAGCGTGGGCGACGCCGCGGACGCACGTGAGGTCGCGGCCAAGCTCGGGATCCCGCTGTACGTCTGCAACTTCAAGAAGGACTTCGGACGCATCATCGACTACTTCGTCGATGCGTACGCGAGCGGTCGCACGCCCAACCCGTGCGTGCGATGCAACGACTGGCTCAAGTTCGGCAAGCTCCACGAGTACGCCCAGCAGATCGGCGCGGGGTATGTCGCGTCGGGTCATTACGCGCGGATCGATCGCAGCAACGGATCGCCCAAGCTCCTGCGTGGGTTGGACGACAAGAAGGATCAGAGTTATGTGTTGTTTGGCGCGCCGCGCGATCGGCTCGCGGAGATGCTGCTGCCGATCGGCGAGTACGCGACAAAGGCGGAGGTCCGCGCGATCGCGGAGAAGCACGACCTGCCCGTGTTCGACAAACCCGACTCGCAGGAGATCTGCTTCGTGCCCGACAACGACTACGCGGGGCTGGTGGAGCGCCGACGACCCGAACTGCGGGTGAAGGGCAAGATCGTCAACCTCCATGGCGAGCAGCTCGGCGAGCATGACGGACAGCACAAGTACACGATCGGGCAGCGGCGCGGATTGGGTGTCGCGGCGGGCGAGCCGATCTATGTCGTGGACAAGGACCCCGAGACGAACACCGTCACGGTCGGAAGCAACACGGACCTGATGGCGCAGTCCTGCGTCGCGCACGAGGCGAACTGGCTCATCGATGAGTCGGAACTGCGTGATTGGAAGCCCGTGCTTGCGCAGCACCGGTATAACTCCGCGCCAGTGCCCGCGAGAGTCCGCATTATCGATCGTGAGGATCCGGACACGCCGTCCGGACGCGTTGGGTGCTTTGAGTGCGTGTTTGACGTGCCACAGCGGGCGGTCACGCCGGGGCAGGCGCTGGCGTTGTACGACTTCGATCATCCCGAGATCGTGCTCGGCGGCGGGTGGATCGAAACCGTCTCCTGATCGTGAGTTGTCCGAATATCCGCTTGGGATCGGGCGTTTTTGCCCCTAGAGTAGATGTACATGCACCACGAAGAACTCCAGACGAATCACCTGGCCGCCTACCTGTCGGGGCTCAATGCCTCGACGCTCGATCGTGAGGACGACCCTGCTGTCGATGAGGACGGGCATGTCATCACCGGCACCATCATCCGCCGATTGGAAGACCAGGGCTCGCTGGCGCCGGTCCGCGTCCGTGTCGGCCACGGCGTGTCGGCGCAGACGGCCGCCCAGATGCTTCGCAAGATGGCGGACATGATCGAGGACACCCCCGATTTTCTGAGTCAGCGTGCGGGGGCGGCTGTGCGTCGTCTCCCCGATGGCACCACCCAACGCAAGCAGCTGACGATCAAGGGCATGCTCGCCGCAGCAGAGGAAATGTCCCCCGACGAACGCGCCAAGCTCCACGCGATGCTCGACGAGATCCGGGTGCAGATCGATGACCCCGACAAGGGTGACGAGCCCGGCGGTTCGTGGGGCGGGACGAGCATTAGCGGGCCTGGGCTGGACTGAGTTAATTGATTACTTTGAGTGGGTGCCCCGACTCGGCGCGCAGCGGCGCAGTCGGGAGTATGCTGTGCTTCGCCGCACTGCGCCGAAGACGGCGAGTACGGCCCCCCGGATACCGCTCACTCGGGCTTCTTCATAATGAACATGTAGTTGAACCCACGCAGAAAGAAGTTCTGCTCTTCCGCGGCCTTATGCCAGTTGCCGCGTTGGAGCTTCTGGTTGTGGCGGACGACGCTGATGATGTCGATGGGCTCGAAGTAGTCGCGCATGATCGCGAAGAGCTCGAAGCCGATGGGCATGAAGGTGCCGGACTTTTTGCCCTTGTGCTTCTTCCATGAGTCGGAGACATAGAGCCCCATGTACGACCCGGGCTTGAGGATGCGATCGATCTCGGAGATGACCTGGTCCATCGCTTCGTAGTACGCGTGCCCCATCATGACGTCGTCGTCCTGCATGGGGGCGCCCGAGTCGAGCTTGCCGATGCATCGCTCGTCGTCGGAGTAGTCGATGTGGGTGGAGTAGGGGGGGTCAATGAAGACGAAGTCGGCCGTCTCATCGGGCATGGGGATCTCGCGCGCGTCGGCGAGGGTGATCTCGGGTCGTTGCGGATGGAGATCAAACCCGATGCCCTTGCGTTGCAGGTCCTTGCAGACATCGAGCGTGGTGCCCGAGCCGCACATCGGATCGACGACGGTGTCGCCCTTGCGGGTGTAGCGCTGCAGCAGCTGCCAGATCGCCCACGAGGGCGAGGCCCCGGCGTAGTCCTTCGACCCTTGCATCTTGCGCCCGAGGTGATCGTCGTAGTGCTGGGAGGGGTACTCCCAAAGGGTGGTGGTCATGATGCCCATCTGCGGGCGCTCGCCGGGCTTGACTTTCTTCGGGTTGGCGTGGGCCGGGCCGGATTTTTTGTTATACGGCGGCTTCGATTTGGGCTTTCGCTTGCCGCGGTACGCCTTGCCCGAGCGTGAGCCGGGGTCGTTGAGCTCCTGCTCGATCTTGGCTCGGATGTCGTCGCGTTTGGGCATGGGGGATGGTATGCGCCGATCTGCTAGAGCGAATAGACGAGCGCGAGGAGCAGATCCGCACCGATGAAGAGCGTGAAGAAGCCGAGCAGGATGATTGGTGATGCGTAGCCGAGCTGGAGTTGCCTCCGGGGGCGGCCTTGGTAGAAATGGTCGCGTTTCAGGCGATCGCGTGCCATCAGGGCACAGACAAAGCCGACGAGATGGAAGAGCAGCATCAGCGGGATCGTGAACGGGAGGAAGCCCACCACGATCAGCGCTCCTGTCATCAGTGAGAAGGCGATTCCGCACCAGGTGAAGATCTGCGAGAAGAGGATCAGTGTCCTCGCGGTGTCCGAGAGCTGCGGGCGAACGAGTTGTGTGCCGCACTCCGGGCAGTTCTCGCCGACACGCATGCCCATGGTGTTGTAGAGGCAGTGCGTGCAGCGGGGAGGGGCCAGCTCGCTCGTATTGGTAATCACGGCAGCGCTTCGATGAGCTTCAGCGTCGCTTCCTCGAGCGGGAGGCGAATCTTGGCGCCCGCGGCACGAGCGTGCCCGCCGCCGCCGAGGCTGTTGCAGACCTGATTCACATCAACGGGCGGGTTGCCTTCCCACTCGTCGGGCTTGGAGCGCAGCGAGACCTTGGTGAAGACGCCGTCGCTGTCCTTCTGCTCGGTGAGCATGGCGACGACGCGGATGGACGCGACGGACTGGGGGATGTCGACAAAGCCGCCGGACTCGCCTGGCGCGGCGCCGGTCTCCTTGAAGTCGTCGAGCTTGAGGCACATGATCGCGGCGTGCTTGTCGTGGATGAGCTGCATGGACTCGAGGGCACGGGCCATGAGCTTGAATCGGGTGGCACGGTCGCGCTGGTAGAGCATGGCGAAGAGCGACGACTGGTTCACGCCCGCGTCGAGCAGTTGCCCGGCCAGGCGCATGACGCGCCCATCGACGTTGGAGTGCTTGAACCAGCCGGTGTCGGTCGCGAGCCCGACGTAGAGCGGCGTGGCGATATCCACCGGGAGCTTGCTCGGGCAGTCCACGCCCAGCAGGTGGCAGCAGATGTCCGCGACGGGCTGGACGACGGCGGCGGCTTCTGTATCGAGCAGGCGTCGGCTCGCGACCTCGCCGTCGCCCTGGAGGTGGTGGTCGATGATGGTGGTCTGCTCGGCCCGCCCCTTGAGGAACTCGGCGAAGGGTGCGAGCTGGGTCCACGAGCCGGTGTCGGTAATGATCACGCCCTCGGGATCGAAAGCGCCGGGGACAGGCTGGTTGTCCTCGATCACGCGGGCCTTGGTGTTGCCGATGATGGTCTTGGACCACTCTGGCATCGGGGCGGCGTACCAGCACTCGGCGAGCGAGGCGGCCCCGGATGAGTTGCGGGTCTGATTGATGGCCCGGGCGAGTGCGACAGTGGATCCCAGCGCATCACCGTCGGGCTTGGCGTGGGTGAGCAGGAGCAGCGAGTGCTGCTCATTGATCCAGTCCGCGATGCCCTTCGCATCGATGGTGGTGGTCCATTCGTTGTGCAATGTGTCGTCCTCGATCATCGGTGTCGTGTCGGGCATGATCGACTATATCGGGCGATTTGCTCAGGCATCGTCATCAAATGAGCGGGGTTTGAGGGCGTCGTCCTTGGTCGTGTCATGGCGGATGGTCTTCTTGGGGATGTCGTCCGCCTCGTCATCGGGTGAGAGAGGGATATCACCGTCGTCGGGGACCTCGGTCTGCGGTGCGTAGGGCGTTCCGCCCGCCTTGGGCTTGCCCCGCGCATCGAGCTGCTCGTTGAAGAACACGCCCTTGTTCTCGCCGTGCTCGTCGAGGTCGATGGGGGTGTTGTCGTGGTAGGGCTTGACCTTGGCCGGATCCCTGATCGCCGGGATCGTCGGGTGCGAGATGAGTGTGCCGCACTCGGGGCACGGGTTGCCGGGCTCGAGCCCGATGAGGTTGAAGCCGCAGTAGTCGCAGGGCGTGTCATCGACGATCCGCCCCTTGTACTGCTCTTCCTTCTTGCGTCGCTCTTCCTTCCGCTCAAACGAGCCGGAAGCGTGGTCCTGGTTATTCACGACCCAGTGCATCACGTGGGTCATCTGGAGGAATGTAAAGTTGTAGACAATGACCGTGAAGAAGATGATGATCGAAGGAAACGCTGCGACGAATATCAGCGAGGTGCTTCCCAGCGCAATACCAAGCCCGGTCAGCAGCGCGGTGATCGTGCCGACCACGGCCAAGATCCAGGCGCACCCACGCAGGCGGTCCGCGAGGTTGTTGTTTGAGGTCCAGTAGGCGAGCTCTGCGAGGTAGACGCTTGTCGGGATCATGCTTACCCACGCGGCGACGCTGATCAGTGCGCCAAAGCCCGCGAGCAGGCCCAGCATGATGCCACCGCCGCCGGTCGTCGAGTTCTGGAGCGAGAAGATCGCGGCACCGATCAACGCCTCGGCGGGCCATGTGATGTTGAGAAGACGCACGATGAGACGGAAGCGATCGTTGTCGAGCACCCTGTCCTTGCGGATGCTCTCTCGATTCGGCCTCGGAAGCGTGATGAAATAGATGCCCAGGATCCAGAGGAGCGAGGCAAAGATATCGATGGCAACCTCGACCGTCCTGGGTGTGAATACCGAGAGCACGGTGAGCACGATCCCTGTGCTCGAGAGCAGAAACCCGAAGCGCAGCTTCTTGACGAAGTGCATCGGGGCCTCGTCCATGATGGTGCCCGAGGTCTTGGCGGACCGCTGGCGGATCGGACGCCCACACTCCGGGCACTTGCCCCCGGGCTGCAAGCCCTTGAGGTTGTACCCGCAATGGTCGCATTCCCGATCGTGCGCGATGTGTGTCTGAATCGTGCTCATAGACCCCAAGAATGTACCCGCTCAATCGCCGGCGGGTTGCCTCAGGGTGAAAAAACACAGCCGACGGTGCGCGTCGGCTGCTGAGAGAGGAGCGTTGTGGTTCCGCTCGGATGGAGTATGAGAAAGAACTCGGGTCAGGAGTCTGCGGCTCAGGGGTCGGTGCTGGGGCGGATCTTGACGTGCTGACGGCCCTTCACCTTGCGGATCTGCTGGAGCCGTGCCGGCCAAAAGTCGTAGCCAGCGATCTGGCGGTGGATGTAGTCCGGTGCGGTGATGATGAAGGACTGGTTGTAGAGGGTGATCGATCCGCCGTCACCGCCGAGATCGACCCACTGATCGGGTTCGACGGTGGAGATGATGAGCTGCTCGAGGGCCTCTGCCCGGTCGGCGAAGGAGGTGATGTCCTGCGGGTCCTGGTTGCCTCCGGAGAAGGGGCTGGTGCTGCCGCCTCCGCCGCCCTGACCGCCCTGCTGGATCGCGCTCTGGAGGTCAAACTCCGGCGCGTTGTCGAAGTTGGGCACGAGGTAGAGCAAGTCAGAAACGTCGTAGAGCTCAACCCGTGAGTTCTCGTTAAGTCGAGACTTTGGACCGCACTCGATCGAGCCGTAGTCCGTGAACTGCCAGGTGTACTCCTCGCCAGACGCTTCAGTCCGCTGCGCACGCAGCAGGATCCTTTCGAGGACCACGAGCGCTGGAATCTCCTTAACCTTCACCGTGATCTCTGTCTCGGGGTCGATGCCGATGGTGTCCAGATCATCGTTGATGTAAACCGGTTCAATCTCCGCGCCGGTGACATCCGCGATAAAGCTGAATAGATCGGCGATAGGCTGATCCTCGACCTCCAGAGTCACGGGCTTGGAGAGCAGGGTCAGCGTCTCACGCTTCGCCCGGCGACTCTCCGCGTCGTCCGAACTGGTCGAGCTCTGGGCGGTCGCGGCGGTGTCCGAGATAGCAATGGTCGAAACCGCGACCAGCGGGAGCCCCGCGCAGGCAACGAGAGAGCATGCGAGGGATGAAATAGTTCGAGCGCGGCGGACGAGTTTCATGGGCGAGTCTCCGTCAGGATGGGATGGATCGGGCGTGTGTGGTGCGACGCTGAGGTTCCTTGTGTGCCTCATAACGGTGGGTCCGGCGGGGGTTGATGGCGATCCGGCGCATCAACGGTAGACCTTCGCACAGTGTTTCCCCTGTGGTACCTTGCTGGGCAATTGTACCAAACATTCTTTGGTACGCACAGGGGCGATTCTCGGTTGCATTCCTTGATTCAGGTGCACGTAAAAAGCACCCCTGAGGGTGCTTGAATGCGGTTGAGGGGGCATCTTCCGGTCGCCGCCGTTCAGGGGCAGCCCATGTTGAACGCGTTGAGGAATGCCGAGACATCAAAGAAGTTGTACATCCCATCGTCTGTGAAGTCCGCCGCGGGATCCATGGCGTTGAAGGCGCTGAGGAACGCGGAGACATCGAAGAAGTCGAGCATCGCATCGCCCGTCAGATCCGCGGGGCATGCCGCCGGCGCCTCAACGATGATCTTGCCGGTCATCGCCGCGTGCGACAACACCAGGCAGGTGTAGTAATATTCGCCCGCATCATCATTGCCCGGCGTCCATGTGATCTGATCATCCACGGGCTCCGGGTCTGCCGTGAAGTCAGCGATGGGCTGGAGCGAGGCGGCATCGATCACCGCGATGTCTGAGGTGTCGCGTGAGTAGTTGCCATCCGTTCCTGAAACAGGGAGGGTGTCGTCGGTCATGCGGAATGGATGACTGAAGGTTTCGTTATCGAAGATATAGGTTTCACCACTCACGAGTGTGATCGTTGGGTCCACGATGCCTGTGAACGTGCCCGAATCGTCGCTCCAGCTGATGAGGAAGTGGCTGGCGGCCTGATTGAGGATGATGAACGTCACACCCTCGTCGACGGTGTAGCTGTTGGGGCCGGTCTGTGTTGTATCGGCATGCAGAGATGCGCTGGCTGCGAGCAGCGTGGCGATGGTGATGATGCGTGTGTTCATGAGGACTCTCCTGTATGGTGGATTTCTGAGTATTTCGATAGACGATGCATCGGGGCGGCGTTGCTTCTCGATGTCCTGAAGAGATCCGTTCTCTTCTCCCCAGAATCAGGGAATGCACATGGGCACGACACTCGTCTGGTACGCGAACAATCTCAGGGTTGACGATCAACCAGTACTAATCGCTGCGGCTGATCGGGGACCGGTGGTCCCGGTATACGTATACGACCCAGAATATACAGGACCATCCGCGATGGGTGGGGCCACCAAATGGTGGGCTCATCACAGTCTGGAAGCCCTCCAGGGGCGTCTGGACACCTTGGGATCGCCACTGATCGTGCGAAAAGGCGATCCCGCGGAAGAACTCCGCAAGGTCGCAAACGCGGTGGGGGCGGACAGTGTCATGTTCTGCGAGTCGATCGAACCTGATTTGCAGGAACGGGAGGAGCATGTTGAATACGAGCTCGGCAAGCACGATATTGAGGCCGAGCGTTTCCCGATGCACCTCCTCTGGGAAATCGGTTCGGTCATGACCAAGGACGGGAACCCGTACCAAGTGTTCTCACCGTTCTGGAAAATGGCCCTTAAAACCGCCACGCCCGAAGAGCCGCTCGATGCGCCCAAGAAACTCATCCCTCCCGCCAAGCACACCAAATCGCTCGAAATCGACGAGCTCGGGTTACTCCCCGACATCGAGTGGTACACCCAGATGGAGAAACGCTGGACACCCGGCGAGAAGGGCGCCCGCGGACGATTCGCCGCTTTCGTCGAGCATCGCCTGAGCGAGTACCACGAGGATCGGAACCGATTGGATATCCCGGGTTGGAGCGCGATGTCGCCTCATATTCACTTTGGCGAGATCTCCGTGCGCCGCATCTGGCACACAATCGCGCAGGATCCCCAGTGGAGTAAGGTCAAGGGCAAGGAGCACTACCTCCGCGAGATCGGATGGCGCGAGTTTGCCCAGCACCTGATCAATCACTTCCCTCGCACCATCGACGAGCCGCTCCGAGAGAACTTCAAGGAATTCCCCTGGGTCAAGAACACGTCCCAGTTCGACAAGTGGAAGCGTGGGCAGACCGGCTACCCGGTCGTGGACGCCGCGATGCGTCAGTTGTGGGCGGAGGGGTGGATGCCCAATCGCGCTCGCATGATCGTCGCGTCGTTTCTCTGCAAGGACCTGCGGATCTCGTGGGAAGAAGGGATGGCGTGGTTCTGGGACACGCTCGTCGACGCAGATCTGGGAAGCAACACCCTGGGCTGGCAGTGGACCGCCGGGTGTGGCGCGGACGCGGCACCATACTTCCGCGTCTTCAATCCGGTTTCCCAAGGCACCAAGTTCGACCCCGACGGGGATTTTGTCCGTGAATGGTGCCCGGAGCTGAGCAAGCTCGATAAGGGCGCAATCCATGAGCCGTGGGAAGCCAAGCCCATGGAACTCTCCGCGGCGGGTGTGACGCTCGGCGACGAATACCCCGAGCCGATGGTCGACCACAAGAAAGCCCGCGAGGACGCGCTCGAAGCGTTTGAGAAAATCAAGGGCTGAGTATCCACCTGTCCTCACTCAAGCCGCGTCAATCCGACGCGGTTTCTCAATGGTGACGTATTTGAGCACAAAAAAGGCCGACGGCGTCCACACGGACGCCGCCGACACTGGCAACTCCCCACACACAGGGGTCTGGTTGATCGCGGATCAGTTGCTCGGGAGAATCACGCGATCGATGACGTGGATGACGCCGTTGCTTGCTTCGATATCAGGATTGACAACCTTGGCGTCGTTGATCTTGACGTTGCCCCAGGACTTAGTGATCTTCACATCACCACCCTGAAGCGTTTCGGCCTCGCCGGCCTTGATGGCCTGGTCTGCAAACACGCGCCCTTCAACAACGTGGTAGAGCAGGATCGAACGGAGCTTGTCCTTGTTTTCCGGCTTGAGGAGGTTCTCGACGGTGCCCTCAGGGAGCGCTGCGAACGCCTCGTCGGTGGGTGCGAACACAGTGAACGGACCCTCGCCACTCAGCGCGTCGATGAGATCCGCTGCTTCGAGTGCCGCAGCGAGGGTGTTGAACGAACCGGCAGATGTCGCGACCTCGAGGATCGAATCGCTCTCGGGGAGGATTACTTCGTCGATGACATGGATGATCCCGTTGGTGCACTCGATGTCGGTCTTGACGATCGTCGCATTGTCGATGTCGCCATCAGCGATATCCGCACGCTGCCCGTTGAGCGTGGTGAGGGTCTTGGAACTCAGTACCTTTCCGGCGTCAAACTCACCGGGGACAACGTGGTACGTGAGGATGCCGACAAGCATGTCTCGGTTCTCGGGCTTGAGAAGTGTTTCGAGCGTGCCCTTGGGCAGCTTCTTGAACGCTTCGTCAGTAGGTGCGAAGACGGTGAACGGTCCGTCGCCCTTGAGGGCGCCCACGAGCTGGGCTTCGGTCAGTGCCTTCGCAAGGATCGTGAAGTTTCCGGCGTTGACCGCGGTGTCAACGATGTCCTTCTTCGCCGTGTAGCTTGCCTTGGTCATCATGGCGTCCGTGCGACTGGAGCTGTTTGAGTTGCAAGGGCCGGCGTTCGCGAACGCGACGGAGGCGCTGAGGATGGTGCCGGTGAGAACGGTGAGTGCTTTGGTGTTCATGGTGAGGTCTCCTTTGTGTAGATTCCTGACTAGGTTGTGGAATGCACGGCTTGTTCACATCTGGCAGACACTACCTGATGCGGTCCGGACCTCGCCGCGAGGTTGCGGTTGCTTTCGGGGTGGCCGAATCGCTCGATGCGAGAATCCGTGAAGAAAATTTCTGCGAGATAGGGGTGCATCCGCATCGATTCGTCGATCGAAGTCGGTTACCAAGCAGGAACGATTGGATGAAGCTATGATTCAGGCAGCTGTCCCAATGCGAGGTGTGCCAGATCGGCACCGGTGGGACCGGACAAGGGGTGCAACTCAAGTGATGTCGGGCAACGATCACACACCGCTGCTCACTGAGGTGGCGAACGGAGACCAGGAAGCAATGAGAACGCTGATCAAGCGTTACTCAGGCCTCGTCTGGTCGCTCGTCCGCCGCAAGATCAGTTCGCAGAACGACGCAGAGGATCTCGTGCAAGAGATCTTCGCGGACATATGGAAAAGTGCTCACCGATATGACCCCAGCATCGGGTCCGAGGACACCTTTGTTGCCATGATCACAAGAAGACGCATCATCGACCAGATCCGACGCATCGGACGCTCGCCAACGCAGGTGACCCTCGACGCGCCGAACGCTCGGATCGCGTGCTCCGAAAACGAGGATATTGAGCGTTTCGACACGACGCCCAACGCCAAGCGTGTTATGCGTGTCCTCAGATCGCTGCGACCTGAGCGTCGCCAGACAATCGAACTCGC
This sequence comes from Phycisphaerales bacterium, assembly GCA_017642965.1. Lineage (GTDB taxonomy): Bacteria > Planctomycetota > Phycisphaerae > Phycisphaerales > UBA1924 > UBA1924. The sequence continues at coordinate 35,699 of JAEPOJ010000012.1, forward strand.
GGTGGTCCACGGGCTCTCGCATTCACAGATCGCTGAATCGACCGGCATGCCTCTGGGCACCGTAAAAGCGCATCTGCGTCGAGGGCTCGACGAGGTTCGTACACTGCTCAACCCGCAGCTCTCTGCTGATTCGAAGGGGGTGACACCATGAGTGATCACCGCAACCGAGAACTCAGCGAACGACTGATCGACCTGAGCGCCGATTATGCGATGGGTCTGCAGGATCACGGCGATCAGCAAGAGCTGGAACATCTCGATCCCGACAAGAGCGCTCGCCAGGCATTCGAGGCGGTGGCCGCGGAACTCGACATCGCATACGCCGAAACGGACCCCATTGACATGCCTGCCGGTCTTCAAGAACGGCTATTCGCTGCGATCCCTTCGCCCGGATCCTCCAAGCCAGCCGCCGCTCAGCCAGAGCTCCGCCTCACGAGTGACCATACCGATGTCGCTGGCAGCCCGCAGATGCACTCGCCACGCGGAGCTTGGTTCCCGTGGCTCGTTGCGGCGGCTTCGCTCGCGGTGACCGCCGGTGTACTGCTCCAGCCCGCACCGCAGGCACCCCAGCAAGCACCCGCGTTGACCGCGGCTGAGAAGCGTGATGCCTTGCTTGAGGCTCATGCCAACGACGAAGACCTCCTCCGGTACGCGTGGACCCCGACCGGTGACCCCGCGGTTGTCGGTCAGGTCACCGGGGAGCTGATCTGGGACGAGGCCACCGACGAGGGATACATGACCATCGGCGGGCTCGAGGTCAACGACCCGACCGAGTTCCAGTATCAGCTCTGGATCTTCGACGCCTCCCGCCCGCTCGGCGAACTGCCTCAGCACGGCGACGCGTTCGGAGGGTTGCTGACCCAGCGTCCGATCGACGGCGGCGTGTTCGACATCAACGAAGATGGGGAGGTCGTCATCCCGATCGATCCCAAGCTCATGGTGAAGCAAGGCGTTGCATTCGCCGTTACTGTTGAGCCACCAGGCGGCGTGGTCGTCTCCGATCGCTCGCGCGTGCCGCTGCTCGCGATCCCACCTCAGGGCTGATCCCCATCCCCACATTGCAAAGAAACACCCGGGTTTGACCCGGGTGTTTTTTCATCCGAAAGAGGGGGTATCGGATGGTGTTCAGCGTCGACGCCGTGCTGCAAGCAGTCCCATCCCACCGAGCGCGAGCAGCCCCGATGGAGCAGGAACCGTATTGTACTCGTACGTGACGGTGAGCGTGCCGTAGTGGGCGATGCGGTCGAAGTTCACGAAGATCCCGTAGTACGGGTCAATGAACGGGCCATCGAACGGGCCGTCTGGCGGGTTGTTCGGATCAACTACCCAGTTCGGATCATTCACCCATTCGAAGAGGAGCTCCGAGATGCCACCCATAAAGGTGATGAGCTGTCCTCCGCCGCTGACCACGTCCAGGATGCTCTGGCCGAAGTCATCGCTGTTGTCAAACATCTGGTTGAAGGTGAACGCCTCAGAAACAGTCGTATACTGCGTATCAACGCCGCTCTGGTTGTACCCGTCGGACGCTCCGAGGTCACCGGTAATCCCGATCTCAAAGAGCCCACCCGCGCCAATCGCGGGGATCGAAGGGCCACCATCTCCGCCCCGCCCATCGAGCGTGCCCAGCTGGTGGATGGTGTAGTACCCGGCATCGAGGAGCCAATCGCCCGCGTTCAGTGCGGTGTACCCGTTGGACTCGATCGTGAGATCGAACTCCATGGTCTGGTCGTACGAGAACGACACGCCGGTGAGCTCACGCGTGCCGCCCATGTCGTCGAATCGATCGAACGCGATGTTGCCGCCGAAGAATCCGTCGATGCTGAACTTGGTCTGAGTGGAGACCGTGTCTGCGGCAGCACTGCCAGCGATGGCCGCGAGCAGCAGTGTGGTTGTGAGGTGCTTCATGATCTCATTCTCCTTGTGATCATTTCTGTTCTGAGAAGGCCAATCGTGGGTTTGGCCGGTGCTGATGTCAGCAGCGTACACGAGGAGGGATGGGCGCGTCAATATTCTCTAGAGAAATATTGAAAGAATTTGTGTGAGATTTCTGGATTGGCCCCCGTATCCGCCCTCATCGCGTTACAATGCCCTTCATGGTGCGAGAAACGCAGAAGCCCGGCGAGCCGAACTTCTCAAACGAAGCGGTTGTCTGTGTCCGCAGGGCACAGGCAGCAGTCTCGGAACTGCTTACTGGTGCGGGGCTTGGCGGTGCTCGCCCGACAGAAGTGGGACGGTACCTGGGCGTTGACAAGACACTCGCCTGGAAGATGTCTCGCTTCTCAGAGTCCAAGGATCTCGTCAAGGCGGTCAAGCACATCCCCGGCACGGGGGGGATCGAGATCGTGCTCAAGGCAGCCGCAGCGAAAGGCGTCACAGAGGATCGAATCAATGCGGTTCGCGATGCAGATCGGGCATTCAGGGATTTCGTGCGCCAGCGTGCGGGTGATCGGCGCTCGTTCGAGGCCATGCTCGCCGCCGGCGGGCGTGATGAGCGGATCGAGCTTGAAGAACGGAAATCCTTCTACCAGTCCGCATCTGCGATCTGGGGCGTTCGCGCGAAAGTGCAGATGCTGACGCTGTGTCTCAAGCCATCGGAACAGCACCCGGATCGTGTGGATGTGCTTCAGATTTCCGGATTTATTGACTTTGAACGCCTCCGTGCGGACGTGCCGTGGATCATCCGTCGCCTCTGGACCTCGGATACCGAATCCACAACGGACAACGATTTCGAGCGTTCCCCGGTTTGCCCCGAGGCAGCAACGAACGGCTCGCTCCCGGTGATCCCGGAGTTCTGCACTCATCCACTCCCTGAGATTCAGCAGTTCAAAGGAAACAACGGGGTCATCTACGACGAGATCGCTCCGGGCCCGGTGGGCAAGCACGGCGCACTGACCTGCGTGACTGGTGAGCTGTACAGCGGCGCGATCCCACGCAACTGGTCACCGGAGAACACGTTCGGACGATACGAGCTGGTGCTGCGAACGCCCGTCGAGTGGGTGATGTTTGACATTTTCGTGCACGAGGACCTTCGGAACTTCGGGGACTTCCGCTACTCGATCTTCGGGCTGCTCGAAGACCGCCCCGGGGTTGGGATCGGCAAGTCGCACGACCGGCCGATCGCGGGCCCAGAAGAGGCCGCCGGCTTAGGCACGCCGCCAATCGTGCACACGAGCCGCTATGGTGACTACGCACGCCTGCTCGAACACGCGATGGAACGTGCGGGTTGGGGCGAGCTTGCCTCGTACCGTGGGTATCGAAGCGAGATCGAGTACCCGGCCACGCCGTGGTGTCTCACTATGCAGTGCGATATCACCCAGGACTGAGCGGTCTGGTATCCTGTCGTGATGACAGATGCAACGAAGATCGGATTTCTTCACCCTGGCGAGATGGGTGTTTCCCTTGCCGCGAGCGCGATCGCCAGCGGCATGGAGGCGTATTGGTGCGCGGATGGGCGGAGCGGTGCCACACGCAAGCGTGCAGCAGAACACGGCTTGACCGAGCTCGGTACGATTTCGGCGATGTGTGACGTCTGCGAGATGATCGTCAGCATCTGCCCACCTGCGGCCGCGGACGACGTCGCGGATGCTGTGCTCAGCTGCGGGTACAGCGGTGTCTATATCGATGCCAACGCAATCTCTCCGATGCGAGCTCGTGCTATCGCAGGGCGAGTACACGCTGCAGGTGCTCATTATGTTGATGGGAGTGTGATCGGCGGCCCCGCTTGGACGCCCGATGAAACGATTATGTATCTCTCTGGCCCACACGCGGAACGCGTACCCGCGTGTTTTCGCGACGGCATGCTGGCGACTCGGGTGATCGGTGATCAGGTTGATCGTGCTTCTGCGCTGAAGATGTGCTACGCGGCATTCACCAAGGGGTCGACCGCGATGCTCTGCGCCATCATCGCTGCCGCGCACGCGCTTGGTGTTGACGATGAACTCAGGAATCAATGGGATGAGGACGCTGCTGGGAGCACTGCTGATCGCTACGCCCGATTGTGCAGGGTCACCCGCAAGGCGTGGCGGTACGAGGGGGAGATGCGCGAGATCGCACAAACCCTCGAGCACGCGGGCCTGCCGAGTGGCTTTCATTCGGCGGCGGCTGAGCTGTACGCAGGGATGAGCTCTTTCAAAGACCGGGATCCGCTGCCGGACCCTGGAGAGGTGATCGAGGCATTGCTTACCTGATCATGCCGTGCGAGCATGCGAGACCGCACGCTCCTTGGGCAGCTCGATGCAGAACATCGCGCCGCCTTGCGGACTCTGCTCGATCCAGATGCTGCCATCATGGATCTCCACCACGCGCCGTACGATCGACAGCCCGACGCCAGTACCCTGCACAGTCGTATCGAGACGCTGAAAAAGCTCAAAGATCCGTTCGCGGTATTCCTCGGGGATGCCCGGTCCGTTGTCACCGAAGCGCAACTGGACCCGGGAACCAAGGTCCCTGAACTCGATGTCGATCTGGAGATTCTCTTCCGATAGTGCATACTTCAGTGCATTGACGATCAGGTTCTCAAAGATCTGACGGACGCGTACAGGATCCGCGCTGATCTCCGGAATGTCACCGTGTGTGCAGATCGTTGCACCCGCGTTGTCGATCTGATCATCGAGTTCCGAGATTGTCTCCGAGAGCAACTGCGAGCAGGAGACCCGCTGGAAATCATCCTCAGATCGGCCGATCCGGCTGAGCTCGAGGAGCACCTCGATGTTGGTTCGCATCCGCTCGGTGCCGATGATGATGCAATCGGCGTACTCACCCAGATTCTGAGTCTCGCCTTCTTCCAGCTCATCGCGGAGCAGGTTCGCGAAACCCTGGATTGAGAAGAGCGGTGATTTGAGGTCGTGGGATGCGGTGTACACGTACTGCTCTAGCTCCGAGTTTTTGCTTTGCAGTTCATTGTTCGCGATTTCAGCGAAATGGAGTGCCTGACGATTGGCGCGAGCAAGCAGCAGGAACAGTGTAAAGATCATGCTATCGATTACGAGTCCCCCGAAGAGGATCACCAGCGGCTTGGAGGTGGCTTGCGCCGCACGAAAGGATAATCCGGACTCGATCGCGAAGACCCAGTCTCTCCCGTACACATTCACAAGGAAGTTCTGAGCGTGGTACGGCTTCGGGTCGTAGTCTGCGTTCTGCGTGTTCAACTCTGTATACAGCACCTGGCCAGCATCGCTGAGCTCGATATTGACATGGCGACTCTCCTGCGCGAGGACGCCCGCCATGAGGTTTCTCACAACGAACGGAGCGTATACAAGCGCCTGCAACTCGGCCTCGCCCTGCTTGGAGTGCCTGTGCCCGTAGTTGCGGTAGTACGGCGCGTAGAAGAGAAACCCCGGCGTCTTGTTCGAATCCTGAACGAGGACAATCGGGCCGGTGATCTGAGCCGTGCCGCTGTTACGGGCCTTCTCGGCCGCGGTGTATCTGTTTGCTTCGTGGGCGATATCGAGCCCGACCGCCTGCCTGTTCGATTCCACCGGCTCGATGTAGGTGATCGGGTACGCCATGGGGCGGTCGTGCTCGGGATAAATCTTGAAGCCGGGTCGGCTGAACTGCTGGTACTCCGCGAACGCTTCGAGCTTCGCCGGCTCGACCGCCTTGATTACACCGATGCCATTGATCCCGGGGTATTTCTCCTCGATGGAGATGCTGTGCGCATATTCAGCCCACTGTTCGTGGGAAACATCGCCGTCCAGTGTCTCGTACAGCGCAACTCCCGCCCAGAGCGCATCCTCGTACTTCTGCATCCGTTCCTGGATAAGTTCCACGACCTGTGCTGACTCACGATCGAACTGCTTCTGGATCCGGTCATCGACCTGCTTCTTCGTCATATGCCATGCGAAGAGTGTCAGCAGCAGCGAACCGATGACAACCTGCCAGTGAACTAGGTGCAGGCGCGTGGCACGCTCGAGCTTTGTCCGGATGTCGTCGGAGTTGATCTGCATCGCTACTAAGCCGGTCTCGGTGTCAGTAACCGCGATTCCAGCGGAGCCAGTACTTCACCATGTCGGTGAGCATGGTCTGGAACTCCTTGAAGTTGACTGATTTCGTGAGGACGCTGTTGGCCTGAAGGGCTAGCGCTTCGTGCCGATCTGTATCGGAGAGTGAGGTGGTGAGGATCACCACCGGCACCACGCGCAGCCGCTCCGAAGACTTGATCATCTTGAGCACCTCGTGCCCGTTCAGCTTTGGGAGTTTCAGATCCAGAACGATCAGCTTCGGGATCGTCTCCCGCTCGCAGCTCAGGAACTGAACCGCCGCCTCGCCGTCTGAAATATGCAGGATCTCCGTGTCGGGGTCCGGCATCGCGCGCTTGAGCGTGCGTGTGATCAGATCCGAGTGATGGTCATCGTCCTCAATCAGGAGGACCGAGTTTTCAAATTCGAGGACGATGGGGCACCTCGCGATCGGCCGAAGGACAGGTAGTAACAGTTAAGTTCGTCCTTCACCCAATCGGGCGAATCATGGCATGATTCAAGTGAAACTGGCGGGATGTGGGGGATATCCGCGGCGGACGCACAGATCTGAGTGAACCGGGTCGACACCGTGAAAAGAGCCACCTGCGAGACTCGAACTCGCGACCTAAGCTTTACGAAAGCTTCGCTCTACCAACTGAGCTAAGGTGGCCGATAACCCGCAGTTCGCGGATCGTGGGCAAAGAGTATACGCAAGCTTGGCGGGGTCAACCACCAGGAATGAGCCATCCACGCAGATGAAAAAACGCCCCCCGGAGCACACGGCTCGGGGGGCGTTGACGAATGGCGATTGAGCGATGGTCAGCTCAGGTCAGGGACAACCGACGTTGTAGAGCCCGAGGAAGAGCGACACATCGAAGAAATCGAAGCTGCCGTTGTTATCGAAGTCGGCCGATGGGTCCTGAGCGTTGAACGCCGCGAGATAGGCCGAGACATCGAAGAAGTTAAGTGTCCCGTACGGCTCGGCCAGGTCAGCATCGGTGCAGCCGGAGGGGCCAGCGACGGTGTAGAGGTTCGGACGGTAGTTGATGAGCGAGCAGCGCATCCTGTTTGCCTGCTCCGGGGTGAACTGGTTCATGCAGCGGTCATCGGAGTAATCCATGTAGTTGTGGATCGGGGCCTGCGAGCCGCATGAAGTGCGGCTGCCCGGGCAGCCGTAGGTGGGGGAGCTCTCCGGGTTGGTGTCCACGATCAGATCGCCCGACGTGTAGGTGTTCCCGCAGCCGCCCGCGAAGGTGTGGTCGAGCCCGAGGTAGTGCCCGACCTCATGGGTGACCGTGCGCCCGAGGTTGAACGGTGCGTACGGCGCGTTGCGGCCGAAGGTCGAGTGAAGGATCACGACCCGGTCCGAGTTCGATCCCGCGATGCCGCCCTGGGGCAGGGTCGGCACGTACCCGAGGGCGCCGCCGCCGTTGTTGGTGTAGATATTGAGGTATCGGTTGGTATCCCACGCGAGCGTGTTGTAGTACGCACCGCCATCGTTGTACCAGGTGTTGTTGGTCGAGCGGGTGATGCCGGTGGTGGGGTTCCCGTTCGGATCCTCGGTCGCGAGGTAGAACTCGATCTGCACGTCGGTGCCCGGCGCACCGTTGGTGCCGGCAATCGCCAGGAAGTCCTCATTGAGGATCTCGATCTGTGAGTACACACGAGAGTCCGGAACATTGCCGGTGCCGTTCGTGCGCTGGATGATGTGCACGACAACAGGGATACGGTACTTCTCAACGCTGGGGTCGTACTCCGGCTCTATGCGTGTGCGAGAGAAACTGCAATCGCTCGGTGTGCCGCGGGCGACATCATCGCCGAAGTCGAAGCTGACCGTCTTGCATCGGGTGTCCTCAAACTGGTGGTATCCCGATGCCGCGAGCGCTTCCCATGAGTCGTACGTCACGCCGTCCGCGATGATTTCGGTATCTGAGATGACGATGAAGCGATCGTTGATGATCCCCTCGTTCTCGCCGATGGCTCCTGGGGAAGTCGTAGGACCCAGCAGGGTTGTGCCGGTGAGTGTGAGTAGCGTTGCGATGCTGGCGGTGAGCATGTGTTGAGACCTCTTGTACGCGATATGCGTCAGCAATTGGCGTGTGATGCGAAGGAGACCCCTCGTCCGAACAGGATCACACGGTCAGTTTGTCGAGTTTCTGGTTCGGTCAGAACGACCTGATACACGAACAAAATCACCCGAATGGGCACCCCAATATACGGCACCCACGGGTGATGAAGTTCCATGAAATCCGGATTCCGGGTCTCAGTGGTTATCGGTCTGCTAAGCGACTGCTGTTACTGCGTTTGCGTCATGAGTGAGTTCACTCAGAATCAGTGCCGACGCTCGCGAACGCGGAGTTTGGCTCGCTCACCGAGGCCTGGTATGCGATCTGGATCGCTTCGACAAACTGCTCGTGCGGGACCATGCCCATCAATGCCCGGCGATCGTTGAGGTTCGTGGGGTCTTCGATCGGGACTGTCGGTACAGGGATCATGACGCCGAGGTCATTGCGGGACATCTTCATCTGCGTGCCAAAGACCTGCGGCTGATCTGAGAACACGCGGATGCGGTCAGTCAGCAGCGCCACATACGAGGCAGGCAGCTCGCCCTGCTTCACGAGATCCACCATCATCGTGAGGCAGCTGTTCTGAAAGTCGACGTCATGCCCTGCGTGCTGGATCACCATGTACGCGGCCTGAGTCGCCTTGAGCCCGACGAGATCCCGTGTTGGCCACCCGATCTGATCCACGATTTCCTTCAGGCGTTCAGCGTGGGCTTGATCGATAGCCTGCACGGTCCGGATCGCTTCCGGGTCCTGTTCATCCGCGTACGACGCACGCACCAGCTCTCGGTCGTGCTCATACATCGCTTCGAGCTCTTCGCGGATCTCCTCCACGCTAAGCGAGGAGACCGGCGTGTCGTACGCAGGCACAGCTTCGTGATCGAATGTGCTCCCGAGCACGAACTCGCTGTCGTCCGTCGGAGAAGCCGCGATCACGGGTTTCGCTGAGGACCGCTGTTCCTTCGGCGCATAGCTATCGGACTCGAAGGATTGGCGGTTACTGCTGCTTGCGCAGCCTGCCAGCGAAAGGATCAGGGCGGTTGTCAACGAGAAAGCGAGTGGGCGATTCATGCACCCATCATCGAAAATCCAGGCCCAACGGCACACCGAACTGCATGGATGTCTGTGTGAAGCATCTTTCCTGGCCGTTACAGACAGCACAAGCATACATAAAACGCACCCACTCTGGGTGGATTGACGCACGCACCGGAGACAGTCAACTCAGTAGCGTTCCGAGTCATCCTTGGGGCTCAGGCCCCAGGGCTCGCTTGGCACGCCGTTGATGCTCGTCCCGTTCTGGATCGCAGGGGTGATGCGATCAAGGAAGTTGTGGGGGAAATGCTTGTCGTAGGTGCACTTCTCTTCCAGACGCGCCCGCTGCTCGTCGCTGAGCTCAAACTCCAGCGCCCCGAGGTTGTCCTCAAGCTGCGAGAGTCGTTTGGCACCGATGATTGTGGAAGTGACGGCATCATTGCCCTGCACCCAGTTGAGCGCCACCTGCGCCGGGGTCGCGTTGTGTTCCTTGGCGACTTCAACCATCTCGTCGAGCAATGTGTAGGTCCGCTCGTTGAGGTAGGGCGAGTCCACCGCGGCGCGTGTCTCCTCGGGTGAAGGACGACCGTCGCGGGTGTATTTGCCCGACAACACCCCACCCCGCAACGGGGACCACGGTGTCACACCGAGACCCTGGTACTTAGCCATCGGGAGCAACTCGTCCTCCGGCGTGCGCTGCAAGAGCGAGTACTCGATCTGCAGCGCGATCAACGATTCCCACCCGTGCTGCTTCGCGATGCTGATCGCTTCGGTGCAGACCCACGCGGGGTGATCCGAGAACCCGATGTAGCGCACCTTGCCCGATCGCACGAGATCGTTGAGCGTGGACATCGTCTCGATCAACGGCGTGTGCCGATCCCAGAAGTGGACCCAGAGCAGGTCGATGTAGTCCGTCTGGAGGCGCCGCAGCGAATCCTGGACCTGATGGATGATCGCTTTGCGCCCCGCGCCGCCGCCGTTGGGGTCGCCCGGGTGCATGTTGCCGCAGAACTTGGTCGCGATGACGGTGCGATCGCGACTCGATGGGTTGTCTTTGAAGTAGTCCCCGATGATCTTCTCGGAGTGCCCCTTGGTGTACGCGTTGGCGGTATCAAGGAAGTTGCCCCCACGATCGAGGTACGCGCCGAGCACATCGAGCGATTCCTCGATGTTCGTCCCGACCACGCCCCAGTCGTCCCCGAAGGTCATGGTCCCGAGGCAAAAGGGCGAAACGCGGAGCCCGGAGTGGCCGAGCGTGCGGTAGTCTTTGAGTGACATAGGATCCTCCGTTGGGTGCCATGCGGAGGAATGGTAGTCGTGATGTTCAGGTGGCAGAAGCTGACAGACGCGCGGGGGCGCAAGTGGGAGGCGTGCGATGTGCGTGATGCAATCGCCGCGTCCGGGCTTTCTCGTGAGCAACTCGTCTTGCCAGGCCAGACGACGCCATTCTACCAAGGGTTGCTGCTTGGCGGCACGCTGATCGTTTTCTTGTGGTGGCTTGTCGCAAAGTTGTTCTTCCCCATGTTGCTAGATATTCCGTTGTGGTCGCTCTCAGGGCTCACGCTGTACGGTTTGCTGTTCTTTGTTCCAGGTACGATTTTCGGTATTGAGTTAGCCCGTAATGGTTGGCACAGCCCGAGATACGCGATCGAGGCGATGACCCATGCCGGGTTATGCGCTTCCTGTGGATACCGAATCAACAGCTTGCAGCCTGATTCCGACGGCTGCACTGTCTGCCCTGAGTGCGGCGCAGCGTGGAGGATGCCGTGATGGGTTTGGGAGCCGAGCGATGGATGCTCGATAGCCGTGGGGAGGATGTGCAGCTGCGGCCCGACCCGGAGGGCGAGTGGCGCCATCGACGGAGTTTTCAGCTTGACTGGGGGCAGCGCGCCAAGCTGACCATGAAGAATCCGCGAGTAGCCTGCGTGCTCGCACTCCGTGAGCTGAACACGCTGGAGTTCCGCCCGGATTCGCGGCACGATGTTCTTCTGATGCTGACGTGGCATGTGATCCTGGGTGTTGTCAGCGGTGCGATGTTGTACGCGATGATCCTGCGGGATTTCTTCGGTGACTGGAACTGGGTCGCGATTGCCATCACGCTGCTGTGCAGTGTCATCGGGTTCCTCATCGTGCTCTGGTGGACATGGCGCAAGGGTGATCGTCGGTACCGTGAACTCTGTGCCGTGCTGCGCCAGACCCCGCCTCATTGTGGGGGGTGCTGGTACCCGCTCGGCGAGTGGACGGAGGAGGACGGGTGCACGGTCTGCCCGGAATGCGGCGCAGCCTGGCGCATCTATGAGGTTGATGGAACCTCTGCTCAGGACTGAGGGTATATCTGAATACCTCTCACCAAGAGCAGGAGACCCGCATGCACACACGCACACGCAACCGCTACCGCGCGATCATCGCCGCTTCCATCCTCGCTGCGACCGGATCGATCGCCGGCGCATCCTTGCACCTCGACACGCCAACAATGCAGGAGGCCCAAGCGCACCTGCAGCAGCAGGACTGGGACAGCGCCATCGCGGCCTACCGCGCCATCACCAAAGAGCAACCCACCAACGCCAACGCCCAGTTCCTGCTGGGATATGCGCTGCACGCCTCGGGCGACCTGGACAACGCGATCCTCCAGCACAAGAAGGCCGCCAAGATGCCGCAGGTCGCCGGGCCCGCGAGCTACAACCTCGGGTGCGCCTACGCGCTGAAGGGCGAGACCGACGACGCCTTCGAGACGCTGCGAATCGCGATTGATCTCGGCGTGCGCGACATCAATCAGTTCAAGAACGATCCGGACCTCACCTCGCTGCGCAAGGACGAGCGATGGGCGTCGATGCTCAAATCGATCAAGTCGCTCAGCGAGGCAGAGACCGCCCTTCACTTCTGGGTCGGCGAGTGGGACTGCTACAACACGCAGAACGGCAACCTGGGCGGCACCAACACGCTGAGCTTCCGCGTGGGCAACAAGGTCATCCACGAGTCGTGGACCTCAACAGGCGGGCAGTTCGCCGGCGAGAGCTGGAACGTCTACAACCGCGAGACCAACCGCTGGGAGCAGACCTGGGTGGACATCTCTGGGGCGCGCCTGTTCATCACGGCCGAGTGCAACGACGACTCGGTCGAGGGGTTGATGTTCGAGGGCGAGAACGTCCGCCCGGGTGCCGAACCGCAGCAGACACGGATGCACGTGCGCCCAGTCGATGGCGGGCGGGTGCTCCAGACCGGCTTCATCAGCGACGACGGCGGCAAGACTTGGACGCAGCGTTACGAGTTCATCTACGTGCCCAAGGGCGACGTTTACGACCGCGACGAGAGCTGATCTGGGCAGCAAACGGGCTTGTGCGAGAAATATTTTGAGGCACATGTAGCCAGAGCTACTTTGTGCGTCTAATTTGTAGCCATGGCTACAAATAATACCGCAAACGTACTCTTGCTCTTCATCACGATCATGGCTTCGCAGGCCCACGCCTCAGACGACGATTCGTGGTCCCTCCTGAGCGATCACACGCCCGAAGGCGTCGAGATTGCCGGCGAATGGATCGGTGAATACACCGGTGTCGTTTCGGGTGGCGTTCGCTCGAACGGCGGTGTTCGGCAACTGCTGACGATTGACGCGGCGCACGATCTGGAGGCAATCTTCGGGCTTGAGCGAACACAAGTGTTCGCTCAACTGCTCCACGCAGAGCCCGGTGATGACGGTGGAAGCGCCGACGCAGGCGATCTGCAGGGGCTTTCCAACATCGAGATCGATCGATCGCTCACCGCGATTTACGAGCTCTGGATCGAGCACGAGTTGGAGGACGCGAACCTGCGGATCAAGCTCGGTAAGGTCGACGCGAACTCCGAGTTCGACGCCCTCGACATGCTCGATGGGTTTTCGAACTCCTCCGCGGGGTTCTCGCCGACGATCTTCGCGCTCCCGACATTCCCCGACCCGTCGTTCTCGGTGAACCTGTTCTGGTCGCCGACAGATGCCGTCACGCTCGGGTACGGGCTGTACGACGGCGCGCTGGCAGCGGACGGGGTCCTGACGGGAAGCCGAGGCCCGAGCAGTTTCTTCGATGACGATCGCTCAAACGACTGGTTCCACATCGCGCAGGTCGATATTGATTGGGATCATCACCACGGCGGCGGTCTCGCGCTCGGTGGGTGGCACCACACAGGCACCTTCGTTCGGTTCGACGGCGGCACCGAAGACGACGCGAGCGGGCTCTTCGCAACAATTCACCAGACCCTCTGGCGTGACACGGACAGTGAACGTTCTGTCGAACTCGGACTGCAATATGGCTGGAGCGATCCGGACATCTCCGAGGTCGAGCATCACATCGGTCTTGGGTGTGTGATGCACGCGCCGTTCACATCGCGCGAGAATGACGAGATCGGTGTGTACTGCACCTGGTCCGACCTGAGCGACGAGCCCGGCGCCGGTTTCGATGAGAACGAGACGGCGATCGATGCGTACTACGCGATCGCCCTTCATCAGAGCGCGACCCTCCGCCCCGAGGTCCAATACATCTTCAACCCTTCGGGCGACCCGATGATCAACGACGCGTTGGTGCTTGGGTTTCGATTGGAACTGGGCTTCTGATCAATCGCCCGATGCTTCCTTGTGAAGCGATCGCAACGCATCAAACGCCTGCATCGGCGTCATCTCCTCGAGCTTGATCTGTCGGAGCGAATCGACCACCGGGTGCTGGACAAACTCCGTGAACAGGCTCATCTGCGAGCTCGCTGCCGACTTGTTCGCCGCCTGGACCTGCTTGGTGTCCACGCGCCCCGCGTGCTCGACGCTGAGCGACTCCAGAACGGCCTTGGCTCGCTGGGTGACCTGCCTGGGCACACCCGCGAGCTGTGCGACGTGGATGCCATAGGACTGGTCGGCGCGTCCGGCGCGGATCGAGTGGAGGAACGCGATCTCCTGATTCCCATCCTCGCTCGTCCATTCACGCACGGCCACATGCAGGTTCTTGACCTGCCCCTCAAGCCTGGTCTCCAGCTCGGTGATCTCGTGGTAGTGCGTCGCGAAGAGCGTGCGGGGTTGGTGCTCGGCCAGCCATTCGCTGATCGCCCACGCGAGCGAGAGCCCGTCGAGGGTCGAGGTGCCCCGCCCGATCTCGTCGAGGATGACGAGCGATCGCTCGTCCGCGTGGTTGAGGATGTTGGCGGTCTCGATCATCTCGACCATGAAGGTTGACTGCCCGCGGTGCAGCGCGTCGTCCGCGCCCACCCGGGTGAAGATCCGTGTCGCGATGCCGACCGTCGCGCCCGCCGCGGGCACAAAGCTGCCCGCCTGCGCGAGCACGACCAGCAACGCGTTCTGTCGGATGTAGGTGCTCTTGCCGGCCATGTTCGGGCCGGTGATCAGCGCGAGCGACGCGGGCGAATGCTCCTGCGCCAGTGTACAGCCGTTGGGGACGAAATCGTGCCCGAGCGTTTCATCGAGCACTGGGTGGCGACCATCGGTGATCTCGAGGGTGGGGTCTTCGACGATTTTGGGGCGGACCCAGCCGCGCTGCGATGCCTTGATGGCGAAACCGAGCAGGCAGTCGATGGTCGCGACAATATCAGAGAACCGCCCGAGCGGATCGAGGTGCTTGCGTGCACGATCGCAGAGCTGGTCGAAAAGCACACGCTCACGCTCGTTGGCCCGGTCGCCCGCGGAGAGCACCTTCTCCTCGTACTCCTTGAGCTCGGGCGTGATGTACCGCTCGGCGTTCTTGAGTGTCTGCTTCCGCGTGAAGATGTCCGGGGCACGCTGTGCCTGGGCGGCCGGCAGCTCGATGTAGAACCCGAAGACCTTGTTGTAGCCCACCTTGAGCGAGGGCAGCTCGTGCTCATCAATAATCCGCTGCTGGTACTGGCTCAGCCAGGCGCCGGCATCACGCTGGAGCCCGCGTGCCTCGTCGAGCTCGGCGTCGATGCCGTCGTTGATCAGCCCGCCCTCACGCAGGTGCGCCGGGGCGTCTTCGACACAGCAGCGGGTTATCTCCTGCCCGAGCGGGAGAACATCGTCGCGGATCTGGCTGAGCGCCTCGTGATGGGTCTTCAGCGATTCGCACCGTTCGATGGCGCTCATGAGCTCCTCGATCAGCACACTCGCACCACCCAGCGCCACCAGATCGCGCGGCGTCGCCCGCCCCAGCGCGATGCGACCCGCGATTCGGGCGAGGTCGCACATGCTCCCAAGCACCTCGGACAGATCGTCGCGGAGCTCACCGCTGAGTGTGAGCGACTCGACCGCGTCCAATCGTGCGTTGATAGCGTCCTGATCGATGAGTGGGGCCGAGAGCCAGTTTCGCACGAGGCGCTTGCCCATCGGGGTATGCATCACGCAGCGTGTTCCCACCGGGCTGGCGAGGAACACACCCGAGAGCGAGCCGCTCAGTGATTGTTCTCGGATAGTCTGCTCGATCTCCAGCGATCTCAGCGAGACGCGGTCGATCAGGCAGTGGTTCTCACGCTGCAAGCGAGTCGGGGGGCGCAGGTGCGCCAGCGAGGCGTGCTGCTGAGCCGGACCGCGTTTGGCGCCCTCGTCGATCGCCTGGGTCTCGCTGAGATACCGCAGCATCGCACCTGCGGCGTGCACGCCCGGCGATGTGTTCTCAAGCCCCAGCCCCTCGATGGTGCCCAGGCGGTACTGGTGCTCGATGGCCTCGAGCGCCTCGGCCTGGCCGAACTGCCAGCCCGGACGCGGCGTGAGCGAGGCGTTGATGCCTGCGCTGAGATCAACGATGCGCTTTGGGGCGTCGCCCGAGACGGGAGCCGCGTAGATCAGTTCACGCACGCCCAGGCGTCCGAGCTCATCCGTGCATTGCTCGAGCGAGCCGTCGAAGATCGAGAACGCACCGGTCGACAACTCAACGATTGCGATGCCCGCGTGGTCCTCGTCATGGACGACGATCGCGCCCATCGGAACGGCCTGCTCATCTCGAAGGAGCGATTCATCGACAAGCGTGCCCGGAGTCACCACCTGCGTCACGCCGCGGTCCACGACGCCCTTGGCGTCCTTGGGGTCCTGGAGTTGATCGACCACGGCCACCCGGTAGCCCATCTCGATCGCGCGGGAGATGTATGTCGATTTCTGGTGGTGGGGGACCCCGGCCATCGGGATCGCGTTGCCGCGTGTGGTCAGGGTAAGCCCGAGATCACGCGAGAGGTTCTCGGCATCCTCGCCGAACAGCTCGTAGAAGTCGCCCATCCGGAAGAACAGCACGCAGTTTGGGTGGCGTTCCTTGATTTTGCGCCACTGACGCATGCCGGGGGTGTCCCAGGGGTCTTTCGCAGGCTTCTTGGTCGGCTTGGCGGCTTTGGTGCTCATCTGAGGGAGCGATTGTATCGAACGGGCGCACAAAAACGCCCGCTGGAGCGGGCATTTTTCGCGCTTTGTTGGGTAGACGCCTCAGCTATCGAGGGCACCGGCGTACTCGTCGTACTGACGGAGCCCAACAAACTGATCGGTCCGCTCGCCACCCTTGAACACCATCACGGTGGGGATGGACGAAACGCCAAACTTGGCGGCCAGCTGCGGGTGCTCATCAATGTTAAGCTTGCCGATCTGGGCCTTGCCCTCGTAGTCAGCCGCGAGCTTCTCGATCGTGGGCGTGAGCGCTCGGCACGGGCCGCACCAGGGGGCCCAGAAATCCACCAGTGTGGGGGTGTCCGAGCTGGTCAGCTGGTCAAAGTTGTCTTCTGTGATTTCGATGACGGTCTGGGTTGCCATGGTTGAGTCTCCTGTCATGCACGATGCCGTTCAATTTCAGATCCTATCCGATGACAACCCATAGACTGAGCATTCTATTCCATCGAATTTTCAGGAGCCGCCAGGGTCACAAAGATCACGCGCTGGCCGGGCTCAGGCGGCGTGCGCAAGCCCGTTCAAGCAGAATTTCAGCGATTTGACGCGCATGGCGGGCGGGTAAGTCTGTACGGATCTGTCTCGCAGTGCAGTTTGATCCGCTCGCGATCATGGCCAGCATGCTGGAAAGGGTCTCGGAATCGTCCAACTCGGCCTTATGGCACAGATCTTCAAAGAGGGCAGTCAGTCGCTCGAGGTGGGCGTGCGCGGCCTTTGCGGGCTCCGAATCAGGATCTGGGAACTCGGCCACCGCGGCCTGGAACATGCAGCCGCAGTAGTCCGCAGAGTTGTACCACCCCGCGAGGGCATCGAAAATCCCCAAAATCTGGTCGTATGGGTCGCTAAGGTGGGAAACAGAGGTACTCAGACGCCCGAGCATGTCATGGCTCGCATCGTTGAGTACGGCCACGATCAGCATGTCCTTAGAGCCAAAGTTGTTGTAGAGGGTCATCTTGGCGACGTTGGCTTCATCAAGGATGCGTTCGATCCCTGTGGTATGGAAGCCTTCGGTCTCGAAGAGGCGACGGGCACAGGAAACGAGATGTTGCTTCTTTGAAGGTGGCATGTGATACTCGTGAAATTTTCGAACGGGCTCGAATAAACAGACTGGTTGGTCTATTCTAACGTATGAGACACACGCCTGCAAGCGAGCAGGTGAGGAAAACTGGAGTAATAGCCCGCACCAGTGGGCATGGAGCACACCAAAATGGCACGCATCGAACCGACCACGCTTGATCAGGCACCCGAATCGACGAAGCAGACTCTCGAAGGCATTCAATCCAAGCTCGGCAAGGTCCCGAACCTGCTTGCCACGCTCGGCAAGTCACCCGCGGCTCTGAACAGCTACGTGAAGCAGAAGGAAGCGCTCTCAACCGGTGTTCTTGGTGACAAGGTCGGCGAATCGCTTGCTTTGGCGATTGCCAACTTCTCAAAGTGCAGCTACTGCGCCGCAGCACACAACGCGATCGGCAAGTTGGTTGGGCTCAGCGATGATGAACTGGAGCGGAACCGAAACGGGCGATCCGATGATCCCAAGACACAGGCGGCGATTGACCTCGCCCGCGAGGTTGTCGAGTCGCGTGGATTCATCAGCGATGAGGCGTTCGATCGAGCCAAGTCACAGCTCAGCGAGGAAGAAGTGCTGGAGGTCATCACCATCACCACGTTCAACCTCTTCACGAACTACATGAACCACGCTCTGAATACGGAAATTGATTTCCCAGAAGTTGAACTCGCTGCGTCTGCAGCGGTCTGAGCAGCGAACTCACTCAGGCCCGGTGGATACGCACCTGCGAGACCGAAACACGCGACGTCCTGATCCCCCTCTCCGGGACGTCGCAGGCCGGGCCCCGGGTCCGGAGCCCGGCCACCGAATACCTCCCGAGTCAGAGACTGGCTCGGGTATCAGGATCACCCCATTTCCTGCGCCGCGCCGCCCGAGTGTTTCGGGCGGCGTGGTTTTTGGTATCTAGAGTTCGGAATGACTGAATCAGCCCAACGCCCGATTGAGGGAGTCATTGTGATTGACAAGTCGCTCGGGCTGTCCTCAATGCAGGTGTGTGCGATCGTTCGCGGCAAGCTCAAGGCCGGCGGTGCGCCCAAGCGCGTGAAGGTTGGGCATGGCGGGACACTGGATCCGCTCGCCAGCGGCGTGCTCGTGGTGCTTGTGGGCAAGGCCACCAAGCGGTGTGATCAGGTGATGGCCGGCAGCAAGCGGTATGAGACGACCATCGATCTCTCACGCCTGTCGAGCACGGACGATCTTGAGGGAGAACTGACAGCGGTTCAGGTCGATCGCGTGCCGGAGCTCGAGGATGTGGAGCGTGCGTGCACGCAGTGGACGGGTAGCGTGATGCAGAAACCGCCCGCGTACTCTGCGATCAAAGTCAACGGCCAGCGGGCGTACGCGCTGGCCCGCAAGGGGGAAGAGGTCGAACTTAAGCCCCGCCCCGTACGGATCGATTCGGTCAAGATCGTCGAGTACAACTGGCCGATGCTCACGCTCGACATCACATGCGGGAAGGGAACGTATATTCGTTCGCTCGGGCGCGATATCGGAGAGACAATGGGCGTGGGAGGGGTGCTCACGGGGCTTCGGCGCACCAGAGTTGGACGATTCGCGATCGAAGATGCGGTCACGCTCGAGGAACTGCCAGATCCGATGGACCCGTGGTCTCTGAGTCTCGATCCGGAGTTGTTCGCTGACGCCTGAGCTGATCAGCGGTCAGACACGGGCTCCCAGATCTCCGTGAGGCCCTGCCCGTCACAGATCCTTCGGATCGCGAGGTAGAGCAGTGTCGCGCTGGTGAAGTAGAGCGAGACAACGTAGCCGTACACGATGATCGTCACGATCCCCCGGATTGCCTCGATGGTGTTGTAGGCGAAGGACTTGGTCGCCCCGAGGTTGCCTTCGCCGGTAAGTGCGCTCTCCGTGGCCAGACTGGAGAAGTAGTTCGCGGCCCAGTCGGTCATGTCCTGGGCGACCGAGGCGAGCAGCGCGAAGATCGAGGCGGCGATCGTGGCGATGGTCCCGAGCAGCAGGACGTAGATGAAGTAGCGGAGCGGCTTGCCGATCACATAGGCGTAGCAGCGCTGGATCGCATCGAAGCCGTCGGTGCCTTCGATGCTGAGGGCCGGGACGATCATGGGGGAGGCGACCACGTGGAGCACGAGCACGAACGAAGCGAGGGCCCCGAGGGCCAGGCCGACCGCGTAGAGCAGTGAACCGATCACATCGAGGATGGGGAAACTCAAGAGGAGCCCCCCGATCGCGATGAGCAGGAATATCAGCGTTGAGAACAGTACGGGGCCGATCACGGCCGACACGAAATGCTTGGCCCGATGGAGGGTGAAATGCACGGTCTCATCGCGTGAGGCGTAGCGCCCCTGGGCAAACTCGAATGCGGTGGATCGAGAGATCGTCCCACCGACGAGCACCAGCACGGTGACGACCGGGAGCCCCAGCAGGATGGTGAGCAGTGGGTTGTTCATCACGCTGTTGCGGAGGATGGTGGCTGCCCAGACCACGGTCTCGGTGAGCCGGACGGGATTGAGCGAAGCGATGGCACCGAGGAGCCCTTCGGCGATCTCGGTGAGCGTGGCGGTGATCGGGTCGCTGCCAGCGGATCCGCTCGGCGTGGTATCGCCCCTCAGCCAGTCGTACGCGTTGAGGATCAGCGCAACGAGGAAGACGCCGACGCAGCCCGCGATGAGGCGGTTTGGCGAGAGCGCCAGAGCCGGGGCCCGGAGGACCCTGGGCCAGATCAGCTCATCGGTGACGTCGCTCAGCGTGATGCTGGGCTCTCTCAGCGGTGATCTTGGGGCTTCGGGTGATGGTCTGCTCGGCGGGCTCATAGTAAGGATGGTACACGAATCTGCTTGCCTCGGCGCTGTGTTGTGTCGATGATACGCTCATGATCAAGACTCTTCGACAGTGGATCAGCAGGGCGCTCGCGCTCGCGGTGCTGGGTCCTTTGAGCGCCCACGCCGCCAGCAATCTCGTGGGCATCGATGGCTCCGCGGCGCACACGCTCCTGACCGGAGACTCCGCAGCCGGAGGCATCGTCGCACTACTCATCGTTGGAGCGCTGACCATGGTTGCTGGTATCGCGGGTGCCGTGCTGAGCGATCGCCGTGAGGCATTCCTCGCGATGGGTTTCGTGCTCGGCTGGGTCGCCTGGACAAGCGGGCGCATCGGTCGAATCTACCTGCTCGCACCAGATGCTTCGACCGCGATCGAACTCGCGGCTGAGTGTGCGCTGCTCATCGCTTTCGTGGTGCTGGCTGGCGTGCTCGTGAGCCGATCGGATGAGTCGGATCCGTTCACCAGCTTCTCGCTCAAACGCATCAAGGGGTGGCTTGGGCAGCAGTCGATGCTGATCGCGCTCGGAGCAGCTCTTGTCGCCGGTGGCGTGATCGCGTGGGTGTTCGGCTCCTATGACTTCCCCGGCCAATCCACCGGGGTCGGGTTCCTCGCGGGCATCGGTGCCGGCGTGGCGGGGACGCTTGCCGCGGGGGCGATGCAGGGTAAGGCGGAGCATGACGGCACCCCGTTCGCGCCGATGATGCTCGGCGTGATGCTCGCGGGTGTGCTGCTGCCGCTGCTGACGATCGTGTACCCCGGCCTGGGGTCGATCGAAGAGCTGGTGCTCAAGGGCAACCTCCCCGGCACGGTGATCGTTTCGCCGGCCGCATGGCTCACCGGAGCCTTGCTTGGAGTCCCAATGGGGCATTCATGGGTTGAGCAGACGCATGCGCATGCGAACGCTCAGCCTGTCTCCAGCGGTTCGTGAACCGCGGAAGCGACCGTGGCGGCGGGAAAAGAATGGGCTGCCTCATTATCCGCCCGGCGTGGTGCGGATCGGAGAGGGCGCGTTCACCTCGAACCGATCGAGCTTGAGGTCCCAGAGCAGCGTGCGAGCCGATGTCGGGGCGGAGCCGTCGTTGTTGTAGAGTGTCACGAGATTGTTCTCAACCGCTGATGCGAATAGCGATTCTTCGATCGCGTCGTATTCCGCGAGATCGCAGACAAGCTCTCGATCCTCATACTGAAAGCGAACATTGCCCCGCGCGATCGCAGACGTGAGCGCGTTGGCGTTGCCCGCGATGGACTCGGCATTCTCCGTGCCGGTCGGGTCCGTCTCGAAGTTGGCGACGAGTGTGTCGGTCTGCAGTGTCGCGATCTCATTGGAGGAGAGTGATTTGTGATCGACCTGGACGGTGCCGGCGAAGGTGCCGGTGCCTTGGAGTCGCTCGAGGGTCATCCGCGTTTTCCAGGTGAACCGGGTCAGCCCGGATCCCCCGATCGGGCGATCGGGCTGGGCGGCCTGCTCGCGTTGCTGACTCTGCTCGCGGTCGAGGACCAGCAGCGTGCCTGCGCCGGGCACGACGAGTGTCTGCTTCTCGTTGTCTGCGAGGATCTGTGCGCCTTCCAGATAGAGCACGCCGATCGCGAGTTCTGGGTTTTCGGGTGAATAACTGCGGGACTCGACCGAGGCGGGCACGGGTGTCTGCCCCGGTTCGGCACGCCCTGAAGCACGGGCACTGATGAGCTGGCGTTCGGGCGATCGGGCGCCGCCCACCGGATCACTCGTCGGCATCGGCGTCAGATTGATTGTCATCCGATCCGCCTTGAGCGTATCGCGCGTCAGGGCGTCCGGTGTCGAGATCACCCTGACATCACCGCGACACTCAACGGTGCCCAGCGTGTCCTCGAACCGCATGGACTGTGTCCAGCGGGCGTTGACATGGCCCTCGAGCCCGGGCATCGCGTCCGGTGCCTGATCCAGCGCGATATCGTGATCGAAGGTACCGGGGCCGACGACCTCGACGCTCCGGCGTTTCGCCCGGAGCGTGATATGCTCGCCTCCGATGGTCGAGCCGGCCTGCGTCACCTGAGCGTCTTTTCCCTTGAGCGTAATGACTTCGTTGATCCCATCCGCTTCGAGCTCGTCTGCGCGGGCGGTGGTCCGGCTGCTATCGCGGTAGTTCACGCCACCGCGTGCCTGCGCAGACTTGATGAGCGTCTTTCCGCTCCGATCCTGCACCAGCTGTGCGTGCATCTCAGCTGCACGAAGCATCTGATCAGGGGTGCGTCCCATCGATGAACCGACCGAGGAAACGCGGACTGGTTGGGACGGATCGTTCGGGTTGATGGCAGGGACAAAGTCGATCGTGACTGTCTGGCCGGTGAGCGTCTGTTTCTCGGCGCTGGCGATAACGCCTTCCTCAAGGACAATCTGGGTGAGTGACGACGCGGCAGGGAGCTCCGGGTCGAGCATCGCGTTGATGGCCCTGGCGCCGACCGAGCTGCCATCCTGCTCCGCGATCGCGGCGCCTTCGAATCGTGCGTGCTCCAGGCGTTGGGTGAGCTGACCTTGCTCATTGATCGCGAACTTGATTTCAGCCCGGTCCTTCCAGCGCACGCTCGCGACCTGCGACGGGTCCGGGTCGCTGGTCGTGATCGAGCCACGCATGTTCATCTCGATCAGCCCGGTGGTCAGGTCGGCGAGCAGCGACTCGGAATACAACGTGCCGGCCTCTTCAACCTCGAGCTTGATGATCCCCTCATCGCTTGCCTTGCCATCGAGCTTGGCGATCGCGCGGGTCGCGAAATAGGTGAGGCGAGTCGCCTGCCCGCTGAATCCGCGGTCTGGAGCACTCATAGAGATGCCGCGTCCATCGTTGGCGTTCAGGCGCAGCGCGACCCGATCCTCCACGAGCTGAGTCGGGAGCTCATCGTCGATCGGGCGGACACGCATCGGGCCGGACCAGGTGATGACCAGGTCCTCTGGCTCGGCCTGCGTCTCGGTCTGAGTCTCGGTCTGCGTCTCGGTCTGGGCGAGGTTCTGGTTGCTCTGGCCCTCCGATGACGGTGGCGTATCGGTATTGGGCTGCTGAGTTGCGGGAGTGCGTTGATCCGAGTCCGGGACAGGGGGCGCAGATGACTGCTGGGCGAGCGCGATGCGCCTGATCGCGTCCTCGGGGATCTGCCCATCGATGACTGATGCCCAGAGCTCGAGTGCATCAGCGAGCACGTATCCTGACCCCGACATTTCGGCGCGGACATCGGCATCCATCGTGATGAGATAGTGCTGCTCTTCAAGCTCAGGCGTGGAAACGGTCGCGGGCTGAAGCGGCTCGTCTTCACGCTGCTCAGCGGCCAGTGTATCAGCCTCCGCAGCTGGTAGTGTGTCGACATCCGAACCCTGTGCTGCGGCCTGCGAGCTAGCTGAGGACCCAGCTGGTTGCGCCTGTGTCCGCGTCGCGTTTGAGTCGGAGAGCGTGCTCGTGTGGATAACCATCTGGTCGCCCTGCATCACATCGATCAGCTCGATCCGGTTCTGCAGGTCGTTAAAGATGACTGTGAGGTCCGCGCCAGCGAAATCGACTTGTTCTGACTCGATCTCGAACCGGCCACCACTGCGCATTCGAAGGTAGCGGCGTTCGAACTCGAGCGGCTGATCGAATCGAGCGGTCAGGGTGGGCCGCTGGGCATCCGTCGTGGGTTCGCCGGGTGCCGGCGTTGAGTCGTACGCTCGGATGACGATGTTGCCCTCTAGCGTGCCCGATTCCGGCGCTTGGTTGGGATCGGGCATCAGCATCGTGGCGAAATCGGCGTTGACCCGGATCGCCCGCCCGTCATCCAGATAGATCCATGATTCGGGATCATCGAGTCGGCGTCGCCCCTCGCCGATGGGCTCGAAGCGGGCCGCGCGCAGTGTGGATGAAACACGGGTCGGGTCGTCCTGGTCCACGATGGTGACGAACATCGATCCGCCGGTCTGCGTGTTCTCGATGTCGATGATCTCATCGGGGTCGGGGAAGTCGTCAGAATCGGTAGGCTGGTTGGGCGTTGTCACCATCATCGAAACCACGATGATGGCCGTAAAGATCATTGCGAGCACACCCGCGGCGATGAGCCCGATGCCTTTGATGGAGATGCCGGAGGGTGGAGCCATAGGGGATTCTAGGTCGGGTTGAGCGTTCGCCGGGGGTGGGTGCCTACAGTCCCGTCGCATGATGTATTCGCTGAATGTGAACTCGATCCGTTCCCTGCTCAAGAAACGCGGCAAGAGCGCGCTGGCCGTGCAGGACCTCCCAAAGTACACGCGAGAGAATCTCGATCTGAGAGCGTTGAACCTTTCGACGGATCTGCTCAAAGGGATGGGACGCAGCGAGATCACCCGGATCCGTGATAACGGGGACAAGGTGGGCTGCACCTGCCTGATGCTCTCGGAACTCGAGCCCCTGGATATGATGGGAAACAAGGGAGAGGCGAGCGCGGACCGCATGTCCCGTGTCATCATCGCAGGGAGCGTGCTGGGCTGCAACGCGGTATCAGTTTCGATCAAAGCCCCGGATACCGATGATGCCTTTGAGGTCGTTACAGAGCACATGAAGCATGTGCTCGAGAGCGCAGACAGCGCCGACATCAATGTGCTGATCGCACCCAATGACGGGCTCACAAGCGATGCGGATCGGACGACGGAGCTGGTCAAAGCGATCGGCGGGTTCCGGATCGGCACGCTGCCCGATTTTCAGGCGGCGCATGAATCCGGGGACCCAGTCCATTACCTGCGCCGCCTGACGCCGTACGCGACGGTGGTCAACGCCTCCACGCTCGCGTTTGAGGACGCGGAGCCTGATGACGACGCGATGATGGCCGCCGAGGGCCTCAGCGGGCTCGACGCGCTCGCGGCGGAACTGGAGGCGATGGACGACGCTGCCCCCCCGAAGCATGTGGGTTACGAGCTGGAACCGATGGTGGGGGCGATCAAAGCTGTGGGCTTCAGTGGGAATATCGCGCTTGACTACAGGGGGGAAGGTGATGGTACACTGGGTGTGTTGCAGACCAGGGACGCGATCGAGGCGGCGTTGGTGTCGCTCGCGGAACCCTGAGCCGAGAATGTTGGCGACCTGAGCGTCAGGAAGGGGCTCTCGTGCCCGTAAGCGAGACCAGTGAACGCGTGGCGAAGGAATCGCCGTCTTCCACCCAGTCGACAGCGGGGTTCACGGTGCCGAGCACCAAAGAGATCATCATCACGATCGACGGCCCCGCCGGGACCGGCAAGTCCACGGTGGCGCGGATGCTCGCGCAGCGTCTGGGCTTGGATTTTCTTGATACCGGCGCGATGTACCGTGCTGCGGCGGCCATCATGATCGATCGTGGGTACACGGAGGATGAGATCGGGGAGCTGGTCTCGGCGGTCATCGGTGCCGACCTGCATTTCGATTGGTCTCAGGACCCGCCGACCATCCTCGCATGGGATACCCCGATCGATCATCGGATCCGCTCGGACGACGTGACTCAGCGGGTCTCCTTTGTCGCGACAATACCCGAACTGCGTTCGCACATGGTCCGCAAGCAGCGCGTGATCTTCGCGCAACATCCGCGTCTGGTCACCGAGGGACGAGATCAGGGGTCCATCGCGTTCCCCGACGCACCGGTGAAGTTCTACTTGGATGCGGATCCCAAGGTCAGGGCTGAACGACGGATCGACCAGCTTGGGCTCAATGGCGATGTGAGCGTTGATGAGATGTGCGAGCGGATTCTGGAGCGAGACCGGATCGACTCATCGCGCTCTGACGGTCCGCTGGTCTGCCCGGACGATGCGATCGTCATTGATACATCCGAGCTGTCGATCGACGGTGTCATCGACGAGATGGAGCGGGTCGTACGCGATCGGTTGGACGATCTGTGAGCGACAGCGCGTTGCGAACGAGCATCGCCGGGATCGACCTCTCGAGCCCGATCCTGCTCGCGGCGGGCACGGCTGGAGTCCTGTCGGAGATGCGCGATGTGCTCGACCCCGCACAGCTCGGCGGGATCGTGACCAAGTCGATCACAAAGGAAGTCAGGCACGGGAACCCGTTCCCCCGGATCACCTTTGCGCGTGCGGGCATGATGAACGCGATCGGGCTGGCGAACCCTGGGATCGATGCGTTTGCGCGTGACGAGGGCAAGAAGGCGGCGTCGATGGGTTGCCCGATCATCGGGTCCGTTGCCGGGGATCGACTGGACGATTACGTCGAGGTCGCGACCAGGCTCGCATCGATCGACGGTATCCGGGCCATCGAGGCGAATGTCTCCTGCCCGAACGTGCACTCCGGGCTGGAGTTTGGGAGTGATCCCGTGGCACTCAGGGACCTGATCACAGCGATGGCGGGCGCGATCGGGGAGACCCCGATGTTTGTGAAGCTCTCCCCGGTGACGGTCGGGACGCCCAACACCATCGTGGATCTGGCACGGGTCGCGATCGAATCGGGCGCGCGCGGGCTGACCCTGACCAACACGGTCCCCGCGATGGGTATCGATGTGCAAACGCGTAAGCCGATACTCGCGAACGTCACTGGCGGCCTGAGTGGACCGGCGATTCACCCGATCGTGGTTCGCCTCGTGCACCTGGTGTATCGGGGGCTCGCGAAAGACGCGGGTGTGCCGATCATCGCGGCGGGTGGCGTAACACGATGGGAAGATGCCGCGGAGTTCATCCTTGCGGGGGCGAGCGCGGTACAGATTGGTGCGGGCAGCTTCGCGTCCCCACGTGCGAGCGTCAGGATGCGCAAGAAACTGTCGAGCTGGGTGCTCGACCAGGGCGCGAGCAGCGTGCAGGAACTGGTCGGTCAGGTGCGGCTGGGCGACTGAGCCGCCGCGGCCTCGTGCACCGACCAGTAGTGCTCGAACGATGCGACGAAGGTGTGGTTCTTCATCAGCTCGACGCCGTTGGTTCCCAGCGTGCTTCGCAGATCATCATCGCACGCGAGCCTGACCATGGTGTCGATCCACGCCGGCTCTTCGTCGTGCCTGAGCACGAACGCGGTGGGCGTGTCGTGGTGCTGGTCGTAGACGATCTCCTTGGGGCCGCCTTGATCGGTGACGATGACCGGGAGCCCGGAGGCCTGGGCCTCCATGACGACCTGTCCGAGGGTGTCGGTGGTTGAGGGGAAGATGAAGAAGTCGCACGACGCGTAGAGCGTGGCAAGCTCGACGCCATGGCGGAACCCGAGGAAGTGTGCCCCCTGCGGGGCGAGCTTCTCCTCCATCTCGGCGCGGTAGGGGCCGTCGCCGATGATGACCAACTCGATCTCCCTGCCCTGGGCTTGGACTCGTTCACGAATGGTGGGCCACATGCGGACGAGCATCGGGAGATTCTTCTCGGTGCTTACGCGCCCGCAGAAAACGGCCTTGATCGAGTCCTCCTTGAGCCCGTAACCCGCCCAGATGCTCGTGTCGCGTAGCGTGTGGTCGAATCTGGTATCGTCGAACCCGGCGCGGAGGCGGACAAGCTTTTCTTCCCGAACGCCGAGATCGACGAGTCGCTGGGCGTAGTCGGCGCTGCGCGAGAAGACGTACTTGAACCGCCTGTAGAAGAACCGCATGTGCCCGCGGCAGAGCGCGGAGCACAGCGAGTTATCGAACAGCTCATCGATATACGCTGGGAAGTCGGTGTGGTAGACACCAACGATGGGTATCCGCATCAGGCGTGCAGCGAGAAAACCAACGGTGCCCACTGGGCCGGGGGTCGAAACGTGGATGACGTCCGGTGCGTACTCCTGCGCTGCGCGCATCATCTCGAAAGCGGGGGGGAGGGCGATCTCAAGGGTCTCGTACCCGGGCATGGCGCGGGCGTAGATCGGCGTGAAGTTGCGTACCCCATCAACCTGGGGCATCTTGAGGCGTGTCGAGGTGAACACGCACAGATCGTGGTTCGTGTCGTGAGCCGTCTGCGCGGTGTTCTGGATGAACCGGCACACGCCGTTGATGTCCGCCAGCGTGTCCGTGAACTTCAGGACTCGTATCGGTTTCGTTGTGGTGTGTTGCGCGATCATGTCGTGAATGATTGTTAGGGACGATCAATGAGGAGATTCAGACCGCGCAAAGAAAAGCCCCGCGCCGGGGGTAGAGACGCGGGGCCTGTGCAGGGGATGCTCGGGTGCTCGGCAAGCTCGGGGATAGCCGAGGCCCGTGCGAAGCATCCACACCCGCTGGGACTGCATACAAGGTTCGTTCTCCTGCATGCAAAAACCCCTCTCTCGAGGGGTTAATTTGCGTGGGGGGTCGGTTTGTGACGGCACTCTAGGCCCGGACGTCCAGCAGACGAAGGACCGCTGCGGCGGATGTGCGGGAGGCCAGCTCGGCGGCGATGGATGCCTCGCCCAGGATCTGGTTTCGGACCAGATTCGAGCTCTCGCGTGCATAGTCGGCGTCCTTGACCGATGAGTACGCGCGGGCGACGTTGATCTGTTCCTCTTCCAGCACACGCCGCTCCGCTTCCGCGGCGCGCTGATCGGCACCGACCTGAGCACGCTCCTGCAGCACCGCGTCGCGTGCACCATCGACCAGTCGCTGGGCAGCGGCCGGGTCCTGTTCCATGACGCGGGACAGATCGCTCAGCGAAACCTCTTCATAGATCGGATCGCCGGATACCTCGTCCGTCCCGACCTGCATCTGCGCGGTCACGTCCCGCATGACATCGATGCCCGTCGCAGGGAGGACCCGCTCAATGCCGCTCAGAACTCCGCTGACCTGCGTCGATATCGCGTTCAGCTCATCGCCTGCCAAGCCGCCTTCGTTGGCGGCCTGGACAACGAGGCCGTCCAGATCCGAGATATTGTCGAGTTGAGCACCCAGCGCACCGTCGCGGATGTTCAGGAACGCTTCGTTCCGCTGGATGGAGGTGATCTCCGCCTGATTGGCACTCAATCGGGCCGCGAAGTTTTCTGTGGCGATCAGACCGGCCGGGTCGTCCGCACCACGATTGATCGCGTACCCGGTGGCCATCCGCTCCAGCGTCCGCATCGCCTGCTGGTTATTCTGCCCGATGATGCGTTGAAATGTCCCGTTGGTTCCGATCCTGCTCATGTCCCCAGCGTTCAAATCGAGCGTTCGGTTGTCAACACGACTGGGCGAAGATGTAGACGCGCGTGCCGATGGGTGAAGATAGGTGATCCGATAACGTTATTCGACCCGAGATCGGTTCTCGACACGTCGCCAGCCGCATTCCGAGCAGCCGCAGCGGAAGTCGTGTTGCAGTTCGTACGCACAGATCGGGCAGCGTCCTCGGTGCATGCGTCTGGAGTGCCTGACATGGCGTGCGAGCCAGGCAATGCAGCATGTGAGGACTGCATAGAAGCCGGTGTTGATCAAGAGGCCTGTCCAGATGGGGCGGTACGGGAAGAGCAGGTGCTGAGCGTGGGACCAGACCCCGGGTTTGAAGTTGCCCACCGAGCCGTCCACCCGTCCAATGAATCCATGCCTGGCTTCTGTCGCGAACGATCCGTTCGCGAGCGCCGCGGAGTCGTCGATCAGCAGGTCAGACTCAAGCGTCAGCACCGGGAACCCAACACGCACATTGGAAATGATCGCGTTGTCCGGGTTCAGGGGCTCAAACACCTCGAAGAGTCGATTGCCTTCCTCCATGGAGATCACGGGTTTCTCCCACGGGAGCCAGGTCCAGTAGACGCTCACACGTTTCTTGACGGGTCGGGTCCTGGCGCGACGTGTGAGGTAGTACTGGCGTTCGTGCACGCCGAGCCACTGTTGCTCAGCAACGTACATCGAGGTGTACCTTCCCTCGTAGGACGGGTTCAGGTATTGCTGCACGCTCAGGTGCGCTTCCGCGCTCAGGCGTGGAACAAGAACGAGCGTCCAGGCGACGATGAGGTTGATCAGCAGCCCGAGCCCGAGCATCGTGATGCATCTGCGGAGAAGCGGGTTGATGCGGCGTACCGTGTGCACGCCCGATGATACCACACGGGGGCTACACTCATCCGATGCTCCAGCGCTATCGCATGCGTCATCCCGGCTCCTCGCTCGCTCGCCTGTGGTTCTTCGACCTTTGCCGTGAGACGGTGCTGTGGTATTTCCGGATCTTTCACCGCCTCAAGCGTGTCGATGTGATGAATATCCCGAGAGAGGGGCCGGTCCTGCTTATCGCGAATCATCAGTCTTTTTACGACCCGCCAGCGATCGGTGGGGGGATCCGCCACCGCCATTCGGATTTCCTCGCACGCGATTCGCTCTTCAAGTTCAAGCCATTCGGTTGGCTGATCTCAAAGCTCAACGCATCCCCGATCCGTCAGGGGGCCGGTGACGCTGGCGCGATGAAGGCAACCATCGAGAAGATGCACAACGGACGCATGATGCTCGTTTTTCCGGAGGGCTCGCGCACGCCCGACGGCGAGATACAGCGGTTTCAGCGTGGCGCAGCGGTGCTGCTCAAGCGGGCCCATTGCCAGGTGATCCCGGTCGGTATCGCTGGCGCGTACGAGGCATGGCCCCGATCCCGCAAGCTCCCAATCCCGTTCCGCGACAAGATCGTCGTCTGCTACGGTGAGCCAATCAGCTCTGATCAGCTGATGAAAGACGGCGCGGACGCGGCGCTCGAGTACCTGCGCACGAGGGTGGAAGAACTCTATCAACACGCTGAATCGATGCGCTGACCTATTCCTCGCGAGCCGGTCTATCGGTCAGGTCCTCGCGAGGGATCTCCTTGCCCTGCTCGTCGGTCCTGATGACCGGCACGAGCAGCGTGCGACGATCACGCACAACCGCCTGATTCTCACCAACGACCGGACTCGACGGATCATCGATCGGCACGAGGATCTGGTTGGACTCGCTCGTTTCGGGACGGATGGTCACTTCGTCGGTCTGGGCTGCGCCCAGCAACTCAGCGAGAAGCCTGTCCTGTTCCGTGGTAAACGCGGCTTCTACGCCTTGATCCTGCGCGATCTGGTAGAGCGCTCCGACGACCTGGGCGTAGGAGAAGCCCAGGCCCGGGCGTGGGTCTTCAGGGGAGGGCTGGTGCGCGAGCAGTTCGATCAGCGCGGGGAGGCGCTCTGGGATCTCGTCCATGGTCGAAACAACACGCGTGCGCTCATCGCGGTAGTACAAGCGGACCGGATCGTTGTAATCCTCAGCGGTCAGCATGAGACGATCTGACCATGCGGTCGCGAGCAGGGGCTTCTGGAGTGCCAGTCGCTCGCCGAAGAGGACAATCCGCGGCTCCTTCTGCTGGGTAATGTAGATAAGCGGCTCGCCGAATGGGACGATATCGAGGAAGAACTTGCCCGCGATGAGTTCGCGCGCCACGCCTCGAACCGGGTCGCTCGGCACATAGACGCGTGAGAGGGCTTCGATTTGGGTTCTGCTGGCCTCGATGCCGCCGTTCTGCGTGTTGACCATGCGGGCGATGCGATCGCGACGGGAACGCAGCGCACGCTCCATCAGGCGTTCGTACGCCTCGACGCGGACGGCGAGCACGGGTTCATCGAGCAGATCACGGAGCGTGGTATCCACGAGAATCGACTGGTCGATCCTGCTGAGCAGTGCGATCGCGTCCGTGCGGAACTTGGAAGCGGTGTTGAGCGCGATAGAGCGCAGCGGCTGGACCACGCGCGGGTCGCCCAGCTCAGCTCCGGCGCGGAGCGCGGCGAGGCGCGGGGCCATCTCGGGATGATCGTAGAGGTCGCTGATGAACGGCAGCGCCCGCTCGCCTAAGGCCTCGAGACAGAGCGACATATCGCCAGCAAGGTAGGGCTGGGACACGAGGGTCTGCGCGTAACGCCGCGCGTAGACCTCGGGGTAGGACTGGTCGATGGTGATGTGGGAGAGCAGATCGAGGAAATGCTCCCGGTCGTTCACGTATTTCGAGGGGATCTGAACGAGGATCAGCGATTCATCCTTTCCACGCGCGGTGGGCTCACGCTCGCCCGGCGGCAGGGGGAACGCCGTGTTGATCGCGCTGGCGATCTGGCGTGCACGCAGGTGCGACGGGTTGTTCAGGAAGATCTCGATCTTGGTTGGGAAGGTGACCACGCCGCCGTCGAGCACACGCCCGACATCGCGGGTCACACCGTCATACTGCCCGCCCGGCTCGGCAAAGGGGTTCAGGAAGATCGGGCCGCGGGCGTTACCGATGACACGCGCCTGGAGATCACCAAAGGCGCTGGGCGGGCCGATCCGAAGGTCAGTGCTCCACAGGCGACCGCCCTCAAGGCTCGTCGCGTTAATCGCGCGGACATACAGATCGAAGCTCTCGCCCTCGCGGGCACCGGGTGGGACGGCCGCC
The DNA here is from genome assembly GCA_017642965.1 of Phycisphaerales bacterium. Taxonomy (GTDB): domain Bacteria; phylum Planctomycetota; class Phycisphaerae; order Phycisphaerales; family UBA1924; genus UBA1924. The sequence continues at coordinate 68,172 of JAEPOJ010000012.1, forward strand.
TGCACGATCACGGCGGCGGTGTTCGGATCGCGTAGGAGCTCGCTGGGGGTCTTGCCTGAGGTCGCGTTGTTGCCCTGCGAGTTGCCGATCCCGATCCCGTTGAGTGCCATCTCGCGTTCAAGGTGCGCGGCGTACTGCTCGGGGATCGTGAGGCCACCCGTGCCGTCGAGCCCGACGACGAAACCGATGCCCGAGACCAGTGTCGGTTCGAGACCGGAAATACGCGCCTCGGCGCCGATGGTGCCGCGCAGGGGTGCAGGGATGTCCTGGGTCACGTTTGGCGCGGTGATCCGCGGCTTGGGAACAGGTTTTTTGTTCCGATTGCAAGCGCTCAGGACCAGCACGGGTACAAGCAGGGCGCACAGCAGCAGTGATCGCGACGTGTTCAGGCGGGGCGGGCAGGACATTCTTTGTGTCATGTAATCAAGACCTCGGGTGCGTGTGGGCGGGTCCGGGGCGGCAACGCTCGGTCGCATCATGCGCAGGTGCCGCGGTAGGGTGGGATCCTAGTTGCAATACGCATGCGAGTGGGTGTCGTATGCACGATTGTGCGCATGAGATCCGGATCGATCTGATTTCTTCTGGTGTTGTTGACGTGTGTTGTGGAAAACAGGGGAGTGCGACAAGTTGTTGTGTTTGGAGTATGTTTGAAAACTGGTCGAGCGGCGCGTGCACGGTTGTCCCCTGCCTGTTTGGCGCAAGTGTTTATCGAAGGGGGCGCTAGTGCAGATCGGGAACGAAACTGTTCAGAAATGCCCGTTCGCGCGGGAGATTTCCTAGGTCCAAGTGATTGGAAAAAATGTCCAAAAAAACCACCCAGAGTGACACCCTACAGATTGTGTGGTGATAGACTCTCAACCCGACCGATGAACCAGATATGGTGGTGTCGGGGGCTGAGAGTTGATTTTTCGCCCAGGTGAAGTCCTTGTGAATCAGGGAGTTGGACACAACCGACAGGATACCCACAGATCGCGTTCTGAGCCATTCTGGCTCACAGCAACACGGTGGGGGCATCACGCTGGGCGAGACTGAAAAAGATGCTGGACGACGAGAGTTGTTTGGTGTATGTTTGATTCCGGTTTTCCGTGCCTCACATGATGCACGACGACGGCTCGGGCGGGGACACGCATCCGGGTCCGTGGGGAAATGCCGTTCGGGATCGAGAGCGTCTTCGAATCGGGCCCGGTCGGGCTCCTCGGAGCGGGATGGACGCGTCGGACTGCTCGACGCTTGACAACGAACTCAATGAACGACGCACGGCGTCGGCGGTCTTCAACCATCGCCCGGCGATCGCTGTGTCTGTGTGGCCCCGAGAACGTCGCTGGGCGCGGCAAAGCGGGGCAGGGATAGTGACATCACTGGGGCACGGGAGGCCCCGGACTACTTTGGGCGGCAGGCACGCAGGGCGCGTGCGACAGGCCGCCGGGATGGAGCGAATCGTGGCAGTACTGTGTGATACCCAGATCGAACAACTCGTCGACATCAAGCCCTTCGAGGCCGCCGTCAAGCGCGACGGCACCATCTCCTACGGCGTGTCGTCCTATGGCTACGACGTTCGCGTCGGGACCGTCTTCAAGATCTTCACCCCGACCCCCCGCACCGGCGGGATCACGGTTGTTGATCCTAAGAAGTTCACCGACGACCTGATGGTCACCGTCGATACCGCCGAGCAGGGCACCGACCACGTCATCATCCCGCCCAACAGCTTCGCGCTGTGCGAGACCGTCGAGTGGTTCGATATCCCCCGCGACATCCTCGTGCTGTGCGTGGGCAAGAGCACCTACGCCCGCTGCGGGCTGATCGTGAATGTCACCCCCCTCGAGCCCGAGTGGCGCGGTAAGGTGACCCTTGAGATCTCCAACACGACCCCATTGCCTGCGAAGGTGTACGCGAACGAGGGCGTCGCTCAGTTTGTGTTCCTCAAGGGCGATCAGGTCTGTGCGCAGAGCTACGCGGACAAGGCCGGAAAATATCAGGACCAGGGCGGGCTGACGCTGCCGCGGGTGGATTGAGACACGAGGCAATAGGCAGTAGGCAATAGGCAATGGGGTTCGCAATCGCGACCAACTCGGAGTTCGTCATGGGGAACCGTGCAGTACAGAGCTATCAGGACCTTGCCGCTTGGCAAGAGGCCCGGGTGCTCGTGCGCCAGGTGTACGAGATGACGAAGAGTTTTCCTGCCGATGAGCGATTCGGATTGGTCTCGCAGATCCGACGCTGCTCGGTGAGCGTGCCAAGCAATATTGCCGAGGGATACGGGCGTGGATCACGGAATGATTACTCTCGATTTTTACGAATCGCCCGGGGTTCATTGTTCGAGATCGAGACGCAGCTCATCCTCGCGTGCGACCTGGGTTTCGTCGAAGGCGATACAAAGACAGACATTCAAGAACAGATTGATCGGGTGGCCCGTCCGCTTTGGGGCCTGATCAGAAGCGTTGAACACACACAACCATCGCGGGTGCCGTGAGCGATCGACAGCAGGCCCATTGCCTATTGCCCATTGCCTATTGCCTCGCAACTCATATTCGTTGCATTTCACGAAGGACTGCATCATGAAGATCACCCGCAAGTTCACCACGGAAGGTACTGACCCGTTCGCATCCACCCAGTGGACCACGCGTTCGAGTCGAATCACGAACCCCGACGGCTCGGTCGTCTTTGAGATGCCCGACGCCGAGGTCCCGGTTGGGTTCTCCCAGCTCGCGACCGACATCATGGTGTCCAAGTACTTTCGCAAGGCGGGGGTGCCGCAACTCGAGGAGAAGTTCGCGCTGCCCGGGCAGAGCGAGCAGCTCACCAACGAGGACGGCTCGGTGAAGACCGGCCCGGAACGCTCGGCGCGCCAGGTGATCCACCGCCTGGCCGGCTGCTGGCGTCACTGGGGCGAGACCCACGGGTACTTCGACACCGAGGACGACGCGCAGGCGTTCTACGACGAGATCGTCTACATGCTGGTGCATCAGGTGTGCGCCCCCAACTCGCCGCAGTGGTTCAACACCGGGCTGAACTGGGCGTACGGCATCTCCGGCCCGGCCCAGGGGCACTGGATCGTCAACCCCGAGACGGGCGTGCCCGAGCTGGCCGACGACGCCTACTCGCACCCGCAGCCGCACGCGTGCTTCATCCAGTCCGTTGACGACTCGTTGGTGAACGAGGGCGGCATCATGGACCTGTGGATGCGCGAGGCCCGCCTGTTCAAGTACGGCTCGGGCACGGGCACCAACTTCTCGAACCTGCGGGCCGAGAACGAGCTGCTCTCGGGCGGCGGCAAGTCCTCCGGGCTCATGTCGTGGCTCAAGATCGGCGACCGGGCGGCGGGCGCGATCAAGAGCGGCGGCACCACCCGGCGGGCAGCCAAGATGGTCTGCCTCGACATGGACCACCCGGACATCCACTCCTTTGTAAACTGGAAGGTCCGCGAAGAGATCAAGGTTGCCGCGCTCGTGGAGGGCATGAAGGCGATCGCGGGCGAGAAGACCTCCGATCTCGACACCGAGACGGTGGGCGAGACCGCCGCACGCCTCGGGCTCAAGCTCGATTACGACTTCAACGGCGAGGCCTACGGCACCGTCGCGGGTCAGAACTCGAACAACTCGGTCCGCATCCCCGACGCGTTCTTTGATGCCGTCGATGCCGGCGCCGAGTGGCAGACCACCTACCGCACCACCGGTGAGGTCGCCAATACCTTCGACGCGGGCAAGCTCTGGGACGACATCGCATACGCCGCGTGGCGTTGCGCGGACCCGGGCGTGCAGTACGACAGCACCATCAACGCGTGGCACACCTGCCCCGGCGCGGGTCGGATCAACGCATCGAACCCGTGCTCGGAGTACATGTTCCTCGACAACACGGCGTGCAACCTCGCGTCATTCAACGTGCTTAAGTTCTACGACAGCGAGACCCGCGAGTTTGACTACGAGAAGTACGAGCACGGCATCGATCTGTGGACGATGGTCCTCGAGATCTCGGTGCTGATGGCCGCGTTCCCGAGCAAGGAGATCGCGGATCTGAGCTACACCTACCGCACGCTCGGCCTCGGCTACGCCAACCTTGGCGCGATGCTGATGCAGGCGGGCATCCCGTACGACTCGGAAGAGGCCACGGCCGTGTGTGGTTGCCTGACCGCGATCCTGACCGGGCGCAGCTACCGCATGAGCGCCCTGATGGCTGAGGAGCACGGCGCCTTCCCGGGGTACGAACCCGAGAAGCAGCACATGCTCCGGGTCATGCGAAACCACCGTCGCGCCGCGATGGGTGTCTCGCGTGACAGCGGCGAGTACGAGGACCTTCGTATCGCGCCGGTGCCGATCGATCACGGGCTCATCCGCGACCACCGCGTCCCGATCGAGAACTCGATGGAGCTGCTGGTTCGCGCCACCAAGGCGTGGGACGAGGCGCTCGAGTTCGGCGAGGCCCACGGCTACCGCAACGCCCAGACCACCGTCATCGCGCCCACCGGCACGATCGGGCTGCTGATGGACTGCGACACCACGGGCGTGGAGCCGGACTTCGCGCTGGTGAAGTTCAAGAAGCTCGCCGGCGGCGGCTACTTCAAGATCGTCAACGCCTCGGTCGAGCCGGCCCTCAAGGCCCTTGGCTACGACGAGGACGAGCGGCGCGAGATCGTCCAGTACATCCTGGGCACGCTCAACCTGCACGTCCCGATGCCCGAGGGCGTCCTCAACTCCGAGGGGCTCTCGCTCGCGGGCTGGCTTGAGGAGAACGGGATGAACGGTGATGATCTCCAGAAGATCACCGACACCCTCCCGGGCATGTTCGAGCTCAAGTTTGCGTTCAGCGCCTGGACGCTGGGCGACGAGACGCTCGCACGCATCGGTGTGAACCCCGAGGAGGCCAAGGCCGATCCGGCGTTTAATGCCCTCAAGCACCTGGGGCTCACCAACGCCCAGATCGAGGAGCTCAACGCCCTGGTCTGCGGCACGCAGACGATCGAGGGGGCGCCGCACATGAAGGACGAGCACCTGCCCGTCTTCGACTGTGCCAACACCTGCGGCAAGACCGGCACCCGCTTCATCGAGGCGGGCGGGCACATCCGCATGATGGCCGCGGCCCAGCCGTTCATCTCGGGTGCGATCTCCAAGACAATCAACCTACCGCACGACGCGTCGGTTGAGGACATCCAGGACGCCTACCGCCTGAGCTGGGAGCTGGGCCTCAAGGCGAACGCCCTGTACCGCGACGGCTGCAAGCTCAGCCAGCCGCTGAACTCCAAGAGTGATGCGGACGAAGAGGAACTCGCCGACGCGGGGGAGCTCTCCGACGAGTTGGAGACCGAGGCGATGATCGAGGAGATTTCCTCGGATGTCGCGGAGCTGGCGGAAGCTGTGAGTGATGAGAACGTGCGTATTGTCGTCAAGAAGGAAGTCGAGATCGTGCACCGCCCGATGCGACGCCGCCTGGCCGACACGCGCCGCTCGATCACGCACAAGTTCAACGTCGCTGGCCACGAGGGCTACCTCACCTGCGGCATCTACGACGACGGTATGCCCGGCGAGCTCTTCATCACCATGGCGAAGGAAGGCTCGACCATCGGCGGGCTCATGGACTCGCTGGGCACCTCGACCTCGGTGGCGCTGCAGTACGGCGTCCCGCTCGAGAGCCTGGTCAAGAAGTTTACCCACCAGCGTTTCGAGCCCTCGGGCATGACGACGAACCGGGACATCCCGTTCGCCAAGTCGCTGGTGGACTACATCTTCCGCTGGCTGGGCATGGAGTTCATCGAGGGCTACCGCGAGGCCAACGCGCCCAAGCGCCCCGAGAGCAAGGACTCATCGAGCAGCACCAATGTCGTGACTCGCCGCATCAGCTCCGGCGAGATCGAGGCCAAGCCCGAGCCCAAGACCGGCGACCGGATGGTCATCCGCGATGAGCGTCACAGCGAGGTGCACGTCTCCGAGACCGCGATCGAGACGGGCAAGAACACCCGCGTGGTCGTGAGCGATACCCAGGCCTCGGCCAGCGCGACCCTGAGCAAGGCACTCGAATCGTCGGGCGATGCCCCGCCGTGCGATGTCTGCGGCACCATCACCGTTCGCAGCGGCACGTGCTACAAGTGCCTCAACTGCGGCAACTCGCTCGGATGCAGCTAACTGACTGAGTTCCGTTTCGGTTTATTGATGAATTAGGAGGAAGGAACACGCATCTCACCCGCGGCACGCAGCGGTCGACTCGGCGCGTGCGACAAGCAGGTCTCGAACGGTCGATGAAGAACGGATGGTTCATCGCGAGCAGGGGTTACGGAATGATCCCGATCGTGCAGCCGGCCCCGAACTGACTCATCCACGGCGTGCAAACGCTAAGGAGCGATGGGCGCAGCGGGGCACCGAGACCGGAAGCAGGGAACGCCCAATCGGGCGCTGTTGGCCGCGGACGATGCGTGACATATGCGGATCATGATGATCCCACCCAGCGGAGATCGAGGGGCTACATCCCGGCCACTCAACCTCGGTCTCACGCCTCCCGCCCCCGGGCACGCCCACCACGGCCCGGGGGATTTTTGTGCGCCATGAAATCTGGCAGATCCAAACCACAACGATACCGGTTTATCTTGAGGGCCACTCTATGGTGCATGAATCAGACACTGATCACGAGACCGGGATTCAATGGGGGATCGTTTCCTTTGTCGCCATGATCACCATTGTGGGGGTGCTCTTGCCCAAAGCCCTCTGGATGGTGGAGGGCTACCGCGCGTTCGTGCTTCAACTCCCGATCGATGCGCACTTCCTGATCCACCCCGCCTTCCGAATGCTGCTGGTGCTAATTGCCGTTGGATACCTGTATGTCCTGCGCGGCGAGGATGAACACTTGAGCATGGGGCTTCTGGTCGGCTGGGGGCCGGGGATCAAGGCGTTCGTGCTTGGGTTCATGTGCACGCTCCCGATGCTCGCGCTCGGGCTCGTCAGCGAGTATTCCGGCACGAACAGGTATGAAGTGATGTACGGCGCGATCGCGCCCGGGATCACCGAAGAAATCTTCTACCGCGCGCTGATGTTCGGTGTGCTGGTCCAATGCGCCAGAACACAGATGTGGACGACCGCGATCGTGACCGGGATTGTCTTCGGGCTGGCACACGTCGATATCACACCCGCACCAGGCCAGACGATCGTGGGGCAGCTCAACATGTGGATCGCCATCATTGCACTGGGCGGCTTCATGTACGCGTGGTTGTACTATGAATCGCGTTGGAACCTCTGGGTCGTGATCGCGCTGCACATCGGGATGAACCTGTGGTGGGGAATGTTCGATCTTTCGAGTTCCCCGCTGGGCGGCTTCGGCGCGACACTCTCGCGGATCGCGTGCGTGGGGCTTGTGGTGCTCTTCGTCTTCGGGTTGCGTGTCTTGGAACCGAAGAGGACCCCTACGATCGTGCATGACACAACGACCTGATACGCCGGACAACTCCACCTGGGCCGTGCTACTCGCGGGCTGGGTGCATTACGCCCAGAGCGCCGTGTCACTCCCTGATACCGAGGAAGGACAGCGATGGAAGGAATCCGTCGCGCCGACGATCGCGCTCCACGCCCACGCGATGGCCCTAGGCGAGATCGAGAAGGTCGACCCGGAGGAACGCCCGCTTGCGATGGATAAGGCAGAACTGGGCATCAAGGAGCACGCGGCTGCCCTCAACGAGATCTGGCGAGCCGAGCCCATGCCCGGGTCGATCATGGAACTCATCGAGGATGCGAGAGAGGCGTGGGAAGAGGCGCTGCACGAGGGCGTCGTGTGGGTCGTGAGTTCTGAGCGATTCAAGACCTTCCACCCGGGTGATCTCGCGGAGATGCTGCTGGACGCGGGGTTCATCGGTGAGGTGCTTGTGGCCTCGCCGGGTGTCGAAATGTTCCGCGGTGCACCCGTCGCGATCTGCCGCGAGAACTTCGGCGGCCAGCCCGACGAAGACGTGATCACGATGGTGGATGCTTATCTCAAGGCGTGCGATGGCGTTGTCGATCACCCGCACGTGATCCGCCCGGTCTGTCAGGTGTACAGGCAGTTCAACTTCCTTGCCGGGGGGGCGCAGAAAGATCTGGTCGCACCGGTGACGGGCGATCTGCAATCCGGTCAGCCGCTGCTGATCCCGGTGGTGAGCGGCGGGGCGAGCTGCGCGGTGCCACTGCCTCCCAAGGCGAGCAGGCCCCTGGACCCGGTCCCGGTGGAGTGGTTAGGCGAGGAGCACGCGGATTCGGACACCGATTGACACTGAAACAAGCATTTACGTTCGTGAAACGGGTTTGTGCGGACTAGGATTCAAACCCTCCCGCCGGGGAAGTTCTGGCGGATTCCCGAGGATTTTCGACGACCAACCCCGCATGGGAAAGGACGATTCAGATGCCAAAGCGTGCAAAGATCTCGATCATCGGAGCCGGTAACGTAGGTGCGACCTGTGCGCACTGGGCTGCTCAGAAGGAACTGGGCGATATCGTGCTCCTCGACATCCCCCGCCCGGACGCGCCCGATCAGCACATGCCCAAGGGCAAGATGATCGATCTGGGCTGCTGCGCACCGATCGACGGTTTCGATTCGACCCTCACGGGCACCTTCGATTACGAAGACATCGCCGACAGCGACGTCGTGATCGTGACCGCGGGCCTCCCCCGCAAGCCCGGCATGAGCCGCGACGACCTGATCGAGACCAACGTCAAGATCGTGAAGTCCGTCTCCGAGAACATCAAGAAGCACGCCCCAGACTCGATCGTGATCCTCGTCTCCAACCCCCTCGACGCGATGGTCTACACCGCGTGGAAGGCGACCGGGTTCCCGACCAACCGCATCATGGGCCAGGCCGGTGCCCTCGACTGCGCACGCTACCGTGCGTTCATCGCGTGGGAACTCGGCGTGAGCGTTGAGGACGTTCAGGCGATGCTCCTCGGCGGGCACGGCGACGACATGGTCCCCTTCCCTCGCCTCACATCCGTCCACGGCATCCCCGTCTCGGATATGCTCAGCGAAGACAAGATCACCGCGTGTGTCGAGCGTGCCAAGGTCGGCGGCGGCGAGATCGTCAAGCTCATGGGCACCAGCGCCTACTACGCACCCGCACTCGGCACCATCCAGATGGCCGAGGCGATCATCAAGGACAAGAAGCGGATCATCCCTTCCGCCGCGTACCTCGATGGGCAGTTCGGCCATAAGGGCCTGTTCGTCGGCGTTCCTGCGCTGCTGGGCAAGGATGGTGTCGAGAAGATCGTCGAGTTCAAGCTCACCGACGAAGAGCAGAAGCTCTTCGACGAGTCCGCATCACACGTCGAAGACCTCGTGAAGATCGTCAAGGAACGATTCCCTGAACTCGCCTGATCCGAGAACAGCAAGCCTTTCAAAAACACCCACCAAGCCGGTGGGTGTTTTGCTATTTGTGCATTTGTTACACCTCGTCAAGCAGTTCTGTGTCTGTGCTTGCTGCGTTTCTTCGGTATTTTGTTAACGGCGTATAGATCACCAACTTGCTTGACAAACTTCTGACGCTTCTTCTGCTCATGATCAACGAGGATGTTCTCGGCGTCCTCACCGAGCGAGGTGAGCAGCCGATAGAAATACGGGGCAGAGCCGAGCCAGCGACGCCAGCGGCTGCGCATGTACCAGAAGCTGATTGGTGCGAAAATGGTGGCTGGGATGATGAACCGGAGGTCGGGGTTGGTGATTGCCATGATGATGAGCCCAATCCCGATAAACAGCATCACGATGCCCATCACGAACTGGCCACCGGCGCTCAGCATCTGGCGACGAATGAGTGATCGACGGTCAGCAACGCTCGATACTTTGGCTTCCGGGTCGTTGCCCAGCACCCAGACCGAGTCCGGATCGTTTGGGTCTAACTCAGGTTCTGCTTCATCTTCCTCGGGGCGCGACAAAGCCTGCTCGACCCAGGACGGGTCTATATTTGGGAGCAGCTCCTGTCTCTTCGCGTCGCTCTTGGACATCATTCCCCCGTACCGACAGTCCGCATGATGTGTCTCGCATGAGCAGCTCGTCACAATTTCGTTCACTCTCACGAAGACAGGCTGCGCAAACGTATGGAGTTCTTTGGTTCAGGCTGTGAGTTCACCTCGCTCACACTGAGAATCACGTGCGAGCGGAGACGTTATTTCATAGGACTTATGTGTTTGATGTCGATTTCTTCCACAGCAGCCGGTACTCGAGCAGGTTTCTGGCGTCTTCACCGAGTGTCGTAAGCAGTCTGTAGTAGTAGGGCGACGAGTCGAGCCAGCAGAACCAACGCCAGACGCAGATCGGCAGCAGCATGGGTGTGGCGACGCCGCCGATGAGCAGCAGGTGTGGTGAGTCGGTGCTCAGGGCCAGCGCGAGCGTACCCGCAAGGATGCCGATCGTGAGGAGCACATAGATGATCTGGGCACCGGGGCTCGCGAGGCGTCCAATCGGCGTGGACCGCTGAACGCGGAGGCGACGTATCCGCGGGACATGGGTGTCTTGGCTCTCGAACTCGGAATACTCAGCGGTGTCCTGATCAAGATCAACAAACTCCGGGATCTCGGCCCCGTCCAAGATGGCGCGGGCCGCCTGAGCCGCCTGCGATTCCTGATAGGCACGCTGCCCGTCGATGATGGATCGAAGCGACCGCCGGTCGTACGTCTCGAACAACGACTCCCCGCGCTCAGCCTGCCGGGCGTGCGGGGCTCCGAGCGAGTGGTCTGGCTGGAATGACCGCGTGTCCTCGTTGGCGTCCATGTGCTCTGGATCGTGTTCGAACATACATCCCCCGGTCTTGCTAGGCGGTCTGGGATCCGTAGATCCGTATAGAGAATACGAAAACTTGTCGGCTTAGATCCGTTCGAGATGCAATTTTCGCCCCTGATCTGCGTCATTACAGGTGTATGAAGGCTTTGAATCTGTCTGATAATCCCGCTGGAGACCCGCCAGAGGGCGTCTAGAATCAGCAAACCGATACGGTACTTCACTCAGGAGACAGCAGCATGCTCAATATTCGTTTACTCAGCACAGCGATGTGTGCCGCCATGGCGTGCGGCCTCGCCTCCGCACAGGATACCCCAACGCAGCCGGAGCAGCCCGCATTCGATCCGCCGGCGCAGTACGCACCGGATTGGTCCGATGAGGGGATCGCTGAGGCGGTTGATATGCTCAGCGGTACTTGGCGCACGACCGGAGAGGTCGGCGGCAGCGTCCTCGCCATGACCGTCGTCCCGGCACCCATTGAGGGCATGAGCGATACCATGTACGTCGAGAGTGTTCGCGCAGAGACCCCGTGGGATCCGTTCCGCCGAGCGATCTTCCAGCTCTACCGCTACAAGGGTGAGCTCCGCCTCAGGACCTACGAACTCGCGGTCGGCTCCACGACCGAGGGGCTCTTCGATGGCATCTGGGCCGCAACAGAATACTTCCCGAGCATCTCGCGCGATGATCTGATCGCGACGCTCGATGTTGATATCGAGATGACGAACAACGGCTTCGCGGGCTCGACGCCCTACCCCTACCCTACGGGCGTCGCCGGTGCAGTCGAGATGACCAGCAGCATCACGCTCGATGGCGATACGATGCGGGTTGCCGATCGCGGCTACGGCCCCGATGGGAGCGTGGTCTGGGGAGCTGAATCGGACAGCGCTGTTGAATACGAGCGAGGTGAGCCCATCGCTCAGGTCGACCGTCGCCCCGACGGCATGATCATTGTTGACTACGGCCCGCAGGGCGACACCGTGCCGCAGGACGGTGACGAACTGCACGTTCATTACGACGGCTACCTCACCGACGGCACCCGTTTCGACTCGAGCTACACCCGCGATCTCCCGTTTGTCTTCCAGTACCCGCCGGGCACCCGTGCGATCACCGGCTGGGGCATCGGCATGGAAGGGTTCAGCAGCGGCAGTCACCGCAAGCTGATCATCCCCGGCTACCTGGGCTACGGTGAGCGTGGCAACCCCCGCGCGAGCATCCCCGGCAACGCGACCCTGGTCTTCAACGTCTGGATGGCGCACATCGAGCCCGCACAGGCCTCCGACGCCCAGACCCATACCCACGAGGACGGCACCGTCCATCCCGGCTCGGCACACGATCACGGACACGACTGATCAACTCGGCTGACGATCATTTGAAAGACACGGCGGGCTGCACTTGGTGCAGCCCGTTTTCTATGATTCTGCTGAAGGAGTCGAAAAGCGTATGAGCACGGGTGATTACTACCAGATGCTGGGTGTGAGCAAGGACGCGGACGCGGAAGCCATCAAGAAGGCCTTCCGCGCGAAGGCACGCCAGTTGCACCCGGACGTGTCCAAGGATCCGGACGCCGGCAAGAAGTTCTCCGCACTCAACGAGGCGTACGAAGTTCTCTCTGATTCCGACAAGCGAGCGAAGTACGACCGCCTCGGTCACGATCGCTTCGTTTCCGGCATGTCCGATCAGCACGTGCGAGCCCAGGATGTGGACTTCGGGGACCTGGGGTCCATCATCGATGCCATGTTCGGTGGCGCGGGCCGCGGGGGCATGGGCGGTGGTTTCGGTGGATTCGGCGGCCCCGGCGGTGTGCGCCCAGGTCCCCGCAGGGCACCGGTCAAGGGCAAGGACATCCAACTCGGGCTGCGAGTCTCGTTGCACGATGTGCATGTGGGCGCGACAAAGTCCATTAGCGTGCCAAGGGGGGATCGGTTCCAAAGCATCGAGGTCACCGTGCCGAAGGGGGTCAGGGACGACTCGAAGCTCCGCCTCCAAGGGCAGGGACTGCCCAGCCCGATGCAGGGCGGGCCAAGCGGTGATCTCTTCGTTCGGCTGCGGATCGACGAAGACGGGCGTTTCAAGCGGATCGACCAGGGGCTGGATCTGATCACCGATCTCCCGCTGAGTATCGCGGAAGCGACGCTTGGCGCGAAGGTTGACGTGCGGACAATTGATGGCAAGGTCGTGATGCTGTCCGTACCAGAAGGCACTGCCTCAGATTCGAGGTTTCGTATCGGCGGGCACGGGCTTCAGGGTAAGGGCGGCCAGCGAGGGGACTTGTACGCCAAGGTCAGGATCATCCCTCCGTCGGGGGCGGATGTCTCGGACGCGCTGCGGGATGCTCTGAAGGAAGTCCCACGACTTGAGCGAACCTGACGGTCTTCGCAGATTGTACTTGGTACACTCAGTCAGGCCGGTCTCGGCGGGGGGTTGATTGCTCAAGCAACGCCACAACTTGTTCGTCACCCTTTTCGCGATGCTCGACGTCGGCGCTGTTTGTGCGGCTTCGTTCGGTGCCTGGGCGTTGCGGGTGCAACGGTTCGGTCAGCCCTGGCCCGGGGAGTGGGAGTCCTATTTCAAAGACTCGCTCGTGCTGTTCGCGGTACCGATCGTGATCTTCAACATGGTACTCTTCCGTCTGTATAAGCCGCGCCGCGATCGGGCGCTCCTGGGTGAAGCCGGTCAGGTCATGAAGGTCGCGTTCATGTCCTCGATGCTCATCATCGTGGCGCTCTGGGCGGTCGGATCGAGCCAACTCGGTCTGAGCGGGCCGATCCCGGAATCGCAGCGAACCCTTGGGTGGCGACTGGCGACAGACCCATTCAGGTTCCAGATCACGATTTTTACGGCATTGCTGCCGCTCCTCGTTGGTGGTCAGCGAGTCATCGTCCGGCTCGCGCTGCGTTTCATGCGTCGGCGCGGCTGGAACATGCGTCACGTCGCGATCGTGGGCGTCGGACGACTCGGTCAGATCACCGCCCGCACGCTCGCGCGAAACTCCTGGACCGGGATCCGGGTCGCGTATTTCATCTCGCACCACGATCAGACCGCACGCGGGTCGTGCATGCAGCTGCCGGTGCACGGCGGGTTGCGGGACCTGGAACGCACACTGGAGGAGAACCGGATCGATGCGGTTTACCTGGCGGTCCCCAGCGCGATGTCAGCACAGTTGCCGCAGATCCTCAAACGTCTAGAGCGGTTCGCGGTCGATGTCCGCATCGTGCCCGATGTGCATCCGAGATACCTCCCGCAGAACATGACCGTCTCGGAGCTGGAGGGCATGCCGATCCTGAGCTACCGCGAGAGCCCGATGGCCGGGGTCGGTGGCGTGCTCAAGCGGACACTCGATCTTTTCGGCGCGGTGCTCGGCGTGCTCGTGTTCTCACCGCTGATGCTTGTGATCGGTCTGCTGATCCGATTAGAAAGCCCCGGCCCGGTGCTCTTTAAGCAGCAGCGTGTGAGTCTCGGTGGCGATGTGTTCTGGATCTGGAAGTTCAGAACCATGCGCCAAGACGGCACGGACAGTGACGATTGCGATCAGGGATGGACGACACGCGATGATCCGAGGATCACACGGATCGGACGCTGGCTGCGAAAGACAAGCCTCGATGAGCTCCCGCAGTTGTTCAACGTCATCCGCGGGGACATGGCTCTCGTTGGCCCCCGCCCGGAACGCCCCGAACTGATCGATCGGTTCCGGGAGGACTGGCGTGGATACATGCTCAGGCAGCAGGTCAAGGCGGGTATGACGGGTTGGGCGCAGGTGAATGGGCTTCGAGGAGATACCAGCCTGCGCAAGCGTCTGCAGTACGATCTGTTTTACATCCGCAACTGGTCGCTGTGGTTTGATCTGCGGATTCTGTTTATGACCCTGGTTCGGGGCTTCGTGCACCCGAACGCAATATGAACAAATTTGCAGATGAGCTGATGAAGGCATGCCGCAATTTGCACCATTTTGTGCCGTAGAAGCCCGCTGAGGGTTGCGAAGTGGGCGCAAAAGTCGTATAAAGGAGCCCTTGGTCTCGCGTTCGTGGTGTGCGAACGCTCTGGCCGTGCCTAAATCGGGGTGTGCCACGTGCTGGCACGCAGGAAGATTCAAAGGTCTGGGGACACGCTGGAACCCTTGCATGGAGTCATGCGAACAGAACCCAGGACCACCATTGCATCACACGCCCCTCGCGGGGAGCAATGGTGACCGCATTGAACACAAGTCTGTGCCTGTGAACGCTGTCTCGCTCGGATAGCGATGTAGAGTTCTCAGGCACGCTGACGGATGGAGGTCGTCGTGGAAAGACGAAACAAGGCATTTACACTGATTGAGCTGCTGGTGGTGATCGCGATCATCGCGCTGCTCATCGGGATTCTGCTCCCGGCACTGGGCCAGGCGCGGCGTTCCGCGAACAACGTGAAGTCCCAGGCGAACCTTCGTTCGCTGAACACCGGTGCAGCGAACTACGCGTCCGACAACTCGGACCGGATCTTCAGCTACACCTGGCGTGCGGGCGAGACCTACTACCTGCCCGATGGACGCCCGAAGAAGGCGAACACGGACCAGGATGCGGCCGCGTACCAGAACCAGGAAATCCTGCAGCGCGTGACCGGTCGCGTGTCTGGTATCCACAAGATCCAGAACTACTCGGCACGTCTGCCGCACCGGCGCTACTCGCACCTCGTGCTCCTGGACTTCCTCACCGACGTCCAGCCCGAGCCAATCGCGGCCAGCCCGTTCGACCGCAACCTGATCACCTGGCAGGAAAACCCGCTTGAATACGAATCGGGATCGGGTGTTCCCTACGCCGACGGTATCCCCGGCCCCGGCTATGACCAGGACACCAACTGGCCGACCCGTCCGGTGCTTCAGCGCTGGCCGTTCGCTTCGACCTACCAGATGGTCCCCGCCGCGTGGAACACTGACGGCATCGCGGGTGCACTGACGTACAACCCGGTTGATACCTCACCGCACCTCTTCACCGGCTCGAACGCCGTGCCGCTTGGCCGCCGGAAGTTCACGCAGGTGGCACATCCCGCCGGCAAGGTGATGATGTTCGAAGAGTTCGACCGCTTCCAGAACTCCGCGGGTCTCTACTTCGCGTACCCGGAGTCGAAGTGTAACCTGGCCTTCTTCGACGGCTCGGTCCGCAACCTGCAGACCGCGGACGCCAACCCGGGCTGGAACCCATCTCAGCCAGATCAGAACTGGCTGCAGACCTACGTCCCGCTGGACACCTTCCCGCTCCCCAAGGACGGCCTGGGTGACGGCACCGAGTACTGCCAGCGTTACCGCTGGACCCGCTTCGGCCTCCAGGGCATCGACTTTGGCGGCGAAGACATCGGTCGTGCTCAGTACGGTCTGGATCAGGATGTCGATTGCACCCAGTAATCGCGGCTGACTGATTCCCGATTGACGATTTCGAAAGAGCCCCGCATTCGTGCGGGGCTCTTTGTTTGCGCACCCGATTGTGCGAGCTGCAGAAACAGGTTACGATGGAGATTGGCAGGCACGAATACCGGCGTGACACGTCGATGCCTCGCGGAAAGGCAAGCCATGAAGAACCAACGCGCATTCACACTCATCGAGTTGCTCGTCGTTATCGCGATCATCGCGCTGCTCATCGGGATCCTGCTGCCCGCACTGGGCCAGGCGCGGCGTTCCGCGAACAACGTGAAGTCTCAGGCCAACCTTCGTTCGCTGAACACCGGCGCCGCGAACTACGCCTCCGACAATGCGGACCGGATCTTCAGCTACACATGGCGCGCCGGTGAGACGTACTACCTGCCCGACGGGCGAAAAAAACAAGCCAACAATGACCAGGTCGCCGCAGCGTATCAGAATCAGGAGATCCTGATGCGTGTGACCGGGCGTCTCAGCGGACAGTTCAAAATCCGCAACTTCTCTTCACGCCTCCCGCACCGTCGCTACTCGCACCTCGTGCTCCTGGACTTCCTCACCGATGTTCAGCCCGAGCCGATCGCGGCCAGCCCGTTCGATCGCAACCTGATCAACTGGCAGGAGAACCCGCTCGAGTACGGGGCGGGCTCCGGTGTGCCATACGCTGACGGTATCCCCGAGGGCTATGAGGATGATTCGGTGTGGGCCGATCTCCCGGTCGTGCAGCGCTGGCCGTTCGCTTCGACCTACCAGATGGTGCCCGCGGCGTGGAACTCGGATGGCATCGCAGGGGCTTCGACGTACATCCCGCATTCGCAGTCGCCACACACCTTCACGACTTCCTCGGCGGGTTACAGCCCACCGCTGGGTCGCCGCAAGTTCACCCAGGTCGCACACCCGGCCGGCAAGGTGATGATGTTCGAAGAGTTCGACCGCTTCCAGAATCCGGCGGGTCTGTACTTTGCCTACCCGGAGTCGAAGTGCAACCTGGCGTTCTTTGATGGCTCGGTCCGCAACCTGCAGAGTGGTGACGCGAACCCGGGGTGGAACCCCGACGAGCCGGATTCGGAAGTGTGGGCACAGACTTACGTCCCGCTCGATACCTTCCCGCTGCCGAAGGACGGGCTCAACGATGGCACGCGATACTGTCAACGGTATCGGTGGACCCGATTCGGCCTTCAGGGCATCGACTACGGCGGTGAGGACATCGGGCGAGCACAGTTCAATCTGACACAGGATCCCGACTGCACCCAATAAGCCGTTTTCGTTTTCTGCAGATCGCGTTCCCACAATCAGGTGGGAGCGTTCGCTGATCGTTTACGGTTTCAGGCCTTCCTTGGAACCGCCCACACCAGCATGAGTATAGATACCCAGTCAGGCGTGCGTGTGCACACGCACCGACGCCTGACCGGACGGGATCGGGCCACGCAGGCGTAACGCTTCTGGCCGACGATCATTTCAGCGGGTGTGAGTGATACGCGCACGACGCGTGTCGAAACAGGGGCTCCCCGCTTCATACATGAACGGAAATGCGTACGGATAAGCCCGCAACGGCTGTGGGCTGTTGGTGCGCACACAGCGAACGGAGGTTGTCGTGCACACACCCACGAATCGTCACGCTCATCGCGGGTTCACGCTCATCGAGTTGCTTGTCGTGATCTCGATCATCGCGCTGCTCATTGGGATCCTGCTCCCCGCGATCGGGCAGGCCCTGCTCTCTGCGAAGAACCTGCGCTCTCAGGCGAATCTGAGGCAGCTCAACACCGCTGCCGCGAACTACGCCTCGGACAACGCGGATCTCATCTTCAGCTACACCTGGCGTGGCGGTGAGGTGTACACGCTCCCATCTGGCCAACGCCGCACTCCCAGGGATGATCAGGAAGCCGCATCGGATCAGAATCAGGAGATTCTCATGCGGGTGACTGGGCGTGTGAACGGAATCACGAAAATCCGCAACTACCGCGATCGCCTCCCGCACCGGCGCTACTCGCACCTTGTGCTTCTCGATTTTCTCACCGATATCCAGCCCGAGCCCATCGCCGCAAGCCCGCTGGATCGAAACCAGACCGAATGGCAGGAAAACCCGCTCGAGTACGGGCCCGGCTCCGGGATCCCGTACGCCGATGGGGCGGCCGAGCAGGGATACGACGACGACCCGAACTGGACCCAGCTCGCGGTGCAGCAGCGATGGCCGTTCGCGAGCTCATACCAGATGGTGCCGGCGGCATGGAACACGGACGGCGCTCCCGGGCAGCTGACCTACGCGCCGGTCGAGGACACGCCGCATCTCTTCGAGGCGGTCGGCTCGGGCAACCCAAATCAGGAGACACCGCTCGGCGGTCGCAAGCTGCTTCACGTCGCCCACCCCGCAGGCAAGGTGATGATGTTCGAAGAGTTCGATCGCTTCACGAACCGCGCCGGGCTGTACTTCGCGTACCCGGAGGCACGCTGCAATCTGGCCTTCTTCGACGGCTCGGTCCGCAACGAGCAGACATCGGACGCGAACGCGGGCTGGAACCCGGGCAACCCGACGGTGGACTGGCAGCAGCGGTATGTCCCGATCGACACATTCCCGCTTCCGAAGTCGGGTCTGGGTGAGACAGCGACGTATTGTCAGCGCTACCGCTGGACCCGCTATGGGCTGCGCGGGATCGACTACGGCGGTCAGGACATCGGGCGCTCTCGCTTCGGGCTGTCCCAGACGCCGAACTGCAACTGAGCTTGCGCCCAATGGGCGCATTGAAAAACCGCCTTCATCCACGGGCCCTGTCTTCGGACGGGGCTTGTTTTTGAGGGCGGTTCTCGTGATTGAATAAGTCAGTGCTTATGGGCGGAACCGGTTGCGGATGTCCTGCTTGGTATCGCGGATCCAGTTCTGCCAGTAGGTCACGTCGATGGCCTGCTCGAAGCTGTCAACGATCGAGGGCATGTGCATCTCCTCGGCATCATTAATGAGTCGCTTGTACTGGCCGAGGTACCGGTTCATCCCGTTGAGCGCGGAGCCCGCGGTGCGAACATAGTTCGCAGCGTTGTACTGGGCGAGCTCGGTGTAGAAGCCGTTGATTGATGCGAGCATCCGATCACGCACTCGCTTGCAGTCCTCGACGTCTTCCGCCACGGTCTCGTAACCGAACTGCCCGGCGTTATCCCACTTCTCGATGCCGTGAAGTTCGCAGAACTCCTCGAGCGAGTTGCCGCC
>JAEPOJ010000013.1 GCA_017642965.1 Phycisphaerales bacterium
ACGAACTCGAGGTGCTGCTCGAGCGTCACCTCCTTGCTCGCGATGGCGTACGCGTACTCAACGCCCCCGATCCGCGTGCCCGGCGCGTTGCCCGCCTCCTCATCGTTCGTATCGCGGTTGCCGGGATCGCCGATGACGATGAAGTCCGAGCCGTACAGCGAGAACCCGTCGCCTGCGCTCGCTGCAGACACCATGAGCCCCAATCCCAGCATCGACTTTGCAATCCATCGCATCTCGATCTCCTGTGTTCCTACTCTACAGGATCGGATTGTGTTTCGTTTCCGAAACTTGCATGATTCTGTTGTTATTGACAGCTTGTTGTCATCATTGAGGGATTGCCTGCATGTATGTCGCCTCTTTGTAACGCACGGGCGCTGATTCATACACATCATGCACGCGTCGTGAAGCGCCTTTCACCGGCCTTGCGTGGGCGGGATCTCCCCCAACCCCTGAGCGCCTAGACTTGCCTGTCCCACCGGTGGGACGCACCAACCTGCCCTCTCCCAGCGAGAAACCGCTGTGATCGGAGTTTCCCCATGATTCCCAAACCACCGCCCCGCGACGGGGCACTCGGCTTCCTGTACCTGCCGCCGCTGCGTGTGCAGGGCTACTCGGTCGCGGGCGAGGCCACGACGCTGTACGTGCCTGAGATGGACGTGTGCTTCGATATGGGCTTCTCGCCGCGCTCGGCGCTGGCGGCCAAGTTCTGCGCGCTCTCGCACGGGCACATGGACCACGTGGGCGGGCTTGCGTACTGGTGCTCGCAGCGGAACTTCCAGGGCATGGGCCCGGGGACCATCGTGTGCGACAAGCGCATCGAGGATGACGTGCGCGGCATGATGGCGGGGTTCCGCAACCTCGAGCGCCAGGTCACGCCCTACGAGCTCATCACCCTCGAGCACGAGCAGGAGCTGCAGCTCAAGAACAACATCATGCTCCGCGCGTTCCACACGGAGCACACGTGCCCGTCGATGGGGTACGTGATCGTTGAGAAACGCACGAAGCTCAAGGAGCACCTGCAAGGCCTGCCCCAAGAGAAGCTCAAGGAGATGAAGCTGCGCGGCGAGGAGATCGTGAACCACCTCGAGGTGCCGCTGATGGCCTACACGGGCGACACGCTGCCCGGGGCGCACCTGCTGCGGGATGACGTGCGCAAGGCGCAGGTCATCGTGACCGAGTGCACGTTCTTCGACCCCGGGCACCAGGAGCGGGCGAAGGTGGGCATGCACCTGCACGTTGACGACCTGGTCGAGTGGCTCAAGGTCGCCGAGTGCGAGCACATGGTGGTCGTGCACATCTCGCGGCGCACGCACCTCGGGCAGGCGCGCAAGCAGCTCAACCAGCTTGCGGGCAGGGAGCTGGCGAGCAAGGTTCATTTCCTGATGGACCACCGGACCAACCGGGCCCGCTACGACGAGCAGGCCGAGGAAGCGCGGAAGCTTGAGGAAGAGCTGGCGAATCGCGACTGACGCGGGCCCGTGCGGACGCGGTGGGCGTGGATTGCCCCTATCCTGTATCCATGCTCTGGACGCTATGGCGTTCCATCTCGGTTGAGTTCTGGCGGTTGCTGCTGCTGACGACGGCGGTGCTCGTCGCGACGATCGCGTTCGCGATCACGATCAAGCCGCTCGCGGACGGGAAGCTCTCGCCCGACCAGGCGCTGCGGTTCATGTTCTACGCCATCCCGCCGATGCTGGCGTATGCCACGCCCTTCGCGGCCGGGTTCGCGGCCACGATCGCGATCCACCGGATGTCCAGCGAGAACGAGGTGACGGCGGTCTACGCGTCGGGCGTCTCGCACAAGAAGTTCCTCGTGCCCTCGCTGGTGGCGGGGATCATCCTCGGCGGGGCGGTCTTCGCCCTCAACGACCAGGTCATCCCCCGCTTCCTGCGGGAGATGGAGCGGATGGTGACGCAGGACTTCGCGAAGATCTTCGTGGGCTCGCTGCAGTCCGGCGAGTCGGCGCGGATCGGCAGCAACGAGATCCACGCGGACAAGGTGCAGCGGATCGAGCCCGAACGGGGCTCGCCCGTGACCGATCAGTACGCGCTCTACGGCGTGGCCATCGTCAAGGCCGACGAGCAGGGCGTGGTCTCGATCGACGGCACCGCGAAGCGGGCGTGGATCCAGGTCCGCCCGGTCTGGTCGCTCAACGCGGAGGACCAGGCGCGGATCGGCAACGACGACGCGACGGCGGTACTGATGAAGTTCATCGACCTGACGATCGACCGCGACGGGTCCCCCATTACTGTTGATCCGTTCACGCTGCCAGCGTTCCCGATCCCGCGCGTGTTCAAGGACGACCCGAAGTTCATGACGGGTGCGGAGATGGTGGCGCTCAAGAGCGACCCGGACCAGATGAACTTCGTGGACCACAAGCGGATCAACCTCGCGAAGGGGATCGCGTCCATCGAGGTGTTCCGCGATATCAAGCAGCGCGCCAACCGTGGCGAGAGCATCGAGCTCACGAGCCCCGCCGGCCAGCGGGTCACCATCCTCGCGGGTGGGTTCAGCTCGTCCAACGAGACCTGGACGCTGCTGCCGGACCGCGTGACCAACACCATCGAGATCCTGATCGCGGATTCGAGCGGGCGTGTGGACCGGATCCGGGCCGAGCAGGCAACGCTGAGCCCGGAGCGGGCGAGGACGAACGATCCGCTGCAGACGCCCGCGACCAACACGCCCACCCTCACCTTCTCGCTCGATCTGGAGGGCGTGTCGATCCTGAGCGACGACGAGACAAGCACGCAGCAGAGCTCGACGCAGTACACGGGGCTCCGCTTCGACTCGGACCCGCTCGAGGAGCTGCTCACGCACCCGAGCGCGGATCTGCTGGGGGTCGCCGAGCCGTACATCAACGAGTCGTCGGCGCAGTACGCGGAGTTTCTGGTCAAGCCCACCGAGCGTCTGCGTCTGCAGATCGAGGACCTGCAGCGTGAGATCCTGTCCAAGCAGCACGAGCGCTGGGCGATGGCGATGGCCTCGTTCGTGATGGTGCTGGCGGGCTCGGTAATCGCGCTGCGCCTCCGCGATGCGCAGGCGCTGGTGGTGTACATGTGGAGCTTCTTCCCCGCGCTGGGAACGATCGTGGTGATCGCGGGCGGGCAGTCCGCGGTGCACGAGAAGGGAGCGCCGGCGCTGCCGTTCATCTACATCGGGGTGCTGGGGCTGCTGATCTACACGCTCATCGCGTACCGGAAGCTCGCGAGGCACTGACCCATGGGCGCCGTGCCACCCGATCCCGACCGCACGCTCTGGTGGGACCCGATCGCCAGGCGTGCGTCGATGGTGTGGGCGCTGATCATCGCGCTGCTCGCCGTCCGCGTCGTGTGGCAGCTCGTGTCGCCGTACACCCTGATCGAGGACGAGGCGCACTACTGGGAGTGGTCGCGCCACCTCGCGTGGTCGTACTACTCCAAGGGCCCCGGCGTGGCCTGGGTCATCTGGGCCTCGACGCAGGCATTGGGCAGCACCGAGTTCGCGGTGCGCCTCCCCGCGGCCATCGCCACGGCGCTGGGCACGGTCGCGGTCGTGCGCACGACCCGAGTGCTCTTCGAGGATCGGCGCCTCGCGTTCATCAGCGCGGTCCTGTACAACGGTATCCCCGGCTTCGCCGTGGCGGCGATGCTGATGACCATCGATGCGCCATACATCGCTTGCTGGGCGTGGGCGTCGCACTTCGCGCTCGTCGCGATGCTCCGGGGCCGACAGCGGGCTTGGCTCGGCTTCGGTGCCATGGTCGCGATCGGCTTCCTTTTTAAGTACACCATCCTGCTGCTGATCCCCAGCGTGCTCTTTGCGCTCTGGGTGACGCGGAACAAGCGAGCACGGGTGAGTGGTGTATGGATCTCGCTCGGTCTGCTCGTCGCGCTGGTCGGGCTGATCCCTGTGGGTATATGGAACGCGCAGCACGACTGGGTCACCGTGCGTCACCTTCTGGGCCACCTGGGCGTGGCGGGTGGCGATACCGCGAACTCGGCGGGCGGGCACGAACCATGGACGATCGTGTGGCTCTTCGAGTACATCG
This sequence comes from Phycisphaerales bacterium, assembly GCA_017642965.1. Taxonomy (GTDB): domain Bacteria; phylum Planctomycetota; class Phycisphaerae; order Phycisphaerales; family UBA1924; genus UBA1924. The sequence continues at coordinate 4,029 of JAEPOJ010000013.1, forward strand.
GCCTGCAGATCCTCGTCGGTGGGCCGATCCTCGGGCTCGGGCTCTTCGCGTGGTATTACGCGAGAAAGCGCGCCGAATCACACACGGTGCTGGCCGTGAACACCTGCGTGGCGATGGCGCTGCCGCTTCTTGTGTTCTACCTGCTGGTGTCGCTCAAGGCGCAGACCGAGGGCAACTGGGCGATGGCGGCGTTCGTGACCCTCATCCCGCCCGCGGCATGGATCGTCCGCGATGGAGTGATGCGGGCCAACCATCTGATCAGGTTCCTGTGGGGCGTTGCGGTGTTCGGGCTCGTGACGGTGTTGCTGCTCTTCCCGGGTGCTCCGAAGCTCGCTCGCGTGCCGGGCATCGGGCCGCTTGTCCCGATGTACCGCATGACCGGCATGCACGAGCACGCCGCGGATGCCCAGCGCCAACTCGACCAGCTTCGTGAGAAGACCGGGCGGGAACCCTTCGTGATCACGAATCACTACGGGCGTGCATCGCTGCTCGCGTTCTATCTCCCCGGTCACCCGACGGTCTACTGCTCGAGCGCGCACATCGGGGGCCGAAAAACCCAGTACGACATATGGGATCGCACGGATCTCTCGGATACTGGCACGCTTGAATCGCTCCTCGGGCGGCCCGCGCTGATGCTGGGTGGCCCGGAGCACCACTGGTCCCCCGCGTTCGATTCGATCGAGTTCATCGGGAAGCTTGAAAACGAGCCAAAGGAACAGGGAACAAGCTACATCGGCCTTGGGTTCCGGGGCTTCGGGGCGTGGGAACCGCTCGAAAAACCGGGGCGACCATGAATACACTGCCCGTCCGGAAGAAGGGGCGATCGACTTGCGTTATCTGACACCTCGAGAAAAGCGGCGGAGACGATCGCAGCGTGCTCGCCTCGGCGTCATCATCTTGTGCGCGTTTGTGCTGCTCACGCTCCTCGATATCCCGCTGCTTCACGCGCTGTACCACGAGCCGATCCAGCACATCCAGGATCACGACTGGTACCGCTTGCTGCGGATCATGGGCTACCTCGGCACGTGGCTGCTTGTCTGTATTGTCTACATCGCGCACGACCGCCATCAGCACCGCGGGCTGGCGGTGCTCTTCAGCGCGGGCGCAGCGGGCATCGTTGCGGAGCTGATCAAGCTGACGATCGCGCGTGAGCGCCCTGTGCAGGACGGCGTCATCCAGCCCGGCCTGTACCACTTCCGCGGGCTGTTCGCGGGTTTTCAGGACGGCTCGAACCTTGGGCTGCCCTCGAGCCACGCGGCGGTGGCGTTCGGCGGGTGCCTGATGCTGGCCCACTTCCTCCCTCGCGCACGAACCACGCTGTTCCTGCTGGCCCTGGGCTGCGGGCTCACCCGGATGCTCACGGGCGCGCACTTCGCGACAGACGTGTTCGTGGGCGCTCTCATCGGCTGGGGATGCTCACGCATGATGCGATCGTTCGCCAGCGTCCCGCTACCCGAGCTGCGCCCTCGATACCGCCTGCCGGTCTGACTCGCTAGGATAGATCGTCCATGACCCTGCTCGATCGCTATATTGCCAAGCAGTACCTGATCAACGTGTTCGCGCTGACGGTGATCCTGTTCAGCTTTGTCGTGGTGATCGACGCCTCGCTGAACATCGACGAGTTCCTGCAGCGGGCCGGGGACCTCGCGGTGCAGCGCGGCGAGGAAACGCCGGGCGCGGTGCGCCGCTGGATCGTCACGTTCCTGCTGATCGTGGACTTCTGGTGGCCCAAGCTGCTGCAGCTGTACTCGTTCCTGATCGGGATGATCCTGGTTGGCGCGATGGGGTTCACGTTCTCTCAGCTGAGCCGGAACCGTGAGTTCATCGCGATGATGGCTGCCGGGGTCGGGCTGCACCGCGTGATGAAGCCCATCATCGTCGTCGCGGGGTTCTTCATGGTGCTCCAGATCGTGAACACCGAGTTCCTGATCCCGCGTGTCGCGCCGCTGCTCGTCCGCGATCACGACGACATCGGGTCCCGCTCGCTCGGCAGCTCGGTGGTGCCGCTGACGCTCGACGGGTCGGGGCGCCTGTTCCGAGCCGCCAACTTCGACGCGGACTCGAACACCCTCGAGGGCGTCTACATCCTCGAGCGGGACGAGAACGGCAAGGCGACCCGCGCCATCACCGCCGCGCAGGCGACCTACAACGACGGGGGCTGGGACCTTGAGGACGGCTTCGCACGGGCGCGGGGTGCGGCCACGCCGCAGCCTGAGCTGCCGATCGATCGGATCGAGACCTCGCTGGACCCCAACACGCTGCGGATGAACCGATACGAGTCGTACGCGCAGTCGCTGAGCTTCATGCAGGTCTCGCAGATGCTCGACCGCCCGACGCTGACGGACCCGGCGAAGCGCAACCGCTACGCCCGCATCAAGTGGGGCCGGTTCGCGGTGATGCTCTCGGCCCTGCTCGCGCTGGTGATCTCGATGCCGTACTTCATCACCCGCGAGCCGCGAAACATGGTGATGCAGTCGATCAAGTGCGCCCCCATCGCGATCGTGGCGCTGATCGGTGGCGTGCTGGGGGCGAGCGCCACGATCCCGGGGCTGCCCGCGGCGATCGGCGTGTTCATCCCCGTGATGATCCTGTCGATCGTGGCCGTCGCGCAGACAAGCGCCATTAAAACCTGATCGCTCGCTGTCGTGTTATTCGTCCTCGACGCCGAGGTCCTTCTTGGTGAACAGCGCGTGGAACGCGACGCCGGCCCCCTCGATGTTCTCGCGTGCGCCCTCCTGACGATCGATCACGCTGATGATCGCCGGGACCTTGGCACCCAGCGAGCGGAGCACCTCGACGGCTTCGAGCGCCTGCCCGCCGGTGGTCGCGACGTCCTCGACGAAGACGACGACGTCGCCCTCGTTCACCGTACCCTCGACCTGCTTCGCGGTGCCGTAGTCCTTCTTCGCATTGCGGACGAAGATGCTGGGCAGCCCGGTCTCCAGCGATGCGACGGTCACGAGGGGGATGCCTCCGAGCTCCGCGCCGGCGAGCCGGACCACCCGCCCGTGATCCTCGCTGACCTGCTCGACGATCTGCGCGAACATCGGCCCGAGCTGGCGGAGGATCGTCGGCTGGGTCGAAAAACGGTACTTGTCGAGGTAGTAGCTGCTCTTCCTCCCGGACCGCAGCGTGAACTCACCACGCAGGAGCGAGGCGTCCGCGATCGCGGAAGCGAGCTGGGCACGGTCGATCGGTTCGTGGGCGAGTGATGTGTTGGTCATGGGTGTCCGGAGGGTGTTTGGTCCGAAAATGCGGCGCTCGGGGTCGAAAAAATACAGATTGGGGAACAACTTGCGGCGATCCACGACATAATTGCGAGCCCGGGTCGTTGTGCTCGGGTCAGCGGACCGCTGAACCGATGATATCCCCACCGGCGGACCAAGCGTGGTATGCCATGGGATAGGTGGGAATCCGTAGAATGCTGCCCAGCGATCTGCACAGGTCGCGGGTGTCAAGATCAGATGTGTGAGGAATCGGGAGGATTCAAACTATGAACCGTCAATCCAAAGCTGTCGTCCTTGTATGCGGGCTCGCGCTGAGCGTGATGTCCGCGACCGCCAACGCTCAGGTCGCCCCCCCGCCGACCGAGCCGGCGCAGGACCAGCCGACCTACAACCCGCCACCCAAGCCCGAGCCCAAGCCGGCGGCAACCCCCAGCGAACCGCAGCCGCAGGAGAGCTTCGAGGCTCGCCGTCGTGACCGCAACACCGAGGACCTGCCCACGAACGTCCCGTACCCCAAGCTCGCGCAGCCGGGCCAGGACGGGCGCATCCGCAGGCTCCGCCAGCTCCCCGATATCGCGGCCCTGCGTTCGAACCCGAACGTCGGCCCCAAGTCGGTCGAGAACATCATGCCGCTGATCTACCTCCGGCGCTACAAGATGGAGACCGCGGTCATCGACAACCTCGATCTCTACTGGGAGCTCACCGGCGGGCTGATCGCGAACATGAACATGGGCAACATCAACGAGATGGGCCGTGTCGCGGACATGATGAAGCCGCTCGTCCCCGAGGTCACGCTGAGCCAGGACCTGCTGAATCGCCAGATCCTCACCCGCGTTCAGGGCGGGATGAACAAGTACATCGTCAACGAGTACAAGAAGGCCATCACCGATGAGATCCAGGTCCTCGATGGCGAGGAAGGGCTCCAGGAGGTCATGCGCTTCGTGCTCGAAGACTCACTCCATGAAGCGCAGCTCGCCTATCAGGGCATGCTCGTCGAGCTGATGGACGACGTCGAGAGTGTCGTTGAGAAGGCGGGCATCGAGAAGGACAGCGATGTCCAGGCGCTCATCGACGCCCAGCAGGAACCCAAGCTCAACCCCGAGGAGCAGTTCGCTCAGATCGAGGAGTTCGACAAGGTCTTCCGCAACCTCAGTTACGACGAGGCGAACGCGATCTTCACCGCGATGCGCGGGATGCGTGAGTTCGAGAACATCGCGCCAACCATCCAGACCGTCGACGTGCTCCACGAACGCAAGAAGGTGCTCCAGAGCGACTTCGGCGTCAAGGTCACCGACGAGCGCACGGGCGAGGTCCGCTTCAACAGCGCGGAGCAGGACAAGGAAAACGAGAAACAGGAGCAGCCCAAGGCCGAAGAGTCCGACGGCTGATCTGCCCGATCTCAACCCAGAACAAAGCACCCCGCTCATTGCGGGGTGCTTTTTTTACTCGTTACTCATCGGTTTCGCCTTGCGGCGCGTCCTGCTGGCCCGCGGCGCTTGCCAGCGGCTTCATCATGGGGAAGGGCAGCACGTCGCGGATGGTCCGCTGGTTGCCCAGCAGCATCACGATGCGATCCATGCCCAGCCCGAGCCCGCCCGCCGGGGGCATGCCCACCTTGAGCGCGTTCACGAAGTCCTCGTCGAACGATCTAAACGTCGATTCCTCGTCGTCCACGCCCGCGAGCTGCTCGCGGAACTTCTGCGCCTGCACGTCCGGGTCGTTGAGCTCGGTGTACGCCGGCCCGATCTCCATGCCGCCGATGAACAGGTCCCAGCGGTCCGCGAGCGGGACGGGGTCCTGCTCCGTACCGGGCTTAGGTCGCGTGAGCGGGGAGAGCGACGCCGGGTAGTCGAGCACGAACGTCGGCCGCGCGGGATCGATCATCGGCTCCGCGACCTCTTCGAAAAGCTCGTTGATAAGGAAGATGTCAGCGATCGCGGTCCCGTCCTCGCTCTTGGTCTTGAAACCACGCGCTTCGCACGCCCCTCGGACTTTCTCCATATCACCGACGGAGAACCCGAGCGCTTTCTCGAAGAGTTCGGAGTAGGTAATCCGCTCGAAGGGCTGCTCATAATCGATGAGGAGCTCGCCGAAGGGCATGGCGTTCGAGCTGATCCCCTGCTCTGACGCGGCGATCTGCGCGAGCTCGCGGATCAACCCCTCCGTGAGCTCGAGCATGGTCTCGTAGTTGCCGTACGCCTGATAGACCTCAAGACTCGTGAACTCCGGGTTGTGGCTCTTGTCGAGCCCCTCGTTGCGGAAGTTGCGAGACACCTCGAACACGCGGGGCATGCCTCCCACGAGCAGACGCTTGAGGTAGAGCTCCGGCGCGATCCGCAGCGAGAGGTCCAGATGCAGCGCGTTCATGTGCGTAAAGAACGGGCGCGCCGCGGCGCCGCCCGCCTGCGTCTGCAGCACCGGCGTCTCGACCTCGACAAAGTCATGACGCTCCAGGTGGCGACGCATCGCGCTCATGAGCTTGGAACGCAGCAGCAGCGTGCGCGTCGTGTCCGGGTTAGACCACATATCCACGTATCGCTGGCGGTAACGCATGTCCGGGTCCTGCAGCCCGAGGCGCTTCTCCGGCGGCGGGACGAGGCACTTGCTCGCTGGTTCGAGCGTGCTCGCCCAGCACGTGACCTCGCCGGTCTTGGTCTTGGTCAGCGGGCCCTGCGCAATCACCAGGTCGCCGTTGTCGAGCAGCTTGGCGAGCTGGAACCCGTTCTCGTCGCAGTCGCGCTTCGAGATCGCGATCTGGAAGCTATCGCTCGTGTGGTCACGCAGGTTGAGCCAAACGAGCTTGCCGTTGTCTCGCGACAGCACCACACGCCCGGCGACGCGCACGATGGGTCGCGCGTCCACGACGGGCGGCAGGTCCGCGTCGGGCAGATCCGGGTTGTCCCGCTTGGCCTGCTTGTGCGCCTGCGTTGTGTCCTTGTTCTCGGTGTCGGCCGCCTCGTCGTAGGCGTCGTGCGCCTGCGCGAGCGTCATCAGCCCGTCGGCGCGCTGCCCATAGGGGTTGAAGCCGAGCCCGCGGACGGCCTCGCGGTTCTCGCGACGCTGCTGCTCAAGGCGGTGGATCTCGGCGGCGGCTTCCTGCGCGTCGAGCACGACTTCATCGTTCTGTTGTTCTGTTTGCTCACTCACGCGTGATCGTACACGCACGGACCCACCGGGTCACTGTGGCTCGGGCTTGGATCCGCCGAGCGTGAGGTCCACCCGGGCGGTCATCTCCGCGTTGCACAGCGGGCGCGTCATCGGGTCTTCCTCGAGCATGTCCAGCAGGGTGATGCCCTCGAAGCGTTCGATCAGTGCCTGGGCGGCCAGATCGAGGCGCGTGTGCAGCGGGCACAGGCGACCGGAATGGTTCTCAAGCTTGAGCGGGCACTCGGTGATCCGCTCGATCGGGCTGATGGCATTGATGACATCGAGCATGCTGATCTCGCTCGCCGGGCGTGCGAGCCGATACCCACCGCCCACGCCGCGCCGACCGGTGATCAGATCCGCCTTGGCCAGGGACTGGAGCACCTTCGCGAGGTAGTTCATGGGGACATGCGTGACCTCGGCAAGCTGCGCCGTCGAAACAAGCCCGTCGGGCAGGTAGGCCAGGCAGCTCATCGCGCGGAGTGCGTATTCGGTGGTCTGTGAGAGCAAGCGTCGCCTTTCAATCCGGACCCGGAACACCGGTAATTGAGAACAAGTGTATAGTACCCGAGTTCCTGTCTCAACGTAATTCTAAGCCGAATAGCGCTATCAATCTCTCTATATCCTGCTTTCCAGCCGCATGCAACCTTATGCCTTGATCGCGGGGTCACTCATTGCACGCTGATCCGCGTCCCGCCCGTCCTCGGGGATTTCTCGCAGCAGCGTGTCGATGATCTGATCGATCCCGATCTGATCCGCCTGCGCGTTGAAGTTGGTGAGCACCCGGTGACGGAGCACAGGGTGCGCGATCGCGCGGACGGAATCGATGCTGACGATTCCGTTTCCCACGAGCAGCGCGTGGGCGCGGGCACCCTGAATGAGTGCCTCGCTGGCGCGCGGGCCGGCCCCCCAGCTGACGTAGTCACGCACGATGTCGGGCACCCGCCCGCTCTCGTCGCTGCGGGTCGACCGCACCAGGCGCAGGGCGTATCGCATCACGTGCTCGGGCACGGGGGCGCTGCGGATGATCTTCTGGACCTTGGCGATCTGGTCCGCGTCGATGACCGGGCGGATCTCGACCTCGTCCTTCTGAGAGCTCCGCCGGATGACCTCGAGCTCTTCCTCTTCGCTCGGGTAGCGGACGAGCACCTGCACCATGAATCGGTCGAGCTGCGCTTCGGGGAGCGGGTACGTCCCCTCCTGCTCAAGCGGGTTCTGGGTGGCGAGCACGAAGAACGGCGCGGGCAGGGCGTGGCGCGTGCCGCCGATCGTCACCTGACGTTCCTGCATGGCCTCGAGCAGCGCGGCCTGCGTCTTGGGCGGTGTCCGGTTGATCTCGTCGGCGAGGACCACGTTGGCGAACACCGGTCCCTTGACGAATCGCAGCGAACGATGGCCGGTGGCCTTGTCCTCCTCGATCACCTCGGTGCCGGTGATATCGCTGGGCATCAGGTCCGGGGTGAACTGGATGCGTGAGAAGTCCAGCGACATGGCGCGAGCGATCGTGGAGATCAGCAGCGTCTTGGCGAGCCCCGGGACGCCCACCAGCATCGCGTGCCCGCGCGAGAACACGGCCAGCAGGATCTGATCAACGACCTCGTCCTGCCCCACGATGACCTTGGAGATCTCGGCGCGGAGCGCGTCGTAGTGCTCTCGCACCTGCGCGATGAGCTGCTCGCCCTCGTGATTTGATGAACCGCCTGTTTGCATGATCGGCCCTCCTTGCCCGCCTGCCATGGTCATCATACCGAACACGCGAGCGGCGGTGTTCATTGCATCCGATCGCATCCTGAATTAAAAATGGCAGCTGCGCGGGGTCTCTGCACGCAGCTGCCGGATTCGATCCTGTAGAACCAGGATCGGCGTCGTGGCTTGTGGTCCCGGCAGGTATGCCGGGTGTCGATGCGGTCTGATTGGGATCGGGCCGCACCTGCTTTCAGGAATTACCGAGCGGAAAACGCAAAGTTTCGAGCGGATGACAATTTTCTACCCGTCTTTACGCAACGAAGGCGCATCGGTTCAATGGTCGTCGCGTTCCATGCGATCGATGAGACGCTCGAACAGGTCCGCCATGCGATCCATCTGCTCCTCCATGCGGTTCATCTGGCGTTCAAGGCGGTTCTCGAGGTCTGTGAGGCGTGTTTCGAGCTCTGCGAGATGGTCTCCCATTTCTTCGGCTTCACGCACGAACAGGCGCCCATCACGCAGCTCCATGACCTGCCGCTGGGCATCACGCATGGCCGCGCGGGCCTTTTCCTGAGCGACCACCGCGAGCTCGCGCTGGCGCAGGGCTTCGTGGTGCTGACGCTCAGCCTCGGCGATGTGCTCCTCGTGCTCATGCGCGTGGTCGTGGTCGTGCTCATCGGGGGCCTTGGGTGAGAAGAAGAACCGGTTCTTTCCCGAGTCGTCCGTGAAGAACTGGTTCATCCCGCCGAGATGTTCGTGGAGCTGCTCCTCGACAATCGCGAGCTGTTCTTCGCTGATGCCCGATTCGCGGAGCGCCTTGTGGATCTTCTCGTGCAGCTCGGGCCCGAAGTTCAGATCGAAGGTGAATCTATCGCCCTGGCCCTGCCAGACCTTCGGGAACTCGAAGTCATCACTGATCTCGATATCGGCGGCCGGGAAACTGGCGACACCCAGTTTTTCGGCGCTGTAGGGCGCAAGCTCCGCCTTGATCTTGACCGTGTCGCCGCCTCGGAGCACGACCAGCTTCAGCGGGTCGCCCGGGCTCTTCTCACGCAGGACCTTGCTGAGCAGCTCGCCGTTGGCGTAGTCGCTCCCATCGATCGAGATGATGACGTCGTAGGCCTCGAGCCCGGCCTTTTTGGCGGGGAGACCGTCGATCACCTTCTCGACAAAGATGGCCTGCTGATCATCGCCGAGCTTGAGCTGCTTGCGGACCGCGTCGCTCGGCTCGGTCAGGTTGATACCGAGCATAACCTTGGGCTGAGAAGCCAGCTTTGCTACGCGAATATTGGTCGGCTTCGGCGCATCGGGCACCGTTGGCGACTTGGTGGTCCACGAGAGGGTTGCCTTCTCGCCCTTGCTCCACTGGGCGATGCCCGGGACCTTGAACTCGGTGAGCACCTTGCCGTTCTCGCTCAGGAAAATGACAACATCTTCTTTGAGCTTGATTCGGTCGTGATCGATCTCCTTGCCATCGACCTCGGCGAACTTGACGATGCCGTTCACGACCTTGACCTCGTACTCGTGGTCATCGTCGTTGCTCCTGATGACGAAAACGTGCTCTTCCTTCGCGTCCTTCGCCTGCTTGTCCGCTTTCTCGTCGGCGTGGGCGGGCTTGGCCTTCGCGTCGTACTCGACCTTGAACTGGGCGTTCGCCATCGATGCGGGGAGGCCGGTCGCGGCGATCAGCGTCGCGACGATCGCCTGCTTGCTGAGTGTGCTGAGGATCTGCATGGTGGAACTCCTGTCGGTTGTGCTTGTTGATTTCCCGTGTGTAGTGGTCAGATGCGCTGCTGGCTCCCACCCGTCACGAAGATTCGAGATCGCTCAGAACGTGCCGTACGTTCCACGCTCGACGCGGACTGGCACGGGGAACCTGTTGCCGGTTTCGTCCTGCATCATCCGGTAGGCCTGGTCGATCACGCGGCGCTCGATCACCTGGCGCAGGTAGAGCACCTCGATGGTGCCGTCGGGCAGCGGCGTGGTTTCAACGACGACCTGCTCGGGCATCTCCGCGACCACCTGACCGCTGCGCTGACCGGCATCCAGGTACTGCTCGAAGGCCTGCTCGGGCTCCGCGTCTTTGAGCCCCACGCCCGGGATGCCCGCGATAAACCCGGGCTGCGTGGTGTGGCTGGCGGTGGGCATGCCGAGCGACCAGACGACGATCAGTGTCGCGGCGATCGCCCAGCCGCCCCATTTGGAGACGAAGCTCAGGCGCTGACGGGTGCCTTCCTCATCGATAATGCCGCCGGGCAGCTCGATTCGGTCGGCCACCGAGAGCTCATCAATCAGCTCATCGCGCACGCTGTCGTGCTGCTGGTGGGTTGTGGCGAGTTCGCACCAGATCTCCGGCTCATTGGCCGCGAGCGCCCGGAATCGGTTCCAGTCGCTGGTGCTGGCACGCCCGTCGATGACGCGGGAGATCAGCAGATCCCGCGCGTGATCGGGCAGCAGCTCGTCGAGCATGCCGTCCTGGGCTTCGTGGTTGATGGTGTCTTCTGCACTCATGGTGCACCTCCAATCGCCGGGCCCTGCGTATTCGCCCGGCGCTTTGCTTCTTGTTTCTGCTGCTGCGCGAGGATCTCGCGCAGCATGCGTCGCCCGCGGGCGATTCGTGTTTCGATCGTCGTCACCGGCAGACCCATCGCGTCGCCGATCTGCTCGTAGCTCATCGACTGGAGGCACCGCAGCAGCACGGGCTCGCGGTAGCCCGCGGGCAGACTCCTCGCCGCGTGATACACCCGGCGGGATTCCTCGCTCGCCAGGGCCAGCTCGTCGGCCTGCACTCGGGCATGATCCTGCGCGGGCTCCATCCCGACCAGGCGGAGCATCGAGCGTTTCCGGCGCGTTCGCTCGCGCCCCTCGGCCCGCGCGATGTTGATCGCGATCGTGCGGATCCAGCCGCGGAAGGCCTTTGGGTCATCAAGCGTTGAAATCTTGCGGCACAGCTGCATCGCCACCTGCTGGAGCAGGTCCTCCAGATCCGCCTCGCGGGACTTGTGGGCGAGGATGATCGCCCCGATCCAGCGGCGGGAGTCATCCCAGAGCAGCGCGAGCGCATCGCGGTCGCCCTTCATCGCGGCGCTGACCACTCCCTCGTTGACCCGTTGCTCGTTCAACTTCCTGCGCTTCCTCCGCCCGGGCGTGCGGGGCCCCGACTCGTTCCCTAAGATGCTGTCCGCTCGGGTCCCTGTCACGGTTGTACCGAGATTCGCGCGAATTGTTCGGGTTTGTCCGATTCCCGGATCAGTTGAACGTGTCGTCCGAGAATATTGGGCAATCAGCCCCCTGACAGCACCCTATGAATGATCGAGCACGATCCGTATGAGCCGAAAGCTGATCAAAAAACGCGATCCGGTCAATCTGCCCGGCAGGCAGGACCCAGGCGGGTACGAACTCGATGACACCTTCGTGATGTCATTCGGCGACCACCTCGAGGACTTGCGGAAGCGGGTGTTCCTCTCCATCGTCGGCGTCGTCCCGATCTTCTGCATCGCGTTCGGGTTCGGGCGGACGCTGCTGCGCTTGCTCATCGAGCCGGCTCAGGAGCAGCTCACCAAGGCGGGCCAGGGCGCACAACTGCTGGCGACAGGGCCGTTCGAGACCTTCGGCGCGGTGATCCAGATCGCGCTGATTATCACCGTCCTCGTGGGCGCACCGTGGATCCTCTACCAGCTCTGGAAGTTCATCTCGCCCGGGCTGTACAAGCACGAGCGCCGGATCGTGCACCTGCTGCTGCCGTTTTCCGGGCTGCTGACGATCTGCTCGGTCCTGTTCCTGTACTACGTGATCCTGCCGGTGATCCTGGCGTTCTTCATCGGCTTCGGCGCCAAGGTGTCCGGCGAGCCGATGGTCCCCACCGCGCCGGTGCCCGAAGGCATCGTGTTCCCGATGATCCCGGTGCTGCCAGCCGATCCGGAGAACCTGGAGCCGGGCATGATGTGGATCAACGAATCCCTGCTGCAGCAGCGTGTCTGCGTGGGGATCGAGGCGGACGGCAAGCCCATCATCCGGGTGCTGTCGCTGACATCGAATATCGGGATCGCCCAGCAGTACCGGATCAGCGAGTACATCAAGACCATCCTGAACATGGGACTCGCGTTCGGGGTGGCCTTCCAGACCCCGGTTGTGGTGGTGATGCTCGGATGGGTGGGGATCATCAACCCCACGACTATGCGCAAGTATCGCAAGCACGCGCTGGCGGTCAGCACAATCCTCGGTGCCGTGCTGACCCCGGCGGACCCGCTGTCGATGATGCTCCTGGCCGGCCCGCTGTACCTGCTCTACGAGCTCGGGCTGCTGATCCTGCACCTGGTGCCGATCGAGCGGGTGGTCGGGCGTGATCCGATGCGGATGTCTCAGGATGAGAGTGCGATTACGAACGAAGACGCCGGGGAGGGCTGATGCATCAGCCGCAGCGACACGAGCCAGAGGTCACCGAGACCGACACCGCGATGATGGAACGAGCAATCGGACTTGCGCAGCAGTCGGCTGACGCGGGTGAGGTTCCGGTCGGCGCGATCGTCTACGACACACAAAACGGGGAGATCATCGCCAAGGCACACAACACCCGCGAGATGCACCGCGACCCGGCCGGTCACGCGGAGTTCTCCGCCGTCACCGAGGCGTGCGAGCGGATCGGTGACTGGCGCCTGAACCATTGCACGCTCGTAGTCACGCTCGAGCCATGCCCGATGTGCGCGGGGCTGATCGTGAATGCCAGGGTGGGACGCCTTGTGTATGGGGCGAGCGATCCCAAGGCGGGCGCGGTCCGATCGTTGTTCTCGCTCTGCGACGATCAACGCCTGAATCACCGCTGCGAGATCCATGCCGGCGTGCTGGGGGACCGATGCGCCGAGCAGCTGAGCACCTTCTTCCGCGATCTCCGCGCCAAGCGCAAAGCCGAGGGGTGAGCGCGGCATGCCCGAACTGCCAGAAGTCGAGACCGTCCGGCGGGGCCTGGAGCCGACCATCGATCACACCATCGTGGGCTGCGATGTACGCCGGCGCGATGTGGTCCGTGATCGCAGCACCGACACCCCCAATCCGCGCCGAGGGCGCCTCGATCCGTCTGCGCTGGGCATCGGGCAACGCATCGTCGCGTTTGAACGCCTCGGGAAGCAGCTCGCGATGATCGTGCGAGCACAGCACGGAAATGAGCAGGTGGTGGTGATCCAGCTGGGCATGTCCGGGCAGGTGGCCCTGATCGACTCGGCGAGGATCCCCAACGCCAAGCACGTGCACGTGGTGTGGACGCTCGACAATGGTCAGCGTGTGTGTTTCCGGGATGCCCGCCGATTCGGGGGGATAACCCTGCTGGCGAGCCGGGAATCACTTCGCGGGTTCTGGGCATCGCTGGGGACCGACGCGCTGGGCGTGACGAGCCGTCATCTGTGGAGCCGACTCTCTGGCAGCACGAGGTCGATCAAGGCGGCGCTGCTGGATCAGGGCGTGCTCGCGGGTGTCGGGAACATCTACGCGGACGAGGCCCTGTATCGTGCGGGCATCGATCCCAGGAAGGCGTGTGATGCCCTCAGCCGCCCGCAGGTGACAAAACTGGCCCGGAGCATCCGGGAAGTGCTGCGCAACGCTGTGGAGGCTCGGGGATCCACGCTGCGTGATTATCGCGACGCGAGCAACAAGCCGGGCTCGGCCCAGTTGCTGCACCGTGTGTACAACCGCGCGGGGCAGTCATGCATCCAATGCGGGAGCACTATCGAGCACACCAGAATCGCGCAACGAGCGACCTGCTGGTGCCCGTCCTGTCAATCCTGAGTGTGTATTCAGGAGTATGTTCACCCCATTTGGGGTACACGAACTATCCACAGGCCATCCAATGGGGACATCTCACCCGAGATGACTGCTCATCCATGGCCCGTGTGTGCTTCTTCTCTTCCCTACACAGAATTGAATTGATGATGGTGGTGGTAATTAGGGCGCCTATTCTGTGGACCGCTCACAAACACACACTGTAAGACCAATCGCAGCAAGCATTTATGTACCAAGCCACGGCCATTGCGACCTGTCGGTTGTCTGTCGGGTGCGCTGAAATGCGCGCTCTTGTGGCGTGGTGCTTTCGTAAACAGACGCTTACCGAGATCGGGGAGTCGGCGCAATCGCGCGCAATCGGGCGCTTTTCCACAACTACTCCACAGCGCAGATGACAGGCGCAGGCGCCCCCGGAGAGGTGCTCATTTGGGTTCAGTATAAGGGGAATTACGCACTCAGCGGGCACGCAGGCGGGATTCGATCGCTCGGATCTGCGAGAGCAGTTCCTGATCTTCCTTGCACTTGCGTGAGATGGTCCGCACGGCGTGCATCACGGTGGTGTGGTCTCGCCCGCCGAAGTGGGCGCCGACCTCCTCGAGCGAGTGCTTGGTCTGCTGACGGGCGAGGTACATGCCTATCTGGCGCGGGTGGGCGATGGACTTGTGGCGTCGCTTGCCCAGCAGGTCGGTGCGTTTGATGTGGTAGAAGGCGCTGACCTCGGAGATGATGGAATCGATGGAGATGCCGGCCCCGGCGCTGACCATGGCGGTGGCGAACTCCTCGCCCAGGGCCTCGCGGGTGAGATCGAGGTCGATGTCGCACTTCTTCGTGCTCGAGAAGATCTGCAGGCGGGTGATGGCCCCCTCGAGCTCGCGGATGTTGGTATCGATGTGGTGGGCGATCTCGGTGGCGACGTTGTCGGGCAGTTCCAGGCCCCGCTCGTCGGCCTTGCGTTTGAGGATCTCGACGCGGGTCTCGAAGCCGGGCTTCTCGACCTTCACGACGAGCCCCCACAGGAAGCGTGAGACCAGGCGGTCCTCGAGCTCGGGGATGTCCTCAGGGGCGGCATCGGAGCTGAGCACGATCTGCTTGTTGCACTGGTACAGCGCGTTAAAGGTATGGAAGAACTCCTCTTGCGTGCGGTCACGCTTGGCGAGGAAGTGGATGTCGTCGATCACCAGCAGGTCCACATCGCGGAAGGTGTGGCGGAACTCGACCATGCGACCCGACTGCACGGCGTTCATGAACTGGGTCATGAAGCCGTCGCAGGAGACATAGTGCATGGTGATGTCCGGCTGGTGCTCCTTGATTTTGAGGCAGATGGCCTGAAGCAGGTGGGTCTTGCCCAGCCCGACCCCGCCGTGGATGAAGAGCGGGTTGTAGGCGTGGCCTGGGTTGTCGGCGACGGCGACGGCCGCGGCGTGGGCCATCTGGTTGTTGGGGCCGATCACGAACTGATCGAAGCTGTACTCGGGGTTGATGGGGAGCGACTGCTCGCGATCGAGCCAGGCGCGCTCGGAGCGCACGACAGGCTGGGGCGCCGGAGGCGTTGGTCGTCCGCCCTCATGTGTATGCTGCGGCTTCGTGTCCTGCGAGGCCGACGCCGCGTCGGCGCGTTCTTTCGTGGATCGCTCGTTTTTGGAGGCGTTATCCCACTGATCGTCGGGCCCGAGCATGCGCACGGCGACGAGCTGCCCGGTGACGGATCGGATGGCGTCGTTGAAGGCATCGAGCCCGTTGCGGCGGAGGTAGTCGCGGTGCAGCTCGGACTGGGCGCGGACACCGAACGCGCCGGCGGAGAACCCGAGCGGCTCAAGCTCATCAAACCAGCGCCGTGCGACGCTGGGGTGCTCGGAGCGGATATGCGCAAGGACATCTTCCAAGACCTTTGTGGGGTGGTCCGGCATTCAGGAACAGCCTTCGATCTCAACTGCAGCGCGTGGAGTCTTGCTGCGTGTGCGTGTGTCGTTGATCGGACGACGCCCAGTGATCGGGTGCGCCCGGTTATTTCGCGATCCATACCGTAATCAGGATGCCCATACGATGTCAACCATCGCGTGGAGAACTCGTGCACAATTCCGATGAATCACCCTGAGCGCATGCGCGTACTTACTTGTTGCTTATGTCTTTGTGGTTGCGCTGGTGTACGCGAATGCCTCACGCTACTCTTTGTGTATGACCGGCCAGGATCGGCATTTCGCGTCGATGTCGCCCGAGGAGCAGGGGCAGACTTTGGCGCGCGCTTCGGAGGAGCTTCGCGCGGGGCGATGCATCATCATGCCCACCGAGTCCGTCTATGGGGTGTTCGTCCGGGCCGACGACGCCGGGGCGGCGCTGCTGACCGGGCTGACCAAGCCCGCGACCTTTGTGCACACGCCGCTGTTCACGCTTCATCTTGCGGACCTGGAGTGGATCTTCCCGCTGTTCGAGCTCGATTCGGCGGTTGCTCGGAGGCTGATCCAGAAGCTCTCGCCGGGCCCGACGCGGATCGTGCTGCGTCAGCCCGAGCACGTGCTCGAGCGGATCCGCGAGAAGCTGGGTGTTTCCAGGGGGGTTGTGGATCTGCGCGATATGTTCGCGTTCCGTGTGCCGGACCATCCGATCGCCCGCCGGGTGATCCGCGATTCTGGGCATCCCACGCTCGCGCGCGGGGTCGGGGTTTCGATCTGGGGGGGGTACGGCGGCTCGGACCTAGCCCGATCGACCGTGTTTGACGACGGGGACGCTCCGGACGTGATTATCAATGAAGGGCCCGCGCTGTATGGGCAGACATCATCCACCGTGAATCTCTGGCCGGACGGGCGATTCCGCCTTGGGCGTCTGGCTGCGGTCGACGAATCGTACATTATGGACAAGCTGACAACACGCGTGCTCTTCGTCTGCACGGGCAACACCTGCCGATCACCCATGGCGGAGGGCTTAGCGCGGGAGTGGGAGCGTCAACGCACGCCCAACGGGCTCACGATCGAGGTCCGCTCTGCCGGGATCGCGGCGGGTGAGGGGAACCCGGCGAGCCAGCAGACGGTCGATGTCCTGCGTGAGCGGGGCGTGGAGCTGGGTGATCACCGCGCGAGCGTGCTGACACCCGAGATGGTGGATTGGGCGGACCTTGTTTATACCATGACCCCCTCACACGCCCAGGCGGTGATGCAGATTGCGCCCAACTCGACGCATAAAGTGTTCCCTCTGGATCCGCTCCACCCGATCGCGGATCCCATCGGTGCGCCGATCGGGGTCTATCGTGAGGTGGCGGATCAGCTCGGAGCCCTGATCGACGCACGCCTCAAGGAGATCATCGATGAGTAAGTCAACGGATCAGCAAAGCGGCGCACTGCGTGTCGTGGTCGGCACGGACCACCGCGGGACCCACGCGGGCGAACACGTCCTGCGCACCCTTGAGCGGCTCGGGCACGAGGGGTACATCGTCAACGCGTGCGAGGGCAGCTGCGATTACCCCGAGCAGGCATACCTCGTGGGCGAGGAGATCAACTCGGGCAACGCCCAGCGTGGCGTTCTGATCTGCGGCACGGGCATCGGGATGTCGATCGCTGCTAACAAAATCAAGAACCTCCGCGCCGCGCTGGTCCACGACGAGCTGACCGCGCAGCTTTCCCGCTCGCACAACGACGCGAACGTGCTCTGCCTGAGCGCTGACCTGCTGGGCGAACGACTGATCGAGAAGATCATCGAGGCGTGGATGAGCGCGGAGTTTGAGGGCGGACGCCACGCGCGACGCGTCAAGAAGATCTGCTCGATCGAAGAGGGGCTCGACCCACGCCAGGTGACCGACGCGCAGACCGCGTGATCAGTCGAGCGTCCGCACGAATATCGAGACCTCGCCGAAGCCGATCAGCGCGCCACCGTTGACGGGGACGATCTCTGTTGGGCGGCGTCCCAGCACCGCCGGGATGCTCAGGAGCGTTGAGTCGAGCTGTGACGCGTTTGTGTGATCGACGAGCGAGAGCGTGCATTCCAGGCGGTTCTCGTTGATGCTGGCCTCACTGAGTGTGATGGCGTGCTCTCGTCCCCAGGCGATATCGATGAGCTCTGTGCCTCCCGATCGCGCATCGACTCCCTCCGCCTGCGCATCCTGATCAAAGCTGACGATGCCCCTGCTGCTCAGGAGATTGGTCCGCCCGATCTCGCTGATGATCCGGATCCATCCGCGCGCCACGATGCGGTCGCGCGTGTCGATGGGGCGGTTCTCGCGTGAGCCGTCCTCGGGGTCGAGCGCCCAGAGGGTGCCTCGGTCGCTGAGCACGAGCAGGTGCGCGTCGGCGACCCACGCGTCCTGTGAGTCGGCGATGTCCTCGCTGTTGACAACCCATTCGACGATCCCGCGTTCGGTATCGATCGCGGTGATGCGCTGTGAGCTTGCGACGAAGAGGCGGGAGCGGTCCCCGATGCGGACCCATCGCGGCTGATGGCCGAAGCGTTCTGTGACCTGCCCGGGCTCGCCGGTGCGGGGGTCGATGCTGGCCGCGAGCGGGGTGATCGAGCCGTGGCGCTGGTCTTGTGCGCGGTCGATGATCACCAGGCCGCAGACCCCCAGCTGCCCGTGGGCGAGGTCGAGATCGTGAACCCTGTTGACCGGGAGGTCGCGCTGCCAGAGCAGCTCGCCGGTGTAGAGGTCGACCCCGAGGGCGCGCCCGATCCTGTCGGTGACAACCACGCTCTGTCCATCACAGGCGACGAGCAGCTGCTGGATCGGCTGGGTGCCCTGGGCCGGGATGGTGATGAGCGTGTCCATGCGGGCGGTGTCGTCCGCGACCCGCGCGCTGCCCTGCTCAAGCTCGATGCGGATGTCCTCGATAGACCATGCCAGCGTCCCTGTCGAGGTGTCGACACACTCGAGCGTTCCCGCGTCGCCCGCGCCGACACTCTCGGGCCAGAAGATGAGCGTGCGGGCCGGGCCCTGCCAGACGATCGTCGGCGGCTGGGTGCCCGGCGCGGTGCGTTCCCAGAAGGTCTCGAACACGTTGCGACCCGCGCGGAGATAGCGCAGCTGTGCGAGCTGGGGGGCGTAGACGAGGATGCCCCCGGGGTCCAGGCGGTGCGCGGGGCGGAGCGGCGAGCCGGTCACGAGCACCGGGTCTGGGTCATCGACGAATCTGCGCCCGAGTATCGGGAGCGTGTCGGCGTTGCCCGCGGCCTGGGCGAGCTGTTCCAGTGTGATCGGGGACCCGTTGCGCCTGATGGTGATGTCGGGGTGCGCGTCGAGCAGGGCCCGCGCGGCAGAGTGCGCGTCGCGGGCGCGGTTCGAGGCGATCAGCCCGCTGATGAGGCGTTCCGCGAGCAGCTCAAGGGTCGCTGCGGGGGTGGTCAGCCCGAGGTGGTTCAGGCGGTCGATGGACTCGATCCCTGAGCGTGCGGCCTCGATCGACGCGGGCAGGCGCCCGGCGTTCTGGTAGCCGCGCGAAGCGCTGAGCAGCAGCTCGGGAGTCGTTTTCGACCACGGGTAACGCTGCGCGAGTGCCTCGTACTGCCTGGGCTCGGCGTCGTTGCCCAGATACTGCAGCTCCGCGACGGCCCGCTGGTTGGCGCTGTCGTACGCCCCGAACCCCTGCTGGGCAATGATCTTGCCGATGCGTCGAGCGGCCTCGAGCCCGGCGCGGACGGCGATGTCGTTGCCCTCCCACATGGCGCTGCGGAGTGTGGGTTGATCGAGCACGTCCTGATAGGCGATGATCGCCTCGTCGAAGCGGCTGTAGCGTTCGTGGAGCGCGCCCAGCTGCATCCGGTGCGCGACGGTCTGGTGGTGTGTCCGCGCGAGCTCGCCGAGTGCGCGCATGAGCTCGAGCACACGCTCCTCGCCGAGGCGCTCGTAGAGACTGGCATCCTGCTCGCCCGTTGCCGGGGCGCGGATGATGGAGACCACGACCTCGAAGAGCTTGTCTCGTTGCGGGGTGCGCTGATCGATGGGGAGCGAAGCGACGACGCTCATGGCGCGTTGCACGCTGGGCACGATCTCGTCGTAACGCTCCGAGCGGTGTGCGAGCTCCGCGATGGTGATGGCCGCGCTCGGGTCATTCGCGATGCGTTTTTCGAGGAGCTCGGACGCGGTGCCCCACGCGAGGAAGCTCGATGCGTTCATCTGATCGACAACGATGATCTGCCCGTCGAGCGCCGCGATGTTTCCGGTCGCGTCCAACGGGATAAACACGCTCTCGCTCAGCGCAGCAGGGTCGAGCACGCGCACGCCGAGTTCGACGGGCGCGATCAGGCGATCGCCCGCGGCGATGACGCGCCCGCGGATGCCGATCTCATTCTGGTTCTCGTCGCCAAGCTGCGGTGAGCGCTTCGAGCTGGTCGTCGCGAAGCTGCCCGCCTGGTAGGCGCTGATCCTGTCCTCGCTGACGCAAACGAAGAGGTCCTCGCTGACGCCGAGCAGGTAGTAGGACTCTCCCAGCAGGTCCGCGGGGCGCCTGGCGATGGTGCGTCCGGTCTTGGGGTCGAGCTGGAAGATCTCGGAGCCGTTGCTTGTGAGGATGAAGAGGCCGTGGCGGTTGATGACCGGGGCGTTGCCCGCGAAAGCGGGTCGGGTCGAGCGAGCGTAGAGGTCGGGCGCGGGCATGGTCCTGGCCCAGAGCACATCGCCGGTCGCGATGCGTATGGCGGCGGCGAACCCGATGAGGTCGGTGTAGTAAATGACACCGTCGCGGACAATCGGTGTGTGCGCAAGCTGGCCCATCTGCTGGAAGGGGAGCGATCCGGCGGACGCGAGCGGCTGGGTCCAGAGGAGCTCTCCGGTCGCCGCGTCGAGTGCGAGCACGCTGAGACTGATCAGGCGTTGGCGGCGGTTGTTGGCGCGTGCGGTCACGACCACGGTGCCGCGATCGACGACGATCGGGCCTCGGATCGAGGCGCCGGCGAGTGCTGGGTCGAGCGACTCGATATCGACGCTCCATCGCACGCTCCCGGTTCCCTGATCGAGCTTGAGCACACGAGACTGGGTGCGGTCCTGGCTGTTTCTTGGGGCGCCGGCGGAGACATAGATCGAACGCTGCCCGTCCGAGCTGACGGATGTCGCGTCGTCGAGGAGCCTGCCCAGTCGTGCGCGGGCGTCGCGGTGCAGCGGGATCTCTTCGCTCTGGTCAAACGTCTGGATGCGCCAGTTCGGGCGGAGGGTAAAGCGGTCGAAGCACGAGATGGTGTACCCGTCGTTGATAAACAGGAACTGGTCCTCAACGAGGGGGGCGCTCCAGGCCGTGGGTTTCCAGCTCGCCCCGCTGAGTCGCGATGGCGGTGCCTGGTCGCCCAGATCGAGCTGCGTGTTGGGGGTGAGCGGCACCTGCGCAAGCACGCCGGGGACGATGCCTTCCAGGGACACCGCATCCTGTGCGTCGCTCCGCCACACGAGCGAGTGCGCATGGTCCTCCTGTTCGATGTTCGGGGGTGTCGCGTCGACGAAGCGGTCTGCGAATGTGCGCAGCTCCTGGGCGCGTTCGGCGAACGTGCCCGCGTCGGGGTGCTGCTCGGCTTGGTCGAGCAGCGCTCGCCCGGCGTGGAACCTACCGGATTCGATCTGAGTCTGTGCGTAGCGGAGCGACGCGATCAGGCCAGGCTCGGTGAGCCAGGCCTCGCGTGCGGCTCGGAGCCACTCATCCGGTCGATCGAGCCAGATCTGGGCGCGCGGCGTCATCTGGCGTCGGTAGGTCTCGAGCAGTTCCGGGTTTGCCAGCATGAATCGGTGCACACGCTCGCGGACCGGGATGTGCAGCGCGTCCGGGTCTTCATCGTCGACTCGGATCAGGCGTTCGCCGTGCGTCCGGATGATCTCGTCGCAGAGGCGGACGGCCTCGTCGAGATTGTCCTGGGCGATGAGTTCTGCCGCGCGTTTGAGCGCGTCGCTCGCGATGGGTGAGTCCGCGATGTAGACCGGGTTCTGATTGCCGATGGGCTGGAGCTGCCTTGCCTGGGCGATCGTGTGTGTGGTCGCGATCGGGATGGCGCAGGCCAGCCCGCCGATGAGGCACAGGCGGGCGGCTCGGTGTTGGTTCCGGGGTTGTAACACGCTTGGGGTGGCCCTTCGGGAGTTCGCTGCTCTACGTACGATACCCGCACGGGGCGGTTCGTGTTGCGTCCGATTACGCGCATGGCGTACTCGGTTTTGATAACCCAGCCCGCACATCCGCCCTGGCCTGATCGTGATTCCAGATACCGGGGTGTAACAGAACCGCGTTGGCGTCGATTGTGCCCCTGATGCACACGCCCTCACTCACTCCCGAGCGATCGCCGCACGAGCCACTCCAGGCTCGGCTCGGCGCGTTCTTCTCGGGTGTGTTTCCGCTGCTGCGGGCACGCAGCCGGCGGGTGCTGCTGCTCTCGTTCGCGATCGCCCTCATGAGCGCCGTCGACCTCTATCTCACGCTCCTGTACGTCACGAATACGGGCATGAACGAGATGAACCCGCTCGCCCGCGCGATGATGGAGTATCAGTCCCCGGGTTTGCTCGCGTTGTGGAAGTTTGCGACGGTCGCGCTGAGCCTTGGGATCCTGATTGTCATCCGGACCAGGCGGAGCGCGGAGTGTGGTGCCTGGGTTGGCTGTTTCGTGCTCGGCTGGCTGATGTCGCACTGGGTGGTCTTCATCGATGAGACCCGGGACATGAACCTGGAGATCATGCAGGAGATCGCCAGCGGCGATCCCACGTGGATCATGATCGACGCGGCCCCGCGCGAGCTGCGGTCCGGGCGGATCGTGATCGACTAGGTCCCCCGGTTTTCAAACTTGGGTCGCTGGCGAGCAACTTTGCTGTGGGTGTGCTACGCTCGTGTTGATGAACGCGATCCTCAGAATGTCCAGAACCCTGCTCGCGCTGACGCCCCTGCTCCTGCTTGTCGGGTGCAACGGCGCGATCGCGCCGAGCTTCGAAGCCGTCGGTGTCGAGGAGATCGAGCGTGATCACGAGCGTTCGGTGATCGAGTTCCGTGTCCGGGCGACGAACCCCAACGCGGACCCGATCCCGCTGCGGACGGTGACCTACCGCGTCGAGATCAACGGCGAGCGGGTGTTCGAGGGTGTTCGATCGCCTGAGACCACGCTGCACACGTACTCGGACTCCGAGTTTGTGCTCCCGGCGGTGGTCCCGCTCGAATCGTTGCAGGGCACGATCGAGTACGCGCTCCTTGGGAGCGTGCAGTACATCCCGCCCGGGCGCTTGTCGGAAGTGCTTTTCGACGCGGAGGTGCACGTGCCCGAGGCCATGCTGGAGCTGGAGGGCACGATCGAGGCGGGCAACTAGCACGCTTTCGAGTCTTACTCTCTCAGCCGACGGTGATGTAGTCACGATCGCTTTTGCTGAGGATCAGATCCGCTTGTCCGAGTGATTCTTCGAGGCGTGCCTTGAGGCGGGGCAGGTAGCCGCGCTCGGTGTTGGTATGCCCAGCGAGGAGGATGCTGATGCCGGACTGGCGTGCGGCGAGGATGTGGTGGTGCGTCATCTCGCCGGTGATGAAGAGTTCGCACCCCTGTTCCCTGGCGGTCTGCCAGAGCATCCCGCCCGAGCCGGGCACGACCGCGATCGTTTCGAACGCGTAATCGCTCGTTTCGTGTTCGGGCGCCAGCGCGTAGCGGATGCGGGTGCGATCGAGGTGGTGCTTGAGGCGCTCGGCGATCCTAGAGATGGACGCGGGCCGATCGAGCACCAGTCTTCGCCCGGACCCCATGCGACGCACGGGCTCGGGGACGAGCTCGACGATGTCGTAGGCCGGGGTCTCGTAGGGATGGAACTCCTTGAGCGTTTCGATGACGATGGGCAGCGCCCGTCGGGAGCAGACCATCTCGATGCGAGTCTCCTTGACGCGTTCGAGTGTGCCGACCTCACCGATGGTTGGGTTTGCGCCCTCGTCGGGGAGGAATGTCCCCTCGCCCTTGGTGTTGAAGGAGCAGAGACGGTACTTGCCGATGCCTCCGGCGCCCGCGGTCCCCAGCGCTGCGCGGAGCTGGTCCGCCTCTTCTGAGGGGACGAACGTGATGACCTTGACCTCGCGGTCCGGCTCGCCCCCGGTCGCGGGGATCAGCGCCCGGCAGTCGCCGTGGATCATGCCCGTGGTCGGTTCGCCGTGCGGCGTGCTGACACCCTCGCAGAGCCAGTCCGTGATGCCCCCCATCGCGGAGTCCAAGGCCGTGTGCGGTGTATAGACGGCGATGCCCGCCTCGGCGCATCCCCGGATGATCCGCTCGGTGTGGGTGCGATCCGTCAGCGACTCGAGCGGGGCGAAGATCGGGGGGTGGTAGGCGACGATCGCACCGGCCCCCATCTCGATCGCCTCCTGGAGGACGCGTTCGGTGAGGTCGATGGTGAGGAGGATTGGGCCGGTGATCGCCCGGTTGGGATCGCCGAGCTGAAGCCCGACCTTATCCCATTCTTCCTTCAGCTTCAGGGGGGCGATGGACTCCATCGCGTTGACGAGATCCTGCACGATCATGGTGGCTCCTCTGCTGCGCACGAGAAGGTGTGCACTCGTGCATTGTATGTACGCCGCGGACAGCGACCGAGTGCGTAGAGTGTGTGCGATGGGCGGAGATTCACAGCGGATTCAGGTGCGGTCGTACGCGAAGGTCAATCTGGCGTTGTCGGTCGGGGCTCCGGTGGATGATCCGGGGAGTCTGACCCACGGCTATCACCCGATCTGCTCGTATATACACGCGATCGATCTGTGCGACACAGTCGAAATCGAGCACGCCGAGCACCGGGGGGCCACGCGGTTCGATATCGCCTGGTCGAGGGGCGACGGGGAGACGCAGCCGGTGGGCTGGCTGCAGGAGCAGGACCTTGTCGTCAAGGCCTACAAGGCGCTGTACAACGAGGTCGACCACGACATGCGCTGCTCGATCCGTGTCCGCAAGTCGATCCCAGCGGGCGGCGGGCTGGGCGGCGGCTCGAGCGATGCCGCAGCGACGCTGCTTGGGCTCAATGAGCTGTTCGGGCTGGGACTCGGACGCGAACGGCTGGTATCGATCGCGATGACGCTCGGCTCGGATATCGCGTTCTTTGTCGATCCCGGTTTCACCCCCCCACGCCCGGCGATCGTTGAGGGCTTCGGTGAGCGCATCGAGCGCCTGAACGAGCGTCGGGAGGGGACCGAAGTCACGCTGATCTTTCCGCCGTTTGGCTGCGCCACCGGCGCGGTCTATGGGGCGTTCGATGCGATCTGCGATCGCGATGCGCCCGACGATCGCCCCGCCCGCGCGCTCGCGGGGGCGTCACCGCTGGGTGATGCGATGATCGTGAACGACCTCTTTGAGGCGGCGTGTGCCACGACACCTCAGCTGCGGGAGGTGCACGATGCCCTGGCTTCGGGGCTGGGGCGGGCGGTGCACCTGTCCGGGAGCGGGTCCACGCTGTTTGTTCTCGGACGTGTTGAGGCGGGGCGAGTGCACGAAGTCGCGCCGGATTGCCGGGTGGTGCATACGCGCCTGTGCTGAAGCAAGATACACTAGCACCAAAGCCCCAACCCTGGAGATTGCATGAGCGACGACAACCTCGGCCCCAACGATCAGCAGGATTTCGATAGCGACACGGACACGGGCTTGGACGACCTGGTATCCGCGGACGACTCGTCCATCATGAACTCGCGTCGGCTCGCGATGGGTATTGATCTGGGCGGCACCAACATCCAGGCGGGCGTGATCGATGAGCACGGCCAGGTGCTCGGGCGGGCCAAGGTCCGCACCGAGGCGGACCGTGGTTTCGAGAAGGTGATGGACCGGGTCGCGGCTGCTTCTCGCGAGGCGTGCGAGGACGCGGGCGTCAAAATGTCCATGATCCACACCGCGGGGATCGGTGTGCCCGGCCCGATCGACCCGGAGAAGGGTGTGGTGGTCGAGGCGGTGAACCTGCGATGGAACAACGCGCCGGTGGTCATCGCGCTCTCGGACCGCCTGACCGTCCCGGTCTACGCGGACAACGACGTGAACGTTGCGGTGTACGGCGAGTGGCGCGCGGGCATCGGCAACAACCGCCCGAATCTGCTCGGCGTCTGGGTCGGCACGGGCGTCGGGGGCGGCCTGGTCATCAACTCGCAGCTCCACCGCGGGGCGCACTACTCCGCGGGTGAGATCGGGCACATGATCATCCACCCCGGGGCGCACCTCGGCTCGCGCAGTGTGGAGCACAACTGCTCGCGGACCGCGATCGTGCACGAGCTCGTGAAGCTGATCAGGGCGAACCACCCATCGATGCTGCCCAGCCTGACGAATGGGAAGATGAGCAAGATCAAATCAAAGGTGCTCGCGCTGGCGTACGAGCAGGGCGACGACCTGGTCCGCACCGTGATCGATGATTCCGCGGACCTCCTGGGCATGGCGATCGCGAACGTGGTCACGCTGCTGAGCCTGGACATGGTGATCCTGGGCGGCGGCCTGGTGGAAGCGATCGGCAAGCCCTATGTCGACATCGTGCGCGACTCGGTGCGCCGCGAGGCCTTCCCGGAGTCGTTGCGGAAGATCAAGGTCGAGGCGAGCACGCTCGGCGACGATGCCGGCATCGTGGGCGCGGGCATCATGGCCCTCGAGGAACACTGGAAGTAGTTGGCCCGGGACCACCGAATAAAAAACACCCCGCGTGGGCGGGGTGTCCTTGTCAGTTTTCCGGATGACTCGCAGTTCAGATATCGAGGTTGATATCATCGAGGAGCTGGTCGGCGGCCTGCTCGAGCTTGTCGTCGCTCAGATAGGTGCCTGCCTCGATTTCTGCGCGGACGCGGTTGATCAGATCGGTACGCTCCTCCGGCTCGGCTTGGAGCTGGCTGAGATACTGTGCAACGCGGGAGAGTTCGACGCGATCAGAACTCCGAGCCCCACCACGGCCCCGGACTTCCTCTGCGCCGGACTGACTCGCGTACGCAGGATCGACACTGACCCTTCGCACACGGAGACCCGAAGCGTTGTTGACGGATGAGATCTCACTCATTGAACTTGCCTCTTTTCTTGTGTCCTCTTCGTGCCCACCACCTGGACACCACTACATCTTGTTGACGAAACCACTGTTCCATCCATCCCTAGACTGTGTATCGGTGCATTGAATCTGAACACTGTAAAAACGAAAAGATTTGGGCCCGGATGCTTAAGCAACTGCGAATGAAATCCTTACGTAGAATAACATACTGATGGACCAAAGGGAAACTCGAACCATGCGCACGAAAATCTTTGAAACCCGCGATCACAAGGGCGTTTTTTCTTTGTTCGGGTATATGGGCGCACCGAGCTTACTCAGAGTAGGGGCTGGTTGTGCCCTGATTTCGGGCCTTTTACTCGCTGGATGCGGCGGGGACCAGCCGCGTGAGGACGCGGATCGTGGTTATTATACCGATCAGTCTCAAAGCGTGTTTTCCTCCGAACCGCCCCCACCACCACCCCAAGATCAGGGCATGCAAGATAAAGACCGATCGGTCTTGATGCAGGGTGATGCGGGCAGCAACCGGGATGAGCCGCTCGGTGGATGGTCGATTATTCTGACCAAGCTCAACGGGGCGGGGATCGAGAAAGCGCAGGAGCTGCTCAAGGTGATCCAGACCGAGGCGGGGCTTCGGCAGGCATTCATCGAGCAGCGTTCAGAGGGGCTGGTCATCGCGTATGGCAACTACCACGGGCGTGATGAGGCGATCAAGGATCTGGAGCGTGTCAAGAAGACCAAGCTGCTGAGCGCGACGCCCTTCGAGAACGCGATCATTGCGCCGCCTTCGAGCACCGAGCTGCGCGGCTCGAACCCGATGTATGACCTTCGATCGGTGAAGCAGCGCTACGGCGAGCAGGCGGTGTACACGCTGCAGATCGGGCTGTATGGGCGGGTGGACTATCAGTCGCCAGCGCCCGAGGAACTCGCGGCGTATCGCAGAGCCGCCGAGGAAGCAGTGCGTGATCTGCGGGCGCAGGGCGAGCTGGCGTTCTACTACCACGCGCCGGCCAGAAGCATGGTGACCGTGGGCGTGTTTGGCGAGCGCGACTTTGATAACACCACGCTGCCCCCGCTGCAGTCGCCGCGGCTCAAGGCGACGCGTGAGAAGTTTCCCAACAACCTCGTGAACGGGGCGGGGCTCAACGAGACGCTCCGCACGGAGACGGGGAAGATGAAGCGGCTGCAGTCCAGCCAGCTCGTCGCAATCCCGGAGAAATAACCACAGGGCGGGCGTTTCCGGTGCTGGGTCGGTGCGAGGTTCAGTTGCTGCCGGCCGGGTTCGAGATGCCCTGAACCCAGATGGGCTCGATGTGCGTGACGAGCCAGGGGCTCTGCGTGTCGACGCGTTCCCAATCCACACGCCACCAGCTGAGTGAGGGCACAAAGCTGCCCTCTGTGCGGACCCTGATCTGGGTGGTTGCGACCCGATCGCTGTAGAGACCGGCGTGCACCTTTCCGACGTCGGCGCTCTGCACGACCCCCTGATTGCGGGTTGTTGCGATCTGTACGATCCGGTCGGCACCCTCGGCGGAGGCGAACACGCTGGATAGGCGGACATCGGGGTCGAGCATGGAGCGGAGCTCGTCGGGCTGCGCGTTCGCGACGGACTGGACCAGCGCGTCGGAGCGGGCCTGGAGGTGCTCCCTTTCGGTGACGGTGAGCGTGCCCAGCGTGTAGACGCCTGAGCCGAGCGCGATCAGGAGCACGCCGACGGGGAGTCCGACGCGATTGAAGTTCTTGCGGTACCGCATCAGCACCATGGTCAGGATCCCCGCGACGATGAGGGCGATCGCGGGGGCGAGGGGCTGCTCGTAGACCCAGTGCTCGAAGGGGCCGGGTTGTGGGAGCTCGGGGAGGGTGTTGGGTTCGACGATGTTCTGTTGCATATCTGGTGTGATTGTTCGCACAACTTGCGCGTCGGGGTCGGGGAAGCTGAAGGGAGGCGTGAAATTGGGCCGATAACTCGGCTAGAAACGCGCGATCCGTGCGCTCAACGCGTGAGCGATGGGTGGAGTGCAATGCGTGTGGTTGGGAGCGACGAATGAACCTCGAAGAACTGCTCGCGATGAATCCGGCGAACGACCCGGGGGTGCAGGATCCGGGTGTGGCGAGCGACGACTCGCTGCTGGAGCGGAACCTGAACGCGCTGTCCCGGCGCAGCCCGGGAGAAGCGCAGCGGATCCGAGAGACGAGTGAGCGGGGGGATATCCAGTTCATCGAGAGCGAGGAGGGGCTCAGCGCGGTCCTCGGCGGGATCGCCCTGGCATCGAAGCGCCGACCGCGGGCCGAGGCGGAGAAGCTTGTGGGCGCGTATGACCCGGAGTCGTTCGCGATCGCGGGCGTGCTCGGGTTCGGTCTGGGGTATCACTGCGAGGCGATGCTAGAGCGCCTGGGCGAGTGGGGGCTTGTGGTGTGCTACGAGCCGGACCTGGGGCTGCTGCGGAGCGTGCTCTCACGGATTGATTTTACGGGCTTGTTCTCGACGGGTCGTTTCGTGCTCATCTGTGAGCCGGACGATTCGGTGCGATGCAACGCGGCGTTCACGGGCAACGAGGCGCTGGTCGGGATGGGTGTGCAGTTGATCGCGCACCCGGCGAGCACCGGGCGTCTGGTAGCAACCAGCGAGCGGTTCGGGCAGACGTTCACGACCGCGCTCCGGGCGGCGCGCACGCACGTGGTGACGACGCTGGCTAATGCGCGCGTGACCTTCCGCAACGCGTTGATGAACACGGACCACTACCTGCGTTCATCGGGTGTGGTGGAGCTGAAGGACTCGTGCGTCGGCAGGCCGGCGATTGTGGTCGCTGCCGGCCCGAGCCTCGAGAAGAACCTGGAGCTGCTCTGCGACCCGTCGGTGCGCGAGCGCTTCGTGATTGTTGCGGTGCAGACCGTGCTCAAGCCCATGCTCGCGCGGGGCATCCGCCCGCATTTCGTGGCGGCGCTGGATTACCACGAGGTCTCCGGGCGGTTCTACGAGGGGCTGAGCGAGGAGGACGTGCGGGGGGTGCGTCTGATCGCGGAGCCCAAGGCCAACCCGGTGATCCTCGACGCGTTCCCGGGTGAGGTGGTGTGCCCGAGTGACGAGCTGCTCGATACGATGCTCGGCGAACAGCTCAGGCGGGATCGGGGGGCGCTGCCGCTGGGCGCGACGGTGGCGCATCTTTGCTACAGCTTCGCGCGATACCTCGGCTGTGATCCGGTGATCCTGATCGGTCAGGACCTCGGCTTCAGCGATGGTCAGTACTACGCGGGCGGCGCGGCGATCCATAACGTGTGGGGCAGCGAGCTGAGCGCGCACCGCACGCTTGAGATGTTCGAGTGGGAGCGGATCGTGCGGATGCGTGCTCATCTGCACATGCGCGAGGATATCCACGGCAAGGCGATCTACAGCGACGAGCAGATGGGCTCGTACCTCGCGTTGTTCGAGCAGATGTTCGCGAAGGATCAGGCGCAAGGCCGGACCACGATCGACGCGAGCGAGGGCGGTGTGCGCAAGCGCCACACCGATGTGATGACGCTGCGGGAGGCGATCGATCGGTGTGCCACGGCGCCCGTCGAGCTGCCGAGTGGGCGCGGGCACAAGTGCGCCGACCGGATCGACGACGCGATGTTCACGCGCATCGAAGCATTGATCAGGGACGCCCGGGGCATCGTCCGGATCAGCGAGCGCTCCATCGGGATGCTCCGCGAGATGATCGAGCACCAGGACGATCAGCAGCGTGTGAGCGGGCTCATCCACCGGGTGAACGAGGCCCGGGACGAGGTGATGCGGAAGGGGGACGCGTTCAAGCTGGTCGAGTTTATCAATCAGGTCGCGGTGCTCAATCGGATGAAGCGTGACCGCGTGATCCGGTTGCGATCGAAGGTTGCTGACTCGATGGAGCGTCAGCGCCTTCAGATCGAGAGGGATATCGCGAATGTGGAATGGACACGCGACGCGGCTCGCAGCGTCGCGGAACAGCTCACGCACGTGCTCGGCGTGCTTCGCGGTGAGGCCGCGAAGCTCACGAGCGATCAGCCCGATACTGAAACAGCCGACGCGGTGAATGACCGCGGGCGGGATCGCGTGCACGCGATGGTGCTCGCGGACCCACGCCAGGGCGGGCTGGGCATCGAGCGAGATCTGGGTGTGCGTGTGCTGCCTGAGTCGATCGGCGGGCACAACGTGCTGCAGGCAACGATCGCGCGGATCGATCGGAGCGATGAGATCGACGGCATCACGATCCTGACGCCGG
Source organism: Phycisphaerales bacterium (assembly GCA_017642965.1). Lineage (GTDB taxonomy): Bacteria > Planctomycetota > Phycisphaerae > Phycisphaerales > UBA1924 > UBA1924. The sequence goes on from JAEPOJ010000013.1 coordinate 34,994, forward strand.
AGCCCGAACGGGTGAAGGAGTTGGTGGGTTCGCTGGCGGTGCGCAAATCGGTGGATATCGTGCCGATCGATGGCGGAACAATCCGAGCGCACACGGCCCGGGTCGGCGCTTCGCGTCTGCGATCGTCGACGAGCTGGCGCGGATCGCTGGGCATGCTGTGCGCGTACGACGAGGTTGCCCACCCCGAGACGTTCGCCCGGGTCATGGAGGAGCGGGGCATCGACGGCGCCGCGCTGATCGGCGCCGACTGGGCGATGGTGGACCCGGCGCTGATCGACGAGACGGTGGGACGTTTCCGCAAGCTCAATAGTGAGAAACGCATCACGTTCTCCCAGGCGAGCGTCGGTCTTGGAACCATGATTGTCGATCGCTCGACGATGCGGTCGCTGCGCGATTCGAGCCGGACCGAGGGCAGGCGCAACCACTTCGCCACGCTCGGTGCGCTGGTGAGCTACCTGCCGACGGCGCCGCAGGCGGACCCGATCGTGCGCGGTGTTTGCGTCCAGGTCGATCCGGAGCTGCGCGACGCTGGCGTCCGCGCGGTCGCTGATAGTGTCGAGCGTGCGGAGGCCATCCGGGCCGCCTACGCATCGTTGTTCGATCCGATGAGCGCGGACGCGCTGCTCTGTGCTCAGGAGCTGCGAGATGTGACACGCACTCGGGTGCCGAGTACGCTGATCCTAGAGACCTGCACCGGGCGACTGCTCGGGGGTCCGTGGGGCGCGTGGAAACGCGGATCGCGCGAGTCGGTTGAACGCCTGCCCATCGAGATGAGCGCGGCCCATGCGCTGATGCGTCAGCTCGCCAGCGCCCGCGAGGACGCCTGCGTGGTGTTCGACGGCGTTGGCGACCCGCTGATGCACCCGGGTGCAATGGACCTGGTCGCGCTGGCCAAGGAGGACGGCATCGCGTGCGTGGAGATGCGGACCGACCTGCTGCGCGAGGGCGTGGACACGGCGGAGCTGATCGAGTCTGGCATCGATGTGCTGAGCGTGGATGTGATCGCGGACAGCCCGAGTGTGTACGAGCAGCTCACGTGCATCGATGGGTATGAGCGGGTGTTCGATCGCCTCCAGTCGGTGTACGACGCGATCGGCGAGCACCCCCTGTGGCTCGCGGCCCGCATGACCCGCTGTGAGCAGACGCTCGACCAGATCGAGTCGTTCTATGACAAGTGGCTGATGCTCACCGGCGGCGCGATCATCGATCCGCTGCCGGAGTATGCGACGAACCAGCGCATCAGGCCGATGCATGAGCCGGCTTGGCGCCGATCGCAGATGGAGCGCGAGACCATGCGCGTCCGCTGCGACGGCGTGGTCGTGGACCGCAACGGTAAGGCGGTACTGACGCAGGGCAGTGAGATCAACGCGGTCGAGGAGGGCATCGAGCGGGCGTACCAGCGTCTTCGCAGCGCGATGCGTGCCTCGGCGCTGGAGATCAAGCCCAATGCCGGGGAATACGCGGCGTGAGCGAAGCTGGTGGGGCCATCGCGATCATCCTTGCCCGCGGCGGCAGCAAGGGGCTGCCCGGGAAGAACACGGCCGGCGTGGCGGGGAAGCCGTGCGTGCTGTGGACGATCGAGGCGGCGCAGCGGGCCGGATCGGTCGAGCGCGTGGTGGTCAGCAGCGACGATCCGAGCGTGCTGGCGATCGCTCAGCGCTTCGGCTGCGATGTGATCGAGAGGCCCGCGGACCTCGCCCACGACACCGCGACGATCGACGACGCAGCGCGGCACGCGTACGAGACGGTTGGATCGCCCGATGGCCCGGTTGTGATCCTGTACGCAAACGTGCCGGTGCGCCCGGAGGGGCTGATCGACGATGCGGTGAAGATGCTTCTTGAAAGCGGCTGCGACAGCGTGCAGAGCTACGCGCGGGTCGGCAAGCACCACCCATGGTGGACGGTGCGGGTCGGAGATGATGGCAGCGTGAAGCCGTGGGAGGGCGAGGTGCTGTACCACAACTGCTTCCGGCGTCAGGATCTGCCGGCGGCGATGGTGCCCGATGGGGGTGTGATCGCGCTGAACCCTGATGCGTTGATGTGCCGGGTTGGTGCGCCGGAGGGGCCCCACTGCTTCCTGGGGAATGATCGGCGTGGGGTGATCACGGACGAGGGGGATGTGGTGGATATCGATTCGCGGATTGATCTGTTGGTGGCGGATGGTGTGCTGAGGGGGAATAAAGAGGGGACCACAGAGCACACAGAGCACACAGAGGCGGGGTCAGAGAAGAGGGATTGGTCTGGGAGAGATGCGGATCTGACTCACGCGATTATTGGGTGCGCGATGCGGGTGCACCGGGAGCTTGGGCCGGGGTTGTTGGAATCGGTGTATGAGTTGTGCCTGCTCGATGAACTCGAAAGGGCGGGGTTGCGAGCGCACAATCAGGTGCCGTGCGATGTTTCGTATCATGGGCGAACGATCGCGTCGGGTCTGCGAATGGATCTGGTTGTTGAGGATCGGGTGATCCTGGAAATCAAAGCCGTAGAGGGTCTCAAGCGTGTCCACTTTGCCCAGCTGATGAGCTACCTCAAACTCAGCGGCAAGCAGCTCGGGCTCCTCATGAACTTCAACGAGCACACGATGAAAGCAGGCATCAAACGTATCTCACTCTGATCTCTTCACCCCTTCTTCGACTCTGACTTGCTTCTCTGTGTGCTCTGTGTGCTCTGTGTGCTCTGTGGTAAAACTCTTCATGCGAATCGGCAACAGACAGATCGGAATCGACCACCCGCCGTACGTGATCGCGGAGATCGGGGTGAACCATGACGGGGAGGTCGAGCGGGCGTTGTCGCTGACCGACGCGGCGGCCGACGCGGGCGCGGACGCGGTGAAGCTGCAGTTCTTCGAGACGGACCGGTTGATGAGCCGGGCTGCGAAGCTCGCCGCGTACCAGAAGAACGCGGGGGAGACGGACCCGATCGAGATGCTGCGACGCCTGGAGTTGAGCATCGACGAGATGGCGCGGGTCGTCGATCGGGCGCACGAGCGGGGGATTCATGCGATCGTGACGGTGTTCTCTACCGAGCTCGTGGAGATCGCGGAGACGCTCGCGTGGGACGCGTACAAGACCGCGAGCCCGGACATCGTGAACAAGCCGTTGCTTGAGGCGCTGGCGAAGACGGGCAAACTGATGATCGTGAGCACGGGTGCGAGCACGCTCGATGAGGTGGTGCGTGCGGTGGATTGGCTGGATGGTGTGCGTGATCGGTTGGCGGTGCTGCAGTGTGTGAGTAGTTATCCGGCGCCAGACCTCGCTCTAGGAGGAATCAAAGCGATCCGAGATGCGACAGGTCTACCTGTCGGATATAGCGATCATTCCAAGGACCCGAGATCATCGAAACTCGCGACTGCACTCGGTGGCTGCATCCTTGAAAAACACCTCACTTATGACAGGAACGCACCTGGACCGGATCACGCAGCCTCAATTACTGAGGTCGGGTTGAGAAGGTACATTGAGCAAGCGCGACACCATGGATGCCTCGGGCATGTCGCAGATAAGGCGTATGCTGATCAGGTCTCTAAGCTGGGCGATGGAACAGCGTTGAAACAGTACTTCTTTGATCACGTCCATCCCGAGGCCCACCCAAGCTGGATGGCTGTTTACGCAGCTGCGACATACCCGATCGAAAAACGCGTCCTCGATTGCGAGCGCGATGTCCGCGAAGTCTCCCGCCAGTCCGTTGTCACCACACGCGAAATCGCCCCCGGCGAGACCATCACGCGTGAGATGCTGACGATCAAGCGCCCCGGGACGGGGATACTGGCGTATCGTCTCGACGAGGTCATCGGCTCGGTCGCGAAGCGCGCGATCGAATCAGATGTGCCCGTCGCCCCGGAGGATCTCGCGTGAACGAGAGCGGACAGCACAAGGTCATGGTCGTTACCGGTACCCGCGCGGAGTTCGGGCTTTTGCGCCCGGTCATGCACGCGATCCACGCGCACCCGGCGCTGGAGCTCTACGTCGTCGCGGCTGGGTCGCACCTGGTGCAGCCGGCGGTGACGTTCCGCGAGGTGAAGGCCGAGTTCGCGATCGCGGACTCGATCCCGATGCAGACGGCCGGCAAGGTCGGGCGCTTGCACGACGTGGAATCACTCGGCAAGGGCATCGCGCGATTCGGGCGCTCGTATGACATGAACAGCCCCGACATGGTCGTTGTGCTGGGCGATCGGATCGAGGCGTTCGCGGCGGCGTCCGCGGCCAGCGTGGGTGGGATCCCGCTGGCGCACATTCACGGTGGCGACCGTGCCGAGGGTGTCGCGGACGAGGCGATGCGCCACGCGATCACTAAGCTGGCGCACGTCCACTTCCCGGCCACAAACTCCAGCGCCAAGCGGATCGTGAAGATGGGCGAGGAGGCATCGCAGGTGTTCGTGGTCGGCTCGCCCGCGATCGATGGGCTGGACGCGATCAACCCGCTGGGCGATGGTGCGTTCGCGGATCTGGGATCGCCCGAGGTGGTGGTGCTGATGCACCCGATCGGGCGCAGCGACGAGGAAGAGGCCGAGGCGATGCGCACCGTGCTCGAATCGGTCAGCGATCGGCGGGTGCTTGTGCTGCACCCGAACCTCGACCCGGGACGGCGCGGCATCATGGAGGCGATTGAATCGGCACCGATCGATGTGCAGGTGCGTGAGGGCTTGCCGCGGGATGTGTTCGTGGGGCTGCTCAAGCGGGTCGGTGCTTCGGGCGGGTCGCTGGTGGGCAACTCCTCGGCGGGGCTGATCGAGGCGGCGGCGATCGGGTGCCCGAGCGTGGACATCGGGGATCGTCAGGCGGGGCGTGAGCGGTGTGATGGGTGGACGGCTCACGCCGACGAATCGGCCGATTCGATCCGCGATGCGCTGGTGCGGGTGACGGACCCTGAGGCGGCGCGTGCCGAGCATCCGTACGGGGATGGGCACAGCGGCGAGTTGATCGCGGAGAACATCGCCCGGGTGCTCGGGCATGTCTCGCAGACGGAACTGCTGCGGAAGCGTTGCGTGTATTGAGGCGGGTCCGGTGGTGGTTATTCTGAGGCGTGCAGGACCAGAGATGCGGAATTCCCTCATCTTCTGCTGATTGCGCTACGCGGACCAAAGTCGCGCCAGCGCTGGGCCGATGTTCGAGTGGACCGAAAGGCACACCCCAACACCGGAGCAGATCCATGCCAGTGACCCAGGAACAGCGTGAGCAGGCCGTCGCCGAAGCCCTCAAGGAAATCTCGCACATCGCGACCCTCCCGGAGGTGACGCTGCGGATCATCGATCTGGTCGAGGATCCATCCAGCACGGCTCAGGACCTGCACGAGGTCATCAGCAACGACCCGGCGCTCTGCTCGCGCATCCTCAAGGTCGTGAACTCATCGTTCTACGGCTTGCCCGGCCAGATCGCGTCGATCAACCGTGCGATCGTGATGCTGGGGCTCAACGCGGTCAAGAACATCGCCATCGCGGCGTCGCTGGCCAAGCTCTTCCGTGGCGGCGAGCTGACCCCGTTCTTCTCCGCCAAGGAGCTCTGGGACCACTCCAACGCCGTCGCCATCACCTGCAAGATCCTCAGCGATCGGCTCGGGCTTGGGATGGGTGACGAGGCGTACCTCGCGGGGCTGATCCACGACATCGGCATCATGATCGAGATGCAGTACGACCGCTCGCAGCTGATCGACGCCCTCGACCGGTGCAACGCGGACATGAACGGGCGACCCGGCGTGTCCCTGATCGAAACAGAAGAAGAGGTCTTTGGTGCCAACCACCAGGACTACGGCATGGGCCTGTGTGAGAAGTGGAAGTTCCCGACCCCGTTCAAGGCGGCCGCGGGCTACCACCACCGCCCGACCGAGGCGCCCAGTGAGGTGCAGAAGATCGTGTTCGTGGTGCACGCCGCGGACAAGATCGCGTCGATGCTCGAGGGCGGCTTCCGCCTCGACAACCCCAGCCCCGAGATTCACCAGGAGGTGCTCGAGGGCCTGAAGATCACGCAGGAGATCATCGACGAGACGCTGGCCAAGCTCAGCGAATCGCTCAACGACCCCGAGCAGGCGTCGTAAGCACACGAATCACAGCACGATCGGAGAGAAGGACAGCCGGTGGCCCGATGGGTTGCCGGCTGTTTGTTTGTGGGTTTGATCTGATCCGGGCCTATGCGAGCCGATCGCGCCAGAACGAGACCTTGGCGTGGTTGGTCATGTCGAAGCTCAGCGGGGTGACGGTGACCTTCCCGGCCATCAGCTCGGGCACGTCTGTTCCCTCGTCCGCGCCGTGGAAGGCCAACCCGTTGCCAGCGGACCAGAAGTAGCGTTCGCCGTGCGGGGTGTGGCGTTCGTCGAACTGGTCCACCATCGCGTGGGTGTTCATGGGGCAGACCACGACCTCGGCATCGTCGCGCAGGCGCCCGGTGGCGGGGATGTTGATCGAGAGGATCTCGTGGGCGCCGGGGAGACCGCCGGCGATGAGCTGATCGATCACGCGCCGCGCGACCGCGGCGGCGCGGTCGTAGTCCGGGTGTGGGCGGTCGGCGTCGAGCTCGCGGTCGAGGTGGAGCGACACGGCGATGGAGGGGACGCCGAGGAACGCGGCTTCGATCGCGGCGGCGACCGTTCCTGAGTAGATGACGTTGATGCCGCAGTTCGCGCCGGCGTTCATGCCCGAGATCACCAGGTCCGGGCGTCGCCCGTCACCGTACCGCTCGGGCCAGAGGTTCGTGAGGGCGAGCTTAGAGCAGTCCGCCGGGCGACCGTCGACGGCGACCGCGTCGTGCCCGTTGATCTTGGTGGCGCGGGTCATGAGCGGCGCGTGGTAGGTGATGCCGTGCGACGTGGCGGATTGCACGTTCATCGGCGCGACCGTGAACACGTCCCCGAGCGGGTCGGGGTGTGCTTCTGACCCTGTGAGCTGAGCGTGCAACGCCTCGATGCCGGGGGCCCGGATGCCGTCGTCATTGGTGAGCAGGATCTGCATGCACAGAGGGTAGGTGCCCCGCGTGCGTGCCGCGTATCAGGAGTTGGATTCGGCGGGTGTGCCGCCGTGCGGCCTCGCCCGCCCCTCGGCGATGCCCCGCTTGAGTTCGTCGAGGCGGTGCTCGTAGGGCGTGTATTTCTTCACCGAGCTCTTGTAGATCTTCTTGCGGACCTGATCGCGTGAAGCGGTGTTGACGGTGCGCTTGGACTTGTGGAACTCGAGGATGTCCTCGGTCCACTCGCGCCCCAGGAACTCCATTATGCGCTTGGACTGGCCCTCAGGGTCATCTACGAGATCCTCGTACTGCAGGTCGATCATGTCGACCTCGGGGATGTCGTGCCAGGCCTTCATGGTGCGTTCGTAGTCCGCGAAGTAGCGTCCGAGCCAGTAGAGGTCCTGGGTCTGCGGGTGCGGGCGGGAGAAGGCCTGCGTGAAGTTGGAGAGGCAGCAGTCCAGCTCGTCGCGTTTGCAGTGGATGATCTTGGCGCCCGGGAAGAGGTGGGCGATCAGCGGCACGAACACGTAGTTGAAGGGCTGCTTGTCCGTGACCGAGAACTGCGGATGGACCTCGTTGTAGGCTTCCATCGCCCTTTGTGATGCGTTGTTGATGTACTGCTGGGTGTAGAACGCACGGTTCAGCGGGAAGCGCTGGGTGTGCTTGAGCTTCTGGATCTCGTTCTTGGGGATGGTGCGCGAGACGGCGTTCATCTCACCGCCGGGCACGATCTCCTTCACTTGCGCGAGCATCTGCTCGGTGAGGGAGGTGCCCGAGCGCATCATGCCGACGATGAAGATCAGGCGGGAGCCGTCCACGCCCCTGGCGTTGGAGAATGGGATCGGCTCGTCCGTTCGCCAGCAATCGATGAGTTGGTCCATCCGCTCGCTGTGCAGCTCGGGGTCCCACTCGTAGGGATCGGCCGCCTTGCCCTTGACGTACGAATCGAACGCGTCGTCGTACTGCTTCTCGTGGTTGTAGAGGCGTCCGAGCTGGTAGTAGCCGGCCTTGACGATCGAGGTCTCGTCCGAGTCCTCGATGCACTCTTCGATGCTGGCGATCGCGTCCTGCGCTGCGATCAGCTTGGGCGCAAAGCGTGAGCCGGAGACGGCGACGGCGAGGGCGCGGTCGGGCGTCAGGTTCATCCCGCGGGCCATCTCCTGCAGGTTCTCGAATGCCTTGAACGCGTCATCTTCCCGCCCCAGGTCGGAGAGCGTCGAGCACTTGTGGCGCAGGGCGTAGAAATGGTCCGGCTTCAGGTAGAGCACCCGCTCGAACTCGAGCAGCGCTTCTTCGAACTTCCCGCCCTTGTGCAGCGCGGAGGCGTAGTAGTGGCGGATGTCGGGCTCGTCGGGCACGAGGTCGACGGCTTTTTTGAACGCGGCGATGGATTCCGGGTGACGCCCGAGCGATGCGTGGGCGCGACCCGTGAGCATGTGCACGTTGACATCGGTCGGGAATCGCTGCTCGACCTCGCGCAGCTTACCCAGGGCCTGCGAGGCGTAGCCCTGATCGATGGCGTCCGTGAGCTGCTTATAGAGCTGTGCGCGCTTCTTCTGCTGCTGCGGAGAGAGCTTCGGGCCGCGGTAGGGCTGGGATTTTCGCTTTGGGTTCGTGGGGGGCATACGCAAACTCTATCGTCAGAACTGCCCGAAGGGTTCGGGAAGACCCGAAGGAACCGTGTTTGGTTCGAGCAGGGCGGGTGTTTGCCCGGGTCAGCGTGTTATCGCCCTAGGCATCCTTGCCACCAATCCCGCGTGCCCGTCCCTCCTCGAGCCCGCGTTTAAGCTCATCGAGGCGGTGCTCGTACGGTGCGTACTTCGCGATGGAGCTGGTGTAGAGCTTCTTCTTGACCTGATCGCGTGACGCGGTGATGACCTTCCGCTCGGACTCGTGGAAGCGGAGGATGCTGTCGTCCCACTCGTGCCCGATGAACTCTACGACGCGGCGCATCTGGCCCTCCGCGTCCCTGACGAGCTCCTCGTAGGGCAGGTCGATCATCTCGACCTCGGGGAGCTGGTGCCAGGCGTCCATGACACGTTCGTAGTCCGCGAAGTACCGCCCGAGCCAGTACTGGTCGTGCGTCTGCATGTGCAGCTGGGTGAACGCGGTCGTGTAGTTCGAGAAGCAGCAATCGAGCGGGTCGCGGGTGCAGTGGATGATCTTCGCGCCCGGGAGGATGTGGGCGATCATGGGGACGAGCAGGTAGTTGTACGGTTGCTTGTCCGTGATTGATTTGCGCCGGTGCACCTTGTTGTACGCCTTCATCGCGTCCTTGGACATCGAATCGATGACGGGCTGGGTGTAGAGGTGCGGGCTGACAGGCAGGGGCTTGGAGTGGCGCATGGCGGCCTTCTCCGAGCGGTGGATCTGCGCATCGATCACGTTCATCTCGCCGCCGGGCTCGATGTCCTTGAGCTGCGAGAGCATCTGCTCGGTCAGCGAGGTGCCCGAGCGGGGCATGCCGACGATAAAGACCAGCCGCGAGGCGTCGATGTTCTTTGCCTGTGAGAACGGGATCTCATGCCCGCCGCTCCAGCACCGGATGAGCTCGTCGATGTTGGCGCTGTGCTTCTCGCAGTCCCAGTCGTCCCTGTCGACCGCTTTGCCGCGTTCGTACCACCCGAAGGCCTCGTCGTGCTCGTCGAAGAGCTTGTGCAGACGGGCGAGCTGGATGCTGCCTGCGCGGAGCAGGTCGGGGTCGTTGGTGGCCTCGATCCGTTCCTCCAGACCCTCGAGCGATTCCCTGGGGTCGGTGTAGTCCGGGGCGAAGGCGGCGGCGGTAATTGCGAGGGCGTTGAGCTGGTTGTCGTCGAGCTCGGCGTCCTTGAACTTCTCGACGATCTCGACGTATCCCTCGTAGGCCTCCTGCCTGCGCCCGAGCCCGTCGAGCGTGGATGTCCTGTGACGCATCGCGTAGAAGTTGTCGGGCTGCTTCTGGAGGACCCGGTCGAAGCGGTCGAGCGCCTGGTCGAGCAGGTTCTGGTTCTCCAGCGCGAGCCCGTACTGGAAGTTGATGTCGGGCTCCATCGGCATGATGCCGATGGCCTTGCGATAGAACTCGATCGACTTGGGGAGGTTGCGGATGGCCATGTACCCGCGACCGATGAGCACGAGCACATTGACGTTCTTGGGAAAACGCTCGTGCAGTTCCATGAGCTTGGGCATGGCCTGCATCGTGATCTCGACATTGCCGCTGTTGACGGCCATGTGCAGCTTCTTGAGCAGCTCGACGAACTTCTGCTGATCCTTGGGGTTCAGCGGCATGCTCGGGTCGGTGCTCGTTCGTCGCTTTGGCTTCGCGGGGGGCATAGGTAGACTGTATCGTCCGATTCCGCCCGTGTGTTCGTGAGAACCGGGTCGGTTTCGGGGGAGCCGCCTCAGCGTTGCCCGGCTGGGTTGATCAGCAGGTTATCGCGCCCCGGGATGATCAGGTCGGCGATCTCCAGCGCCTCCTGGAAGCTCTCGAGCGCCTGTTTGCGATCGGCGCAGCCCTGCAGCACCTTGCCCTGCTGCAGGTGCTCCTGGGTGGCGATGCTGTCGCCGGCGATCAGGGTGGTGTCGCGGATGCCCTTGAGCAGCAGCCCGCAGGAGCCGGGGCTGTAGCCCGGGAGCGGGAAGAGGTCGACATCGTCGCTGAGCGCATCGGGCGACGCCTGCGTGCGTGCCAAGATCGCGATGTCGCGTTGCAACACCTCCAGCGTGGCTTGTTGGTCCTCGTGGAAGGCCTCGCCGGTCTGCTTGGCCATCTCCTGTGTTTCCGCGAGCCGCCCCAGCGACTGGGCGATGGGGACGCCGACGGCTTCTCGTTCTGCTTCACTGATCAGCCAGTCCGCGTTGGGGAAGAGCTCGATGCCGCGCCGGGCCTCGGGGTGGAAGCTGGTGAGGAACACGTGCGTGATCTGCTCGGGCTTGAGCCCGGAGCGCTCGTGCAGGCGGGCCTTGAGGGCCGGGGCGGGGAGCCCGGGGTCGACGATGAGCGTCATGTCGCCCGATCGCACCAGCGTGGTGGTCGCGTGCCCGGTGCGCACGGGCGAACGCTCGTCCCAGAGCGGGTTGGCCGCGAGGGTGCCGATGGAGATGATGCGGAAATCGAGGGCGCTGGGCATAGGAAAAGGGTATGCCCGTGCGATCGATCGTGTTACTTCGTCTCGCCGATGATCATCGCCGCGCCGACCGTGTTGTTGGTCTGCTCGTCCACGATGATGAAGCTGCCGGTGATGCGGCACTGGCGGTACGGGTCGTAGAACAGCGGCTTGGTGGTGCGGATCGACACGCGACCGATCTCGTTGAGCCCGAGCTTCTCGGCGCTCTCGTCGCGGGAGAGGGTCTCGATGTCGATCTGGTAGTGCAGGTCCTTCACGATGCACCGCGCCTCGTTGGAGGTGTGGCGGATGGTGTACTTCTTGCCGACCACCATGGGCTGGTCGGTCATCCAGACGACCATCGCGTCGATGTCCTGCCCGCTGATGGGCTTGTTGTTGGGTCGGCAGATCATGTCGCCGCGCGAGATGTCGATGTCGTCCTCGAGCTGGATCGACACGGACTGGGGCGGGTAGGCGCGGGTGATGCTGTCGCCGCCGATGTCGATGGACTTGATCTTGGATTCCATGCCCGAGGGCAGCGCGACGATCTCGTCGCCGACCTGGAAGACGCCCGAGGCGACCTGGCCGCCGTAGCCGCGGTAATCGTGGAACTCGTCGCTCTGGGGGCGGATCACCCACTGGACGGGGAATCGCGGGTCGATCATGTCCCGGTCGCCGGCGATGTGCACGTTCTCGAGGTGGTGCAGCAGCGATGGGCCCTGGTACCAGTCCATGTTGCTCGAGCGGTTGACGACGTTGTCGCCGGTGAGCGCGGACATGGGAATGAAGGTGATGTCGTTGATCTCGAAGCGTGCCGCGAACTCCTCGAAGTCGTCGCGGATCTTCTCGTAGGTCTCCTGATCCCAGTCGACCAGGTCCATCTTGTTGACGCAGACCACGAGGTGCGGGATGCGGAGCAGCGAGGTGATGAAGGAGTGTCGCCGGGTCTGCTCGATCACACCGTTGCGGGCGTCGATGAGGATGAGCGCGAGGTTGGCGGTCGAGGCGCCGGTGACCATGTTGCGGGTGTACTGCACGTGGCCCGGGCAATCGGCGATGATGAACTTGCGCTTGGGCGTCGCGAAGTAGCGGTAGGCCACATCGATGGTGATGCCCTGCTCGCGCTCGGCGCGGAGACCGTCGGTGAGCAGCGCGAGGTTCATGCGCTCGTCGCCGCGTCCCTTGGATGCCGACTCGGCGGCCTCGAGCTGGTCCTCGAAGATGGACTTGGAGTCGTAGAGCAGGCGACCGATGAGGGTCGACTTGCCGTCGTCCACGCTGCCGCAGGTCAGGAAGCGCAGCAGGTCCATGTCTAGGTAGGCGTCCGTGGAGAACTCCATGCCCTGGTTGGCGTTCGGGTCGGGCGTGCGCGCTGGCTGGGTTTCGGTTTCTGCACTCATCTTTAGAAGTACCCTTCCTTCTTGCGGTCTTCCATCGCGGCTTCGTTGGTCTTGTCGTCCATGCGGGCGCCACGCTCAGACGCGCGGGCGGCGGCGACCTCGGCGACGATGTCCTCGAGCGTGCTCGCGGGCGAATCGGTCGCGGCGGTGCACGACATGTCGCCGACGGTGCGGAAACGCACCGTGCGGTTCGTGACTTCCTCGCCCTCGCGCGGCCCGAACGGGGCCTCGCCGACGGGCACCCACTGGCCCATGCGCTTCACGACGTCTCGCTTGTGCGAGAAGTAGAGATCGGGGATCTCGATGTTCTCGAGCATGATGTACTGCCAGACGTCCATCTCGGTCCAGTTGGAGATCGGGAAGACGCGGATGTTCTCGCCCATGCGGTGACGCCCGTTGTAGAGGTTCCACAGCTCGGGGCGCTGGTTCTTGGGGTCCCACTGACCGAACTCGTCGCGGAAACTGAAGATGCGCTCCTTGGCGCGGGCCTTCTCCTCGTCGCGCCGGGCGCCGCCGAAGAGCGCGTCGAAGCGGTACTCCTCGATCGCGTTGATCAGCGTGGGGATCTGGGCGCGGTTGCGGCTCGGGAACGGCCCCGGGTCCTCCGCGGCCAGGCCCTTGTCGATCATGTCTTGCACCTTGTGGACGATCAGGCGCTCGCCGATCTTCTCGACGAGCTGGTCGCGGAACTCGAGCGCCTCGGGGAAGTTGTGCCCGGTGTCCACGTGGAGCAGCGGGAAGGGGAACTTCGCGGGGCGGAAGGCCTTGAGCGCGAGCGCGACCATGACGATCGAGTCCTTGCCGCCCGAGAACATCAGCGCCGGGCGCTCGAACTGGGCGGCGACCTCCCGCATGATGTGGATGGCCTCGGCCTCGAGCGCCTTGAGGTGGGTCAGGCGGTAGTGTGAGATGGGCTCAGCGGCTTGGGTCATGCCGGGTCTCTCCCTCGTCGGGTGCACAGTGGGCCCCGTCCGGGCGGATCGGGGATCAATGGTTGGTTTCATCATCAATCGGCCGGACTTTTACGCCTCCCAAGCGGGAAACCGGGATTTGATGCAGCAATCAGCCGAAGTATAGACCGACGCTCGGGGGATCTACGATCTGTGGGGCGAGCCGGGTCGGCAATGCCCGATAGTGTCAGAGATTCTGAACCCCAGACAGGGAGATCGCGGTGAGTGAGACCGATAAACCCACGACAACCGTTGGCAAGGCGACCAACATCGCATGGCACGAGGGCGAGATCACCCGCGAGGACCGCGCCAACGTGCTCGGGCACAAGGGGTGCACGCTCTGGCTCACCGGGCTGTCCGGCTCGGGCAAGTCCACGATCGGCGTCGCGCTGGAAAAGGCCCTGATCCAGCGGGGGATCCTCGCCTACCGCCTCGATGGCGACAACGTCCGCCACGGGCTCAACGCGAACCTGGGCTTCTCACCAGAGGACCGCGAGGAGAACATCCGGCGGGTTGGCGAGGTCGCCAAGCTCTTCGCCGATGCGGGCGTGGTGACGATCTCCAGCTTCATCTCCCCCTACCAGCGCGACCGCGACCAGGTCCGCAGGGTCCACGAGGAGTCCGGGGCCATCTTCCTCGAAGTCTTCATCGACACCCCGCTGGAGGTCTGCGAATCGCGTGACCCCAAGGGGCTCTACAAGAAGGCCCGGGCCGGCGAGATCAAGGGTTTCACCGGCATCGACGACCCATACGAGGCCCCCCAGCGCCCCGAGGTGCACATCGAAACCGACAACCAGTCGATCGAGCAGTCTGCGATGCAGCTCGTTGAAGCGCTGCGGGCGCACGGCGTGCTCAGCGACTCCTGATCGAGCGTTCGATGGCCGACGCCAGCGCATCGTGCCCGCTGGGCGAGAAGTGTGTGTAATCAGAGAGGACGTAGGCCGGGGACGGCGCGTTTCTGATCGCATCGACCGGATCGACGAACGTGATACCCAGCTCGGTGCACATCGTGCTGATTCGCTCGATCGGATCGATCGTGAGACGATCACGGTTCACAAACTTCAGGTTGTACCAGATCGAGTCGTTGAGACTGAACTTTGGGGGTGCGTACGTGACGGTCAGCGGGAGCCCGAGATCGTCCGCGGCCTGTTTCAGCTGGGCGAGCTGAGATCGCACGATGTCGTACGCCTGCTCGCTCATGCTCGCGTCTCGCCCATCCTGGAGATAGCCGTGCGCGAGCATCACGCCCACGGGGTGTTCCGGGTTGTAGCGGTGATCCTCGAGACCGATCGCGAACTTGGCGTGCTCAGATCCGATGACAAGCGTATTGGGGATGGCCACATCTGTATAGAGGGATTTGAGACCCGCCCGCAGGCCCGACTCTTCTTTGATCGCCGTGGCCCGGCGTTTCTTGCTGTCCGGGAGTGTGGCGGCCTGATCCTCGCGTGCCTTCGCGAATGAGACCATGTTCCCGGTGATGACCAGCACAACCTCATCGCACTGAAACCGCGACCAGCGTTCTCTGAGCTCGAGTTCCATCTGCGCCAGATCGAGTGTCGGGAGGCCGGCATTGATGACCTCGGCCGGGCGCTGGGGATCGCTCAGTCTCTGCGCCAAGTACGCTGGCCAGGTCTGGTCGTGCGCCACCCCGGTCCCCATCGTGACCGAATCACCCAGGGCGAGAACACGCCGGGTGCCCACGGGCTTCGGGATCTCGACGGGCTGTCCCCGGAACCCTTGCTCGTTGAATGCCAGGGGGTGCCCGCCTGTCATCGACGCGTTGTAGACACGCCCCATCAGGCGTGGCTCGGCCGCTCGGAGCGTGATCTCTAGCGCGACAAGCACGATCAGGCTGACCACGACCCATCGCAGATTCTGTCGGAGCAGGCCCAGGCCCTGCATGAACCAACGCGGGATGACCCGCATCACCCTGCTCAGGGGGTTGGAGATCCGGATCGGCGACTGCTCGATCTCGACGTGCTCGTAGCGTGAACTCGGCGTGATGGGTTCGAGCACGGCATCGACATGGCGGGTGTGTGATTCGGAGTTTGTGCTCATGCGAGAACCTCAGAACTGGAAGTAGATGAACTCGGGCGAGCTGGCGCCGCGGAACGTGAGCGCGAACACGATGAAGGCGAGAATCGCGAGCAGCAGCGCGAGCGGCGCGCTGTGCTGCAGCGTATTCACAAAGCGCTTGCGTCCACGCCCGATCTCCACGATCAGCAGCAGGGCGACGAGCGCGATAGGTGTCCAAATCTCGAACGCGTAGCCCGGGGCGAGCGTGCCGATGCGGGTGATCACCTCCCACGCCTGCTCGACGTCGCTGGCACGGAAGAACACCCACGAGAGGCAGACGAGGTGGAACGTGATGAACCAGCGGACGATCTTTGCGAGAAGCTGCTTCGGTGGCGATTCGCTGAGTCCGATGATGCGCTCGATGATCATCATCAATCCCTGGAGACCGCCCCAGACGACCCAGTTCCAGCCAGCGCCGTGCCAGAGCCCGCCGAGAAGCATGGTGATCATGAGGTTGATCTGGGTGTGTGTCGGGCCTCGCTTCGAGCCGCCCAGAGGTATGTACAGGTAATCTCTGAGCCAGGTGGAGAGCGAGATATGCCATCGCCTCCAGAACTCGCGGATCGAGCATGAGAGGTACGGCTCTCTGAAGTTCGCCGGGAGCCGGATCCCGAGCACGAGCGCGGAGCCGATCGCGATGTCTGTGTACCCGGAGAAATCGCAATAGATCTGCACCGCGAAGGCGTACGTGGCGCTGAGCAGGGCGATGCCGGATGCTGCACCCGCGTTGGCATAGGACTCGTTCACGATGGGCGCCATCGCGTCCGCGATGAAGACCTTTTTGACCATGCCCCAGATGATCAGGGCGATCCCGGCGCGGATGAGCTGCCAGTTCTCCTCGTTTTCCTCACGCAGCTGCGGGATCAGCGTGTCGGCCCGGATGATCGGGCCCGCGACGAGCTGGGGGAAGAAGCTGACGTAGAGCGCCACATCGATCAGGCTCTTACGTGCGCTGAGATGGCCTCGGTACACGTCGATCGTGTAGCTCATGGTCTGGAAGGTGTAGAAGCTGATCCCCAGCGGAAGAATCAGGTCGAGCTCCTGCCAGGGGCGGACGCCGAACAGCGAATAAACGGAGTTTGTGAAAAAATCGGCGTACTTAAAGACCGCGAGCACACCGAGATTCGCACTCAGCGACACGAGCAGCGCCAGGCGCTGGCGGACGGGCGAATCGGAGCTATCGATTACGCGTGCCGCGGTATAATCGATGACCGTTGAGAAGAGCAGGAGCGATGAGAAGGGGACGGACCAGACCATGTAGAAGGCGTAGCTCGCAGCGACGAGCATGACCCGCCTCCACCACAACGGCAGGACGTAGTACAGAGCCGCGACGAGCGGCAGGAATATGAGATAGAGCGTCGAGTTAAACAGCATCGCGTGTGCCTGACACATCGGTCATACCGATGGGGCTGACTGAATCAAAGTCTCGTCTGCGGATCGCGAATGAGACGACTACCAGGAAGAAAGAGCGTTTTATGATCGATCACGCCGAGTATGCCCAGGCCGGGCGCATGGCTGTTGCCGCCGCATCCATCGTGTGCCGGGAGGTCCAGAACAACCTCGAACAGGTCCGTTCTGTGACCAAGGACGACAAGAGCCCGGTGACGGTGGCCGACTACGCCAGCCAGGCGGTGGTGGCCATGATGCTCAAGCAGCAGCTTGGCGAGTTTGTCATGGTGGCCGAGGAGGCGTCGAGCTTCCTGCGTGATGAGGACAACCGACTGCTGCTCGACGCGGCGGTGGCGGCGGCTCAGGAGGTCTGGGAGGGGGCGAACGCGGACGACCTGCTCGACGCGATCGACCTGGGTGCGGGGGATACCTCGCATCACAAGTTCTGGACACTGGACCCGATCGATGGGACCAAGGGCTTCCTGCGCAACCAGCAGTACGCGATCGCGCTGGGGTTCATCGAGGACGGGACCCCCACCATCGGCGTGATGGGGTGCCCGAACCTGCCGGTGAATATGTCCCTGCCGCTGGACGAGCGGGACGAGCACGGCTGCCTGTACTACGCGATCCAGGGCGAGGGTGTCTGGGAGACCAAGGCCGACGACGCGAAGGCGGAATCGATCCGGATAACCCGCCTGGACCATGAGGCGGGCGAGGAGATCTCGGTGTGCGCCTCGGTCGAAAAGGCCCATTCGAACGTCTCAGACACCGACCGGATCCTGGAATGGATTGAGCAGCAGGGGCTTGCGCAGGCGGGCGAGCCGGTCCGACTGGATTCCCAGTGCAAGTACGCGGTTGTTGCGCGTGGGCAGGCGGACGCGTACCTGCGTCTGCCGACCCGCAAGGGGTATGTCGAGCGGATCTGGGATCATGCAGCGGGTTGCTGCATCGCGTGCGAGTCGGGGGCGTTCGTGACCGATATCTTCGGCAACACCCTCGATTTCTCGCACGGGCGGGGCCTCGAGAAGAACAAGGGCATCGTGTGCGCTCCGCCGCGGGTGCACGGCTTGATGATCCGGGCGATCCAGGAGCTCGGGATCGGGCAGAACAACGACGAGTAGCCGGGCGTACGCCTCGGACACGCACCCCGTCGGGGCGAACGAACGGGGCACGCAACGGGAACCAGCTTGAGCGAGAATGCCCAGACCATCCTGACCGGTGTCATGCTTGTGCTGATGATCGGCACCCTGGCGCTGGGGCGGTTCTCGGCGGACATTGTCATGATGGGCGTGCTGCTCGTGCTGCTGCTCGCCGGGATCCTCACGCCCGACGAGGCCATCGCGGGCTTTGCCAACGAGGGGCTGATCACGGTCGCGATGCTGTACGTGGTCGCGGCGGCGATGAAAGAGACCGGCGCGATGGCGCGGATCACCAGCGTCCTGCTTGGGCGCCCGAGGGATGAGCGGAGCGCACAGGTCAAGCTCACCCTGCCGGTGGCTGCGATGAGCGCGTTTATCAACAACACGCCGATCGTCGCGATGTTCCTCCCGACGCTCGACGGCGTGGCCCGCCGGTGCCGCATCGCGCCCAGCAAGCTCTACATGCCGCTCTCGTTCGCGTCGATCCTCGGCGGGGTCTGCACGCTCATCGGCACGTCTACGAACGTGATCGTCGCGGGCCTGCTCAGCGAGACTCCGATCACCAGCGACGGCGGCCCGGCGACCGTGGGCAACCCGGCGCTGGGCTTCAGCATGTTCTCGCTCGCCAAGGTGGGGCTCCCGATCGCGCTCTTCGGGCTCGCGTACATCCTGATCTTCGGGCGCAAGCTCCTGCCGGATCGGGCCAACCCCATCGACCAGGCGGAATCGCAGGGCCACGGGTACCACGCGGCTCTCAAGGTTTCGCCGGGCTGCCCGATCATCGGCAAGACGGTCGAGGCCGCGAATCTGCGGAGTCTTCCGGGCCTGTTCCTGGCACGCATCGAGCGGAGCGACGATTCGGTGATCGCGGTATCGCCGCGTGAGATCATCGAAGCAGAAGACGTGCTGGTCTTCGTGGGCAAGCTCGACTCGGTCGTCGAGCTCCAGCAGATCAAGGGCCTGGTGCCCTCGACGGCCGATGCGCACGAGCATGAGGACGAAACCGTCAACGGCAACAGCTACCGCCCGAACCTGCGGATCGTTGAGGCCGTGGTCTCGAACAACTCCTCGCTGGTCGGGCTGACGATCCGCCAGTCGGGCATCCGCACGCGTTACGGCGCGGTGGTCGTCGCGGTGCGTCGTCAGGGCCAGCAGATCCCCGGCAAGCTGGGCGAGATCCGCTTGCGACCGGGCGACACACTGCTGCTCGAGGCGGAGCCGGGCTTCGCGTCGCGTTTCGGGAGTTCCGGCGATTTCTATCTGGTCAATGAGCGCTTCACGCCCGCTTCGCTGCGCCACGAGCGGGCATGGGTGGCGTTGGCGATTCTCGCTCTGCTTGTCACCCTGATCACGTTTGGGATCATGCCTCCGATGACGGCCGCGATGCTGGCCGCTGGCCTGATGATCGTGACGCGTTGCTGCACCGGCCCCCAGGCCCGGCGTGGCGTCGATTTCTCGATCCTCGCGGTGATCGGCGCGAGCTTCGGCATCGGGCAGGCGATGCAGAACACCGGGCTTGCCCACGACATCTCCCACTTCATCCTTGAGACCTTCCAGAGCATGGGCCCCTGGGCGCTGCTGGCGTGCGTGTACCTGCTGACCTCGGTGTTCACCGCCTGCATGACCAACAACGCGGCGGCGGTGCTGATGTTCCCCATTGCGGTCGGGCTGGCGCAGGAGGCGGGGATCAACCCCATGCCGTTCGTGGTCGCCATCACCGTGGCGGCCAGTTGCGAGTTCTCCACGCCCATCGGCTACCAAACCAACCTGATGGTCATGGGCCCGGGCGGGTATAAGTGGCTGGACTACACTCGGTTCGGCGGGCCGCTCACGCTGCTCTGCGGTGTGCTGTGCGTGATCCTCGCGCCGCTGATGTTCGGTGGCTTTTGAGACGCGTCACGCCGCATAACACAGAACCGGACCATCGATCGGGCCGACATCTTGAATGAGCATGAACTCCGTGGTTTTGATGTCGTATGATCCGAGCATCCAAGGCGTCGTGGCACCTGTGTGTTTCGCAAGGGGACAGCATTGAAGATTCTCATCACAGGCGGGTCCGGTTTCATCGCCGAGTACTTCCATCGCGATCTCTCCGCGCTCGGGCACGAACTGGTGAACCTGGACCTGATCGATCCCAAGGGGCCGCAGGCCCAGATGGCGCACGTCCGTGGCGATATCCGAGATCCCAAGGCGCTCGACCGGGCGATGGAAGGCGTGGAGATGGTCGTGAACCTCGCGGCCGCACACCACGACTTTGGCATCGCGCACGACACCTACTACTCCGTGAACGAGCACGGCTCCCAGCAGGTCTGCGACGCGATGGACCGCGCGGGTGTGAAGGACGTCATCTTTTACTCCACCGTCGCGGTCTACGGCGATGCGCCCACGCCGCACGAGGAGACCGCGCCCACGGCGCCAAACACGCCGTACGGCGGCTCGAAACTCAAGGGCGAGGGCGTGTTCCAGCGATGGGTCGAGCAGGGCGACGGGCGTCGCGCGCTGGTGATCCGCCCCACCGTCACCTTCGGGGTGCACAACTTTGCCAACATGTACTCGCTGATCCGTCAGATCCATTCGGGCAAGTACTTCCGGTTCGGCGCTGGGACGAACATCAAGTCGCTCAGCTATGTCGAGAACATCGTGGACGCCACGCTGTTCCTTAAGGGGCTCAACGAGTCCAAGCCCAACAGGGAGATCGAGCACTTCGAGGTCTTCAACTACATCGACAAGCCCGACCTGACCAGCACCGAGATCTCTGACACGGTCAGCAAGTGCCTTGGCAAGAAGCCGGCACCGGCGATGCCCTACGCGATGGGCATGCTGATGGGGCTACCCTTCGACGCGGTGATCGCGTTGACGGGCAAGAACCTGCCGATCTCGACGGCCCGCGTCAAGAAGATGTTCAAGACCGAGACCAAGTTCGAGGCGGACAAGCTGCTCAACGCCGGCTACACGCCCAAGGTGCCGCTCAAGGAGGGCATCGATCGCATGGTGCAGTGGTACCTGCGCGAGGGCAAGGACGAGAACGCCGAGTGGCACCAGCCGCCGGCCGAGCCCGTGATGTCAGACTGATCGGAAGAACACAGGATTGCACAATTACAAACGGACCCTTTCGGGTCCGTTTGTTGAATCTTCGAATCGAAGATTCAAGAGGGGTTCGAGCGGGCGGCTGATGGCTCAGGGACACCCGGCGTTGTATGCGCTGATGAATGCGGAGACATCGAAGAAGTCCCAGACCCGGTCGGCGTTGAAGTCCGCGGCGGGGTCCTGCGCTGAGAAGGCGCTGATGAACGACGAGACGTCGAAGAAGTCGAGCGTGCCGTCTCCGTTCATGTCGGCGGCGCATCCCGCGTCGCGCGTGATGCTGAAGTTGTCCACGGACACATCGAAGAACGCGAAGAGGTAGAACTCTTCGGGGTCGTAGGTGGAGAACACGATCTCATCGACGTTGGAGACGATGTCCGCGAAGGTCGCGCCCTCGGGGAGTACGGGGCCGTCCCGGTCATCATCGCCGCCGAATCCGCCCCAGCCGTCCGGCAGCTCGGTGCTGCTGGGGTCGAAGCTGATGCTGAACGTGGTCCACTCGGTCTGATTGAGCTCCGAGATCTCGCGTGAGAGGACGTAGTACACGCTGCCGTACTGGTGGAAGCCGCCGGCGTAGCGGTAGTTGCGGAGCTCGACGACGAGCGGTCGGGTGTATGGCACGAGCCCGTCGGGGATGTTCTGCGAGTTGAGCAGGTCGACCTGGATGTCCATCGACAGGGTGATCTCTCCGCTGGTGGTGTAGTCGCCCAGGAACTCGGCGTTTCCTGTGTTGCGGTACCAGACGCCAAACGTTTCATCGGTGGTGCGCAGGTACGCGTTGCCTGACCCGATGTCGGTGGTTCTGACCGTGCCGTTGCTGCCTTGCCAGCCGTCGAGGCCGTTGTCGAAGCTGGAGGTGTAGGTTTGGGCGTGGGAGACGCACGCGAGTGTTGAGAGCACAGCGAGCGTGGCTTTGTGGTTTGTGATACGCATGAACGAACAGTCCTTGTGAATAACGGAAACAGACGAACCGGGCTTCGGCCCGGCTCGCCCCTCTTGTCTTGTGGAGAGAAGTCGATCAGCGTCGACGGCGTGTGCCGACGAGACCACCGAGCCCGATCAGCGCGAGGGCCGAGGGTGCGGGGACGGTGCGTGTGATCGAGAGGTTATCGATGCCGATCGTGTGATCCGTAAACCCGAAGAAGAACCCGGGCTGGAACGTGGTGAAGGCGATCTCATCGACACCCGAGAGCACATCGGAGAAGCTCACGCCGTCGGGGAGCGTGGGCTCGAACGTGTCGGGGTCCTCGGCGCCGTAGCCACCCCAGCCACCGGGCAGATCCATGGCGTTGGGATCGAAGGTGACGGAGTAGGTGCTCCAGTCGCCGTTGTTGGCCGCCGAGATGTTGTCGAAGAGGAACCAGACGCTGTTGTACGGGTAGCCGCCGGTTGCGCCGTCGAAATCACGCAGCTCGACGAGCCACGGACGCGAGACGTCCTGCCCGAAGAAGTTGAGATAATCGACCTGGATGTCCATCGAGATGGTGATCTCATCGGCGGTTGTGTAATCGCCGAGGAAGTCGGTGTTGGTGCTGTTGGCGAACGTGATCCCGAAGTTGTTGAACTCCGTCCGCATGTAGGCGCCGTTGTTGCCTCCGGTTGGCTCGATGGTGGTTGCGCCACCGGGGCCGGCCGGGCCGACCCAGCCCTCTGCGCCGCTTGAGAAGTCGGTCGTGACCGTGGTGCTGCTCACACCCGCGAGGGCTGGCAGCGAGCATGCACCGAGCACTGCGATGATTGCCTTGGTATTCATGGTGTTTTCTTTCTTGCTGAGTTGTGGGGTGTTCGATCGTATTCAAACCTGAGTTATGCCCGGCGTCGGCGTGCGCAGGCCAGCCCGCCAAGACCGAGGAGTGCGAACGCTGAGGGTGCCGGCACGACACTGCCGCTGACGACGAGACCGGGCGCTCCCTGCGTGAAGCCGGAGCTCCACTCACCGTTGGGGTTGAGCACGTTCTGGATGGAGTGCCAGACGGGCTCGTCCTGCTGCGACGCAACCCAGACGGCATCGACGAACGCGGGCGAGTCCGATTCGGCGACGATCCAGTACGTCGTGCCGGCGCTGAGCACCGGGTTGAGCACGGAATCGACGGTCTCGAAAACCGGGACCCAGCCGACGGCACTCGTCTGGACATCCCACGATTCGATGATCGTGTCGCTGGGGATGGTCATGCCCCCGTTGGCATCGGTCCGCACCGAGAGGGTGTATGGAGCGCCAGCGTTGTTGAAGTCGTTGCTCATCATCCAGACGCCGACCTGCTCGAGCGAGTAGTCCTCCTCCGGTGTGAACGCGATGGCAACGGACTGGTCGACAAAGACGTCGAACCCGTAGTAGCCGATGAAACCGGGTTCGGGTGTTCCTGTGTCGAAGATGACGTCCGCGTTCGCCGCTCCGGCGATGGCTGTCAGGGCGGCTGCGGCGATCCGAGCTGTGTGGTTCATATCTTGCTCTCCTTCAGTTCCCCGATCGCTTGTGATCGGGATCCGTGTTCGAATCGCAGGCCCCTCTCCTGCTTGCCGAGGATTTCCCCGGCTTACTCAGAGAATATGTATAACCGAAGCGGGCTTCTGGTTGCAAGGAAGTTTCACTGAAACTACAAAGAAATTGTGTGCACCCTCCCCCGTTGTCGTGTAAAATGCTCTCAAACACCGATTACAGGCCGAAAAATAGGTTTTTCGTCCGCCACATCGGGATTCAAGAAGATGATGTACGCTGCATGACGCAATCAAAGACGCCAAAGCAATCCCCCGAATCGGTGCCTCAGGTGATGCTCGAGACCAAGGATCCGTCCCTCTCGGGGCTGGAGACGCGTATCAATGATGCCGGCGAGGCGCTCTTGAAGAGCTTCGTGCGTGTGATCGATCAGGTGCCCGGCGGCGATTCCGGTCCACAACGCCTCTCCAAGGAGCTGGGCATCGATAAGGTGCTCGCGTCACGCATGCTCAAGGCCGTGCGAGCACCCGATGCGATGAGCGTCGTGCACCGCGTGCCGGGTCCTGAGCCGATGCGTCGTGTTATCAAGGCGTCGGCAAAGCACGGGGTGAACCCCGACGATATCAAGGGAGCCGTCGAGGCGATCGACCGGTTTGAGGCCCTGATCCGAACGGAGATCGGTGACCGCAGCGCGCTCGAGGCGATTCTGAGTACGTGGGTCCCCGAGGCCCGGCGCGAGTTCGAGCTGCGCCGCAAGCAGAGCGCCTTCCGCGCGATGAGCCAGCTCAAGGGGGCACAGGCGGAGGTGTATGCCGAGTGCGCCATCTTCTGGCCAAGCCCCGACGGCGAACACATCGACATCGTCTGGATCAAGTCCGTGTCCGGGCTGCAGCGTCTCCGCCCGGGCATGCGGGTGAAGTTCACCTCGCACAGAAAGGTCGAGGAGGGATCGACTCGCCAGACCTACACGATCACCGGCAAACCCGTTGAGAATGTGGACAGTGCCACGCTTGAGAAGTACTGCTCCGACCCAGCACCCAAGCTGGAGGTGCAGCACGCCGGGGAGGTCATGCACTATCTTTTAGAGCCCGGCGGATTTGGCGCGCAGAGCGCGATCGACTTGGTCACGTGCGAGGTGAACCGCGGCGAAATCCCCCGCTACATCCCAACCGCGCGCAACCGCAAGGCGTGGGCTTCGAGCGATATCAATATCCCCTCGCGGCGCATGCAGTTCGATGTGCTCGTGCACAAGGACCTGTACACCAGCGGGTACCCCGAGCTGCGCATCTACGACACGACGATCCAGGGGCAGGCGGACATCAACGATGCTTCCCGTGACATCGACCAGCTCGATCTGCTCGAATCCATCGAGAACCTTGGGAGCGGGCTCACCCGCTTCGGGAGCTCGCACGTCCCCCGCTACCGCGCGATGATCGGTGAGGTGTGCGAGACGCTTGGGTTCGATCCTGACCTGCTCCGCGGGTACCGCGTAAGCAGCGACTACCCGATCTACGGCTCGCAGACGGCGATGCTCTTTCAAACGCAGGACCGCCCGGATTCCTGACTGATCCCTATGACATGCGCCCGCGGTCGGCGGGCGGGCTGATGCTCAGGGGACGACGACCGCCTCATTCAGACGCTTCGAGTTGTCTCTGGGGATCAGCACCACAACGACCTGATCTCCCGGAACAGCTTGTGTGAACGCGAACTGGCGGACCGCGGCCTGTCCGGGCGGGAGCGCGTTGATCGATCTGCGGATGCGCGGCTCGTTGGGCGCGATCGCGATGAGCTCGAAGTACTGGTCCTGCGTGTCGGTGTGCGACACGCTGGCGGTCACCACGGTCACACCCGCGTCGTTGCGCTGGGCGGTGACCACCATCTCGATATCCGGCAGTCCGAGCTCGATGGTGCGCTGGACACGAAGTGTCGGGTAGTTCCTGTCCGCATCGAGCTCGACATCAAACACCAGCTGCTTCTCCCCCGCGAGCTCGCCGAGCGAGTACCCGATGTTGAGCGGGAAAGCCCGCTCCTCACCGGCGCCGAGCGTGAACGGCACGACGCGGGGGATGATCTCCCACGATCGGTCGATGTGCTCCGGATCGCCGGTGAAGCCGCCGGGCTCGACGACGAAGACGCGCCCGGATATCGGGATATCCCAGGGATTGCGAATCATCAGATCGTGCTGATGAAGCCCGGACTGCGAGATCAGCTCGTCGGGTGAGATCCTGAGTGAGCTGAGGAAGCGGACGAGTTCTGGGTTGATCCCCTCAACGATGATCGGGGATCTGGTGATCCTGATGGTGTGGGTAGGGACACCGATGTTGCCCACTTCGATCGGGTGCACCGTGGTGCTGTTGCTGAGCACATCGAACACACGCACCGGCGTGAGCGCGAGCGGCATGGAGAGCTCGACGGGGTCGAGCGTTGGTTCCTCGAGCCAGAGCACGAGCCCGCCGCTGGGTTTGTCTGAGGGCTGGGCCTGACCGCTGTCCTCGACGACGTAGCCGGAGATCACGAGCATGCGAACACCCGGGATGAGATCGAGCGATTCGATGGCGTCTCGCCCGCCAAGGTGGTTCGCGAGCGTACGCCAGACGATCAGTTCCGATGCGGGCATCACCTGGCCACGCTTGCCCGGCGCGACCCACCACGCATCGCTGAGGCTCAGGGTGTAGTCGTAATCGTTCTCGCCGCCTTCCTTCGCGGCCCACCAGAACGAGATGGCCTTGCGTGCTAGCGAACCCAGCGCGGACCAGGTCTGCATCCCGCTGCGTTCGCTGGGGTGCTCGAGTGGGCTCAGGCGGAGCGCGAGCTTCGGAGATGGCGTGTCAGATCCATCGCTGAGCACGCGCTCTGACTTCCACTGCGACACGAGCTGCTCGATCGCGTCGGGCGACACGCTGTGGTCATCGATCAGCTCGATCTGCATGCCCGGCATGGCGAGCTCGCTGGGGAGCGGGCGGTCGATCGGCCACGCAACGGAAGCGGTCGGCCCTGGCACGAAGCCTGAGATCGCGACGCGGGCCTGCGCGAGCGATTCGTACAGCGGTCCCGGCGGCTCCTCGCTGGGCAACGATCCGAAACACCAGGTCGTGACACGCTGGCCGAAGCGATCCAGCATCAGCGAGCCCCACTTCGTCCAATCGCCGTTCGGGTCCTCGAACGCGTGCAGGACCTCCTGCGGGTCCGAAGCGATCTGCGTTGCGAGTGGCGCTGGAAGCTCTGCCAGCTCGAAGCTCAGGTCTATCCCTTCTCGCAGCAGATGCTCGAGCGTCTGGAACAGGGGTGAATCGTCGTTGATCGACGACGCAAGCGTGGTGTGATCCCAGACGCGCACGCTCGCGCGATCGACTCCCGCGCCCTGAATGAGCAGCGGCGTTGCGTCCAGCATCCGCCGGTCGGTCATCGTGGTGTCGACGCTGAACATGCCCGAGCCGCGCAGGTTGGTGGTTGGCGGAGCCCAGATGAAATCCAGGGTGCGCAGCCCGACGAGTCGGCGATCAACAAAGACCTCGAGCATGGCCCGGTACCACCCGAAACCGGGCAGGTCGGGCACCGTCTCGATGCGCACGCTCTTGGTGCCCTCGCTCACCACACGCTGGTCGATCAGGTTGTCGTGGACGTCGTAGATGCGCATCTGGGCGTGGATGCGGTCACCCGTCAGATCGCGCACCAGCACCTGCAGCGCTGGGGCGGTCTCGGACTCAACAACATTCCCGGGCGATCCGGTGGAGATCTCCAGGCGTGGGAGCTGGGCAATGATGAGATTGTCGAACCAGACGGCACCATCGAAGTCCTGCTCCCAGACCTGGAACGGGAGCTGGTCCTTCCGGTCCTGTTGCTCGGGCTGCAGCAGCTGCAGCTCGAGTTGCATGAACGCGGCGTGCTGCTCGATGCCTTCCATCTCGATGGTGAGCTTCTGCCAGTCGGTCTCGCTCTGGACCAGATCTGACACGGTCCGAGACGATTCGATGGGCTCGCCGCGCTGATCAAGAAAAGTTGCGACGATCCGGGCGTGGGCGTGCTCGAGCCCCGCGGTGCGGACCTGTGCGCTGATGAGGTAGTCCGCGTTCGGGAAGATGCTCAGCTCGCCGTGACGCAGCATCAGCGAGGTGGACCCGCCGTTGGTGGGGAGCTTGACGCTGCCGATCCCGTCGTACGCGGGCGCGTTGTAATCGAGCACGGCACCGTTCCAGATCGGAAACCCTGGGCGATCACGCGGGACCGCCGGGTCGTCCTGTGCTCGGATCCAGCCGAGCGGGACCGGCAGCGGGTTGAGATCCCGCTCTTCGAAGCTGAATGCCTTCACGATCCGACCGGAGCCGGCGGGTCGCTTGTTGAGCTCGTCCTGCGCGAAGCAGGTGTGCGCATAGCCGCACAAGCCAGCGGAAACACTCGCGAGGAGCATGGCTCGGATTGAAGCGGAGCGGGTGCGCATGGTGTAGTTATCGGGAGTTGAAGCCGAAATGATCGAGAATTCGGCCCAAATCCAGCGAGCGGAGATCGCTGGGCGAGGCCGGCTATGATGGGCTATCCGACTCAAGGGCACTCAAGGCGACTCCCATGACGATCAAGCACATCCCGTATCAGCCCTACAAACCCGAAACGGAGAGTGCTCATGCGGCCCAGTCGTTCTACGACGTCGTCAACCGGCGGCGCACGGTCCGGGATTTCTCCGAGAAGCCGGTGCCCAGAGAGGTGATCGAGAAGGTCATCCTGGCGGCGGGCACGGCCCCGTCCGGTGCGCACAAGCAGCCATGGCGGTTCATCGCGATCAGCAACGCTGAGATCAAGCACAAGATCCGCATGGCAGCCGAGGAGGTTGAGAAGGACTTCTACGACAACAAGGCCTCCGATCGTTGGCTCAAGGACCTGGAGATCTTCGGCACTTCTCCAGATAAGTCGTACATGGATACGGTGCCGTGGCTGATCGTGGTCATGGCGCTGAGGAGCACGGACGACGGCGGGCAGGTCTACTACCTCAACGAGTCGGTCGGCATCGCGACGGGGATGCTGCTCACCGCGGCCCATCACGCCGGTCTCGCAACGCTGACACACACGCCCAGCCCGATGAACTTTCTTCGCACGGTTCTCGGCCGTCCTGAGCACGAACGCCCGTATATGGTCATCCCGATGGGGTATCCCGCGGCGGACTGCACGGTGCCTGACATCGATCGCAAGCCGATCGAAGAGGTATCGGTCTTTATCGAATAAGCGTCTAGACCATTGATCTCAAGCCGGGGTGTGATACGTTGTTGTGATGCCCCAGTATCACGGATCTGTTTTCTGTTCACGTGCACCTATCGCCGCACTGCTCGCGTTGTCTCCCCTGCTCTTCTGCGCACCCGCCTCGGCGGACGATAGCGACTCCGTGCGGGAGCGGTACACCATCAATCCCCCGGACCCTGACCAGAACGACAACTTCGGTTCGTCGATGCTCCTCCAGGACGGCATGCTCTTTGTCGCCGATCCGCGAGACAGCATCGCGCAGGCGGGGGGTGGCTCAGTCCGGGTGTACGACATCGAGACCGGGGCGCTCCTGCACGTGCTCACCCCCCCGGACCTGCTTCCGGACGACAACTTTGGCGGCGGGATTGCGCTCTCGGGGGACCGTGTCGTGATCGGCTCACCGGGCAATGACAACAACGGAAACATGGCGGGGACCGCGCACTACCTCGACCTGAGCACCGGACGGTTCCTGCACCGTCTCTCGCCGCCCGACCTCGGTCCATTCTCCAGGTTCGGGAGTTCGATCGCGCTCGCCGATGGTCTTATCGCCGTCGGCTCGACCGACTCGGTCTATCTCTTTGATTGGGACACGTGCCAACTGATCACCAAGCTGACACCGCCCGATGGCAGCAACGAGAGCTTCGGATCACCGATCGCGATCGATCAGGGTCTGCTCGCGGTCGGCGCACGCACCGAGAACGGTAACCAGGGAGCCGTGCACCTGTACGAGCTGCAGACGCTCGATTACCTGCGCCGATTCTCTGTGGCTGGCACGATCCGATTCGGTGAGGTCCTGGATCTGAGAGATGGCTTGCTCGCGGTTGGCAACTCGCTCCACGAGGGTGTCGGGGCGGCGTTCCTCTTCGATGCCAATGAGGGAACGCTGCTCAGCCGCTTCGTCTCGGGAGAAGAGGACGAGGATGACTACTTCGGTCGCAAGCTGACGCTTGGTGATGGCGTGCTCTTCGTGGGTGCCGAGCGGATGGAGTTTGACCGCTCCGATCAGGGGACTGTGTACGCCTTCGACACGCAGACGCACGAGATGCTGTACCAGCTCCTCCCCGATGAGCGAGGACGCGATGAGGAGTTCGGGCGCACGATCGTCTCCGACGGCCTCTACGCCGCGGTGGGCGGGACTGGCTTTGAGTTCGGAGATGCTGGTCGCGTCAAGGTGTTCCGCTTGCCGGACCCGCAGTGTGTCGCGGACTTCAACTGCGACGGACGTCTGGATTTCTTCGACGCATCGCAGTTCCTGCTGGAGTACACCACGTTCCGGGCCCACGGGGATCTAAACGGAGACGGTATGTGGGACTTCTTCGACGTCTCATTGTTTCTGACGGCCTACCTGGGCGGGTGCCCATGAGCATCGCGATCAAGCGTCGGTGAGCTCGTCATACACGCCCGCGATCATGCGTCCGCGGATCTGATCGAATCCGAGCCCATCCATGAACTCCCAGCTCATCTCCACAAGCTCGTCCTTGGGCGTGCCCTTCTCGATCTCTGTCTGGATGGCCTCGATCAGCTGCTCGAAGTAGCGGATCTGCGTCTCGATGATGGCGGGGCCGGTCGCGATCGGGCCGTGGCCGGGGACGACGGTGGTTTCAGCGTTGCACAGCTTCCGCGTCTGCTTGAGCGATTCGATCCAGCCGCGGGCTGTCGCGTTCGCTTCTGGATCGAAGAACGGGTGCAGCCCGTTGAACACCAGATCACCGGTGTGCACGATGTTGTGCTCGGGCAGGTGGATGACGAGGTCGTTGTCGGTGTGCCCAGCGCCGAAGTGGTGCGACGAGACGGTGATGCCGCCGATGCTCAGGGTGTTGCCCGAGCCCGAGATCGCGATCTTGGGGACGGCGGTTTTCTCAGTCCATGATTCGCACGCCTCGGCCGCGGCCTTGGCGAAGGGCATGAGTTGCTCATCCGCCTTGGTTCGCGCGAGCTGAGACGGGCCGGCCTTGGCGCCCTGAACATATCGTTCGAGCTGGGCCTTGATGCGGGGGATCGCGTTGGCGTGTGCGTACGACGCGCTGGCGCTGGGCACGATGATCGCGTTGCCGCCGGTGTGATCGCCGTGATGGTGGGTGTTGATGAGCGTGAGCTCGATCGAGTCGCTCTTGGTCAGGTCCGCGTCGATGAGCCCGGCCGCATCGTTGAGCAGGGCCCCGCCGAGGTAGGGGTACTTGGTGTCGACCAGCAGCGCTTTGCCTTGCGAGGCAACGAGCAGCGTGTTGCCGCCCATAGACTGGTCGGCGATCGCGTAGATGTCCTTCTGGAGCGTTTTCCAGCCGAGGACCCCCACTGGTGGCGGCGCTTCGCCCGCGGGCTGGAGCACCGATGCGAGGGCGCTGGCGGGGATCGCGCTGAGCGCGGCGAGCGAGACCCCGCTCAGGGCGGCATGGTGCAGAAACAATCGCCGGGAGAGTCCGTGCGTCGTGGTCTGGGTCGTGGGCATGACAGGTCTCCTGTTGGGTTCGGGTCGCCCCCTGACAGGGGAAAGGGTACACCACACCTGCCGGGATGCCCACCAAAGCGCTATGATCGCTCAATGGGCAGGGCCCAAGGATATTGATGAAAAACCGCCCACGAGGCTGGAAATAGGAATGAAACGCGTATGAAAGCGAACGAAATTCGGCCGGGTATGGCAGTCAACCTCTCCGGCAAGCTCTATGTCGTCACCAAGATCGCGCACACCAAGCCCGGCAAGGGCCCCGCGTACATCCAGGCGAAGATGCGGGCCGTCGATGGCTCGGGCATGACGGAAAAACGATTCAACGGCTCCGACACCGTCGAGGGTGCCACACTCGACCGGCGCGAGATGGAGTTCCTCTACGACAACGGCGAGGGCGGCGGCACCTTCATGGACATGGAGGACTACGACCAGGTCGAACTCATGAAAGATCTGCTCGACGACGCGCTGCTCTACATGGCGCCCAACACCACCTGCACGGTGCTGTTCCACGAGGGCAACCCCGTGTCCATCGAGCTCCCGTCCGCGGTTGTGGTCACCGTGACCGACACCCCCCCCGGCATCAAGGGGGCGACGGCGACCAATCAGCTCAAGGAAGCAACCTGCGACACCGGGCTCAAGACACGCGTTCCGCCGTTCATCGCCAACGGCGAGAAGATCAAGGTCTCCACGGAAGACGGGTCGTACATGTCCCGCGTGAACGAGTGATCGACGATCGGAACGGATCATGAGCAGCGGCGCACCCAACCTGATCCTGATCGGGCTGCGTGCATCGGGCAAAAGCACGCTCGGGCGGCTGTTGAGTCAGCGGCTCGGGCGTGATTTCATTGATCTCGACGATGTCGTGGCGCAGCGTATGAACGCGGCCGGGGCGGGCGAGGCCATTGCACGCGACGGGATCGACGCGTTCCGCGACGCGGAGACAGAAGCGCTGCGGTCCGTGCTCGCCTCATCCGCTCAGATCGTGGCGCTGGGCGGCGGGACCCCCACCGCGCCGGGGGCGGCAGAAGTTCTCAGAGCATCGGAAGCGAACATCGTCTACCTCAGGGGCACACCAGAAACCCTGCGTGATCGGTTGTCGCAAGCGGACAACGCGGACCGCCCGACGCTCGTGGGTGACGATGTCATCAGTGAGGTGCAGACCCTCTTTGATCAGCGTGACGGGTTGTACCGGGAGCTCGCGACCAGTGTCGTCCACATCGATGGCGTGCGCGAGGAATCGGTGCTCCACGCGTTGATCGCGCTTGAGAAGGCCGGACTGTGATCAGGCGTTGCGGCTGAGCTCGTCGTCGAGAAGCTCACCGACGGGTCGCCAGCTGAATGATTTGAGAAGATCATCGAAGCGTGCGTCACACCGATCGAGGTTGTTGTAGTGGCGGAAGCGGTGGCTGCGCTTGAGCCCTTCAACACGCGGCTGCCCCGGGTCGACCTCCCACGGGTGGATGTAGAACACGTAGGGGTTGTTCGTGTTGAGGATCTTCTTCACCCCGCGCTTGAAGAGGGGGTAGGGGAAGAGACGGAAGTAGCCGCCGCCGGCCCAGGGGATGCCCTTCTTGCCGAGCCTGAGCACGGAGACGCAGACCTCGTGGAACCCATCGCGGATCTCGACGATGGGTTGTCCGGAGTCCATGCCGGCGAGTTTGCCGTAGCGGTCATGGGCGACCGTTGGAAAAGCGGATGAGTCGTAGGTCAGCCCGATCTCCTGAAGGATGTCGATGGCCCAGTCGGTGATGGAGAATGA
Source organism: Phycisphaerales bacterium (assembly GCA_017642965.1). Lineage (GTDB taxonomy): Bacteria > Planctomycetota > Phycisphaerae > Phycisphaerales > UBA1924 > UBA1924. The sequence goes on from JAEPOJ010000013.1 coordinate 67,917, forward strand.
GGGCGCACGGTAGCCGCGGATCTTGGCGCCCGTCAGGTCCTCGACGATCCCGATGCCGCGTTTCATGTCCTCGCGGAACTCGTCGTGGCTGAGGTTGTAGATCAGGTCGTGCCCGTAGCCGTGGGACGCGATCTCGTGCCCGGCGTCGCTGATGCGTCGAATCAGATCGGGGCACTTCTCCGCAACCCAGCCGAGGATGAAGCAAGTGCACTTCACCCCGTGCATGTCCATGAGCTCGAGCATGCGGTCGGTGTTGCGTTCGACCCGCAGGTCCTGCTCGTCCCATGTGTCGCGCGCGATGACGCCCTTGAGGTTCTCGACCTGAAACCAGTCCTCGACGTCGATCGACATGGCGGCCCGAGTTGTTTCGTATCGCTTGGCCATATCAGATCATCTTGTGCCCACGCTTGCGGAACTGCTTCACGTCCTTGGGCTGCGGGAAGCTGAAGTACTGCTTGTTGCTCATGTCCAGCGGCTCGGCGACGGCCTCGCCGCGCTTCATCTTCAGGAGCACATCGATCATGAGGCGGGCGCCGTCCTGCTTGGTGCCTGTGATGACACGATCGAGCGAGTCTTTGTCTTTCAGCGGCCACTCCAGCGTGCCCAGGATCCCGCCCGCGTCGAGCTTCTCGACCATCTCGTGGACCGTGACGCACGCGGTCTTCTCGCCCTTGAGCAGCTGCCAGAAGTTGGGCATCATGCCGCGGTAGATGGGGAGTCGCCCGGAATGGATGTTGATGCACCCGACGCTCGGCGTGTCGATGATGGGCTTCTTGAAAATCTCAGGCGCCGCGACCGACGCGATGACGTCCGGGTCGATCTGTTTCACGCGCTCGATGTACTCCGGATCATTGACCGAGCCGCACTCAACGATCGGCAGCCCTTTGTCCTTGGCGAGCTTCGCGATCGAATCGCCCCTGATCTTCACGCGGACGTAGCGAGCGAGCAGGCGGCAGAAATCGATGGGCCCGTAGAAGCGGAGGATGCGCTTGGCGGTCTTGTGCTTGGGCTCGTGGAAGGCCTCCTGCACGGACACGCCGACGATCTCGATCTCGTCCGTTGGGTACTCCTCGAAGAAGACCTCGAAGAACCGGATCACGTAGAGCGGATCGTCCTCGGTGACGAAGAGCAGCTTGAGTGGGCGTCCTTCAACCGGTGCGCTCATGCCGACTCCTTCGCGGGCTCGCTCTGATCGTGGTGTGTGACCACCGCGGCGCCACCCGCGAGCCATTCGGCGAGCTTCGCGCGCCGATCGAGCGTTTCTTCTTCGCTGAACTGCGGGTCCGCGAGCCTGAGAACCTCGGCGTACTTGGCGGCACATACCTGGCGGGTGTACCCCTCGTCGAAGACCTCGCGGGCGCTGCGGCCCATCGCGGCGGTCTTCTGCTTGTCGTGGACGAGCACGCGCAGTTTCTCCGCGAGCCCTTCGGCATCGCCCAACGCGGACCAGATGCCGCACTCCGTGCCTTCGACGATCTCGCGCAGCTCGGACCAGTCCTCGCTCAGCGCGACGATGGCCTTGCCCACCGCGAGCGACGTGTAGAGCTTGCTGGGGAAGCTGATGCCCTCGATGCCCTCGGCGATGGTGACGAGCGAAGCGTCGCACGCGTTGAGCGAGTCGTTGAGCTTCTCGAACGGCTGGTACGGGAGCATGACGACGTTCGTCATGTTGTGTGTCTTGATGTGCTCCTCGATCTGGGCTTTCTTTCCCCCGCCCCCGACGAGCACGAGCTTGAACGGCTCGCCCTCGAGGAGCTTGGCGGCCCCGAGCACCGTCTCGAAATCGTAATACAAACCCATGTTACCCGAGTACAGGAGGATGAAATCATCCACGAACCCCTGTTCCTGCGCGATCTCGGAGTCGGCCTTGTCCTTCGGGTACAGATCCTCGCCGTCCGCCCAGTTCGGGATGACGTGGATGTGCTCAGGCGTGATCGGGTACGTATCAGCAACGAGTTTCTTCGCCGCGCTGCAGAGCACGATGGCTTCCTTCGTCCTCTTGTACTTGCGCCGGTTGAGCGCCATCCATACCCGCTCGATCATCGAGCCCTTGCGGAACGTGCCCACCCAGATGCCCAGCTGCGGGTGGGCATCGTGCAGCAGCGTCACGTAGTGGTGGCGGCGGAAGAGCGACACGAACCATCCGATCGCGCCGAGGAACGGCGGGTTCGTGGTGTAGAGGTAGACCGTGTCGTGGCGGGACTTGAAGAGGACGTTGAGGATCATGGGGATCACGAACGTCAGGTAGTTGATGGCCCGCCCCAGAAGGTTGTTCTTGTCGAAGCGTGCGACCTTGAGGCGACGGATCTTCACCCCGTCGACCTCCTCGCGCAGCGGGCAGTCCTGCCAGGTGTCTGGTGGCCCGTAGCTGGGGCGGCCGGTGAGGACCTCAACCTCGAAACCGAGATCAGCCAGCTCGACCGCGAGCTCATGCAGCAGGTGCCCGGTCGAGGCGACATCGGGCACGTAGTACTGATTCAGGATCACGACACGGGTCGAGCGGCTAGCCATGCGACACTCCGCTGACGGCGGCTTGGGCAGACGGGTCGCTGGGCGCTCCGAACAGATCGGTGAGCTGCTGTCGCAGCCAATCGATCAGCTTTGCCTTCTCATCGCTCAGGTACCCAAGATCCACACGTTGGGGCTCGTCCTTGATCTTATCAAGGCCGAGGCGCTTCAGCAGATAAGCACGCGGTGAACGTGTAAAGAGCATCGCTGGGTTGCCGTACGAAACAGTCGCCACGCAGGCATGCACTCGGTTCGAAATCGTCAGCTCTGCGTTCGCGTAGATGTTCAGGTATGAATAGGGCACATCGCCAGAATAGAGGTTGCTCGCCCGGTAGTTCTTCTTCATCAGGAACGGGTTGTAGCGGTGATCGGTGCGTACAACAAGCCGCTCGTCTATCCGGTCAGAGCCACCGTTGAGGCCGAGCAGCGAATCCAAGAAGATGTACGCACGGTGTTTGTAGCAGAGCTCTGTGCGTCGCTTTGGTTGATAGACATTCCACACCTTGTTCTCAAAGTTGAACGATCGGCTCGACCTTGGGTCGACCTCGTTCGCTGTGCTGATGCGGGGTTCCGGGATCTGGTCAAAGTTGACCGCGATGTACGGCTCAAGATCGCTCGGTACTTTCGGGAAAAGGTCTGAGACAAAGGTGGCGACATCGACCCCATCGAAAGCGAACTCTGCGAGATCCCCCAGCGCGTCGTATGTTTCTGTGTCTCGGGTCGTAAATATGTGTGGTGGGCACTCCTTCATCAGCGAGCGGCTGAGCTCGATCGTGCCCGGATCGTACTGCATCATCCCAGCCGCGAGGACGATGATTTTCGCACCTTTCTCATGCTGGGTTCTGATCAGATCAGACACGATGCCGTTCATCTCTGGGCGAACATACGGCCCGAGTATGACCACCGCGTCCAGGTCGAGATGCTTGGCGTAATCGATCGCGTTGCCCGGATTGCCAGCCTTCGTGTTCCAGTATCCCGGCTGGTCGCCGATCGGGAAGACGTGCGCGGATGGGTATGCCTTCTGGAGTGCATAGACCGCGCCGAGCTGAAAGAAGGCGTTGCCAATGTTCGTAGACCAGTACCCAGTCAGGACACCGATTCGGGGTTTGGTCGCGGTTTGGGGATGAAACTCTGACATGGGTACGTACGCCGTTGTTAAGGGTGGACTGGAACTTGCAGGGTATCGGCCTGATTCTTCGACGAAACCAGCGGGGTTTCTGCCAAATCGGGGTCATCTCAGGGGTGGGCGGGAACCCGGAATCATTTTTTGAGATAGAGATTTGGTTTGACCGCACATTTCCCGAGGCCGATAGTAGAGAACATGACCGGACTGGTGAACTGATGTCTCCGAAAGCGACCATGAATTCACACGAACTCAACCCAAACGCGGAGACGGACACATTCATCGAGGAACCGCCGCGAAAATCCCCTTGGTCTATGCGGGCAAAGGTATTGCGACTTTGTTGGGGTGTGCTCGGTGTGACCCTCTGGAAATGGACGCCGGTCGGAATGTGGGGTTTCAGGCGATCAGTGCTCAGGCTATTCGGTGCCAGAATCGGCAAGGGCGTACGCCTCCATCCCAGCGTGAAGGTCATCATCCCGTGGAATATCGATATCGCGGACGGTGTCATCGTGCACCAATCCGCGATTCTCTACGCTCTCGGTCCAATCAGGATCGGAAAAGATTCTGAGATCGGGCCTCACGCACACATCTGCGCAGGGACGCACGATTTCTCAGATCCCGCTTTTACGCTCCTCCGACAGCCGATCACGATCGGGGAGAGGTGCCTGATCGGTATTGGCTCGTTTATTGCCCCGGACACGGTCATCGCCGATGGAACCATCCTGGAGCCCCGTTGTGCGATGTACACGAATACTGAGGCGGGCGGAGTCTACATTGGAAATCCTGGCAAACGTATCGTGCCCGCTTCAGATTCAGGGCATGTAGCCTCGGGAGCGGTATCCGCGTGACCGGATTCTTGGCCCCATACCTGCAAAGACCGCGAGGCATCCGGAGCGTGATATGGGGTGTCGTCGCGTGCACTATCTACAGATTGCTCCCGAGCCCCGCGTATAGAGTCAGAAGGCTTCTGCTTGTTGCATTCGGTGCGAAGCTCGATCCAACAGCTCGTATACGTGGTGGTGTCAGCATCAGCGCGCCTTGGAACCTGAGTATGGGACGCAAGAGTTCAATCGGTGAAGGGGCGACCGTGTGGGCACACGCACCGATCACGATCGGGGCCCGAACAGTCATCAGTCAGTACTGCTTTGTCCATAGTGCGAAACGGATTGGCAATCACGAGTCACCCAGTCCAATCGAGATTGGTGATGATGTGTGGATCGCCGCGGAGTCGGTTATCGTCGGGGATGTGTGTGTCCCAAACGGGGTCTTAGTCGGAGCCCGCTCGGTGGTGAGTGATCCGGTCGAGCCGTGGACGATCGCAACAGGGCATCCGGCGAGCAGTCGCAGGCCGCGCCCATACCGAGGCCATAAATCATAATGTGCTCCAGTTCACCTCAAACCCCACCGAGCCCGCACAGTCTCCGGAATCGCGGTATGCGAGTGCTCTGGGGATGCGTGCAGTCAACGATCTTCCGCTTCTCCCCCCGTCCGCTCCACGCTTGGCGGAACCTGCTCCTCCGCGCATTCGGCGCGGACCTGCACCCGAGCGCCCGCGTGTACCCTCGAGCGCGGGTGTGGGCGCCGTGGAATCTCCGGATGGGGGCACGGGCTACGATCGCTGATGATGTTGACTGCTACTGCGTTGAGCGGATCACGCTGGGTGAGCGGGTGGTTGTTTCGCAGTACAGCTATCTTTGCGGCGCCACGCATGACTTTGAGTTGCCCGAGCGTCCGCTCGTGCCCATGCCGATCACGATCGGATCGGGCACATGGATCGCCGCGGATGTCTTTGTGGCTCCGGGCGTGACCATCGGTGAGGAGAGCGTGGTTGGCGCACGGTCGAGCGTATTCACAGATCTGCCGGCATGGAAGGTCTGCGTTGGCTCGCCCGCGAGGGCGGTGCGTGACCGGGAAATCAGGGCTTCTGCGGACACCGGTGCATGAATCAGGCAATGACCGAGGGGGTCGATGGCATGTCGAACAACGAGACCATGGCGATGCGGGCAGCGGCGATCTTCTGCCGGGCGCTGCCGCTGAAATCCGGGATAGGCACCATGAGCCAATCGATCAGCCGCCGGGTCAAAGGTCTGCGCAGCAGCACGGAGCTGCCCTGCGACCTGAGGAATGGCGTGCGTATTCACGCGCGCCTTGACGATTACAACGGGCGGATGCTGTACCTGTTCGGCACGCCAGACCCAAAGGTCATCTCGATCTGTGGTGGTCTGCTCAGGCCAGGCGATGTGTTCCTGGATATTGGGGCAAACTACGGGAGCGTCGGGCTGCTCGTGAACGCCTCGGTCCTGCCGGGGGGGCGAGTGCACATGGTGGAACCCCAGCCCGAACTCGGGGATCGGATCGAAGACGCGATCACGTCCAATGCGCTTGGGCATATCACCTTGCACCGGTGCGGGCTCTGGGACGAAGACGGCGAGTTCTATATCACTGGCTCTAGATCCCATACGGGGACCGCCAGCATCTCCACCGAGGCGCGGTCAGACGGGAGCCAGCGCGTCGAGGTGCGCAACATTGACGGGTTCCTACGCGACGCGGCGGGCGGTTCCTCGTTCGGAGTGAAGCTGGACGTGGAGGGCGCGGAGGTCCGTATACTCCCCTCCATCCTGTCCCATCCGGATCTCCGATTCGTGATCTTTGAATCACACGATCATGACGTGAAAGCATTTGTCAAACGTATGATGGAGGAGCGATCGCACGTGTTTTTCGGTGTTTCCAAGTCGCTCTTTCGGACGCGCCTCTTCCGGATTCTCAACGACAGCGATCTGAACCACGCGCACGATGTGCTGGCGATCAGAGCACACGAGGGGATATCCCCGCCGCGTGCGCTCGGCGTGCGTGAGCTGCGCAGGTTGCTGCGATGAAACTCTTTTTGCCTGGGACCGAGCGAAAGAACTGAACTGAACCATGCCCGTTTCAATTTTCATCCAGACCCTGAACGAAGAGGCTAATCTCCCGGGCTTGCTCGAGTCCGTCTCATGGGCGGACGACATCGTCGTGCTTGATTCGCTTTCATCCGATCGGACGCGGGAGATCTCGGAGGCGGCGGGTGCGCGCTGGTTCGAGCGCGCGTACGACGGGCGCGGGAATCACCAGAACTGGGCGATGGAGAACATCGAGTTCAAGCACAGGTGGGTGTTCTATCTCGATGCGGACGAGCGCATGACGCCCGAGCTCCGCACCGAGATCGAGGCGATCGCGGGCGAGTGGGATTCGGGGAGCAGATCGGACGCGAACAACGACCCCGTCGCGTACTACTGCGGACGCAAGAACATCTACAAAGGGCGCTGGCTCAAGCACGCCATGCCCCCGGGCAACATCATGCGGTTCTTCCAGCCCCCAAAGATCCGCTTCGCGCGCGACGCGAACCCCGTCCCGATTGTGGACGGCGAGGTCGGGTATCTCAGGAAGCACTTCATCCACTACAACTTCTCGAAGGGTATCCACGAGTGGATCGAGCGCCACAACAGGTACTCCACCTACGAAGCGAACGAGACGATGAAGGCGCTCGCGGAGAACCCCGTGCGGATCGGGAATCTCTTCTCTTCCGACCGCAACACGCGCCGCCTGGAACTCAAGAATATCTCGTTCCGGATGCCGTGCAGGCCGCTTCTCAAGTTCTTCTACATGTACGTGCTCGGGCGGGGCTTCCTCGACGGACGTGCCGGGTGGACATACTGCCGCCTGCAGGCCATGTACGAATATATGATCGTGCTCAAGGTGCGCGAGCTCAAGAACCCGGGGCAGGTCGCCGCGGACCGGGGCGAGGGAGGGACTCGATATGGCGGCTAAAGCGAACAAACGCCATCGGGTCGCCGTGGTCTACCACTACTTTGCCCACTACCGCGAGCCGATCATCCGAGAGCTGATCGATGGTTCGGAACACGAGTATCACTTCTTCGGCGACACACAGAGCTTTGATTCCGGAATCAAGCTTACGGACATCGACCCCAAGTCGTTCACCCGCACCAAGTGCACGCAGCGCGGGCCGCTGCTCTTCCAGTGGGGAGCCGTCAAACTCGCACTCAGCCGGCGATACGACACGCTGATCCTGCTCGGGAACTGCAAGTGGCCCACAACGTGGCTCTCCGCGATCATCGGGCGCCTCACCGGCAAGCGTGTCCTCTTCTGGACGCACGGCTGGCTCAGGCGAGAGACCGGGAAGCAGGCGCTGATCCGCAACACGTTCTACAAGCTCGGGCACGGGCTCCTGCTGTACGGGCACCGTGCCAAGGCCATCGGGCTGGGCTACGGCTTCAGGCCAGGACAGCTGCACGTCATCTACAACTCACTCGACTGTGAGCTTCAGGACAGGACGCTCGCCGCAATGCCGGATGATGCGCGCCGGACCACCCGCGCCGAGCTGTTCCCCGGGCGCGAGGACCACCCGGTGCTGGTCAACATCACACGACTGCACCACTACAAAAAGCTCGACCAGCTGATCCACGCGGCCGCGAAACTCGAGGAGTCCGGGCGTCCCGTGAACGTCCTGGTCGTGGGCGACGGCCCGCACAAGCAGGAGCTCATGGATCTCGCGGATCAGCTGGGTGTCAGCGCGGTGTTCACGGGCGCGGTGTACGGTGAGGATGAGCTCGGGCGGATGCTGATCGCGTCTGACGTCGCCGTCATGCCCGGCCCGATCGGGCTGCTCGCGATGCACGCCCTGGCCTACGGCGTGCCCGCGATCAGCCACAACAGCTACGATCAGCAGATGCCGGAGTTCGAGTCCATCGTTGAGGGCAAGACGGGCGGGTTCTTTACCGAGGACAACCTGGAATCACTGACGGAAACGATCGAGCATCAGATCGGTATCGAGTGGACCCACGAGCAACGCATGCAAGCCGCGAGGGAACTGATCGAGCGGTTCTATAACCCAGTGTCGCAGCGTAAGCTGATCGACCGGGCGGTCGAGGGCGACCCGGCGGACGATGTGTTCAACGCGAGACTCGAACGGTACACGGCGCATGGGAGCAAGCCATGAGTATCAGGAACCTGCTCTACAAGAATCAGAACGTGCGGCAGAAGATCCGCGACGTCCGCATGTGGTACCGGAGGAAGCGTTACCGCCTCGGCAACGTGCACCCGACCTTTTACACAAGCGATTGCAGCTCGCTGAGCAGGGACCTGCTGGCCCGCGAGTACTCATTCTGCGCCAAGGGCTGCCTGATCGGTCCCAAGGTCGAGCTCGGGGCATACGTCATGCTCGGCCCAAGGGTGATGATCGTCGGTGACGACCACGTGTTCGACAAGGTCGCGACGCCGATCATCTTCTCGGGGCGGCCGGAGAAACGCAATACCCTGATCGACAGGGACGCGTGGATCGGCGCGGGTTCGATCGTGATGGCCGGCGTGACCGTTGGTCGGGGCGCAATTGTCGCCGCGGGATCCGTTGTGACCAAGGACATCCCGCCCTACGAGATCCACGGCGGTGTGCCGGCGAAGAAGATCAAAGATCGATTCTCAAATGAGCAAGACCGGGCTGAGCACGATCGCATGCTCGATCAGCCGCCCCGGCGTGGCGAGTACTGCGAGCCGCTTCAGACCCGTGGCAAGAACGATTAACTGTACTCAGGGTCTGCGTATCCCTGCTCAAGCAGTTCGTAGTCATCGTTCTGAGACCAGTTGTACTCTTCGGAGTAACTCTCACGGGTCACAAGCTTTGAGAGCATCAGGTAGGTGAAGAATGGAAGCGGGATGAGCACGAACGAGCCCTGCTTCATCGAGAGCATCGTCGTGTAGCACACCAGCGCGAGCATGATCGCGACCGCGCTCCGATCGATCACACCACGCATCGCAAGCCGGAACGCTCGGAGCATATGGAGGCCGGTGATCGCGAAAACACCGGCCAGGATAGAGAGCCCGATCAGGCCATGGTGAGCAAGCACTTCCACCACGAGGTTATGCGGGTACAAGAACCCCTCGCCGTCATGCTTTACAACCGCGTTGAACGATCCGGTGCCGATGCCCTGCAAATAGTTCCCCGGGTTCACCGCATACTCGCCCAGCAACTCTCGGGCGAAATACATCCGTCCTTGCAGGCCGGCAGAAATATCACTCGCGGTAAACCGCTGAGATGACTCACTGCTTGATGCAAGCACCTTGCCGACCAGGGCGATGATCCCCAATGCGATGGCGCCAGATCCCGCACGAACAAAGAACTGTCTGACATCCCGAACCTGATGCGCGAGCGGGTAGAAGAGTACTGAGAAGAAGAGCGCGAAAACGAGCTGGCCGCGACTGCCAACAAGAAACGCGATGGCTGCGCCAAGAAGAAACGCGCCCATACGCAACAGCCCCAACGTCGCGCCGCGTCGTTCTGGCTCGATGAGTGCTGCGAAGAGCATCATGTACCCCCCCACTTCCGCGATCGAGAGTGGGTTGCCCCGTTCGCTGCTGGTCCCCCCGGTGTAGGAGAGATCGATGAACAGACGAGACCCGTAGATCTGGGTCCGGGGGCTGATGATGATCAGCACGATCAGGATTGAACCCATGATCATCATGGGAACAGCCATCTTCTTGAGCGTATCCCAGGATAGCACGATCAGCGGGAAGAGGAAGAGCATGAGCACAGCGGGCGGAAAGCCCTTCTTCACAAAGTATGTGCCCGCTGCAGGCATCAGGCTGTAGCTCACGCCAAAGATCGCGAAGGCATACAACGCCCACACCAGGACACTGTTGATATTGAAGTATCCCCGCATGGGCTTGCGGCCCATCAGGATCGAAAACATCACCGCGAGCAGGACGATTGAACCGGATACAACATTCAGCAACCATGAGTTGCGTGCAAAGGCACGATAGAACGAACTCAGCAGCTGCTCGTACCCGATGAAGCTCAGCGCAAGCACACCCGCCCAGTGCGGACGCCACAGCGCGAGGAAGCACAGCGTGGCGAAAACGAGCAATGCGATCGCTGAGAGCATGTCAATCCGTTCCTTACGTCTGCAGGCCCGGTCGCCCGCGGTTCTCAGCCATCTTGGCGGGGTTTCTCCCGACGTCCAGTGCTTCCAATACTATCGACCAAATTCTCCCCATCATCAAGCAAAGAACACCGGTTCTCAGCCGATCATGGTCGTACGATCGTGCCACCCGAGAGGGTTCGGGGCGATCGCCGATCTTCCCGGAGAACCATGATAAACACGCCCGGACCAAGCGCAGCCCAGAACCAGATGACAGATCAACGCGAGAACATGCCAACTTTCCTCTTCATCGGGGGGCAGCGATGCGGCTCGAGCTGGGTGCACAAATGCCTCGCCGAGCACCCGGACGTGTTCACCGCAACGCCCAAGGAAGTCCACTACTTCAATCGAAACTACGAGAAGGGCGATCGCTGGTACCTCGATCACTTCCGCGATGCGGGCCAGGCACACGCGATCGGCGAGGTGACCCCGGACTACATCGCGGACCCGCAATGCCCTGAGCGAGTCCACGCGCTCTGCACAGATCTCAAGCTCGTCGCGGTCCTGCGCGAGCCAATCGAGCGGGCCCATTCGCTCTACCGGCTGAAGCTGGGCACGACCATGCCCTACAACACCTTCAACGAGGCGGTCGAGAAGCACCCGGACATGGTCGAGCACGGGCACTACGCCGAGCACCTCGAGCGGTGGTGGTCGTGCTTCCCGCGTGAGCAGATGCTGGTGCTGCTCTACGAAGACCTTGTGCGATCCGATGCCGAGACCATCCGCAAGATCTATGAGCACATCGGTGTCCGATCCGATTTCGTGCCCTCCTGGATCGGAAAAACCGACAACGCCGCCGTGTTCCCTTCCCTCCGCGCGAAGCTGCGCCGCGCAGGGCTCGACCCGCTCGTCAAAGCGATCGGCAGATCGTTCATCGGTGACCGGATCCGTGCCCGGGTCAACGCAAAGAAGAAGAACGCCGATGGGATCGAGATCGACCCCGAGCTCAGGCGATCGCTCGATGCGCACTACAAGCCACACAACGACAGGCTGCGCTCCATCCTCGGGCGACCGCTGGAGAACTGGTCCTGATCACTTCTTCAGCATCAGCACACGCCGGCAATGGCGCGCGAGCTTGCCCGGCAGCGCGTCGCACGTGTTCGAGAGCGCCCCGGGCATGAGCACCCGAATAATCAGGACGTACGCGCCGAGGAAGATCAGGGCGCTGCCGATCCCCTGCGCAACCAATCTCGCCCGGGGCAGGGTCGTCTCGAAGCCGAGCTCGAACCGCGCATATACGACGATCGCGTACACCACGATCCCGATCGCGTACGCCGGCATGCACCCGCGCAGCACCGACCAGACCGGCACGCCGATCCTGGGTAATCCCGCGAACCACCCAACCAGCAGCGAGACCAGCAGCCCGACGCCGATCCCGATCGCGAAGTCCCCCGGGGTTTCGCCGACGATGGAAACAATCAGCGTCGCGACCAGCAGGATGACCGCCTGTGCGATGCTCACGAAAGCCCACGTCCTGTAGCGTCCCCTCGCCTGCATCGTGGGCTCGAACACGTTGAGCAGCATCCTCGTGGGGAAGAACGCGCCCATCCAGAGCACCGCGGGGATCGAACTCTCCCACTTGCTGCCCCACACGAAGCGGATCAGATCGCCAGAGCCGACGCTCACGCTCATCGCGAACGCGGAGCTGATGATCATCATCGATTGCGATGAACGGATCACCGCGCCGGTGAACCGATGCTGCTCGCGCTGCACAGCGCTCAGCGTCGGAAGCAGCACCGACTGTATGTTCGCGGCGAGCAGCTGGTTGAGCTGCATCAGCAGCTGGTAGGCGAAGAAGTACACACCGATGATCGCCGGGTCGTGGAAGAGCCCGAGGATCATGTAGGAGCCCTGGCGGGTCATCATCATGGCCCCGCTGCCAACGATCAGCCAGATCGAAGAAGCGAGCAGGATACGCCATAGAACAGGGCGGAGTCGCCCAGCCAGCGGCAGCGGACCGCACAGCAGCCGCCCCATGATCCAGCTGCCAAGGGCCGCGAGCACGGCCGGCCACACAAAGCTCTGCGCCCCCGCGCCCATCACGGCGAGCAGGATCATGCTCGCGCTTCGGATGAGCCCGCTCGCGAGCTGGACCCGCGCAAGCTCGCGGAAGCGCATCTGCACCGAGAGCCAGGCGCGGTACATCGTGTCGGGCGTGCCCACAAGGCACGACAGGGCCAGCACAAGGATCATGACGGTCAGCTCGGGTTCCTGATACAGCAGGGCGATCGGGTAGGCACCGATCGCGAGCAGCGCCGCGGCCGCCACATTGAACCCCGTCGCCATCCAGAACACGCTCGGACAGAGGCGGGCGAAGTGACGCTCCCCACGCTGGACCACGATCTTCCTGGTACCGCCGTCACGGAAGATCTGCACCAGCGATGAGACGCTGATGGCGATCGCGTAGAGGCCGAAGTCCTCATCGAGCAGCAGCCACCCGAGCACGATCTGAGCAACAAAGGCGCCGCCTTTGTTGATCATCGAAGCGATGAGCATCCAGAACAGCCCGCGCGATGTCCGCTGCGCGTAGGCCTGCTTGCTCGGCTTGGATGTCGCTGGATCGGTCAACGTCGTGCCCCTGTGCGTGCGTGCACGCTAGTCTATCGGCCACGCGGACAGGCGGATGGACGCCGGCTCTCTTGCACTTACATAAAAAACGGGCGGCCCGTTCGGGCCGCCCGCCAGAAATCACTGGTGGCTCAGGCGGGATCAGTTGTCGGTGTAGACGTATCCCGCGTCGAGCGCCTTGCCCACGCGCTGCGAGACTTCTTCCAGGTGCGCCCGGGTGTAGGCGTCGAGCGCGTCGCGGTTCTCAAGCACCCCGTCCACGCCGTCCTTAATCTTGCGCAGGTGCATCATCGAGAGCATCTTCACCGGCTTGGCCGACGAGTTGAACCCGCCGTCGGCAAAGGCCATGTCGATGAGACGGTCGAGGTGCTCACGCTGCAGATTGCGCCGCAGCGACGAGATCATCGGGTTGCGGTTGTCGTACCCGCCGCCGATGTCCTCGCCAAGCTCCTTCCACGCCGCTTCGGTCACGCTCTGCATCAGCTCGGCGAGCGTCAGGGCGTCCTGATCGGCCGGGACGAACAGCTCGTAGTCGTACACGCGCTGGACAGTCTGCGGGTTCAGAAGCATCGTCAGGGCCGAGGCCTGCATGCCCATGATCCGGTCGTGGATCGGCAGGGCCGCATCGGACATCACCGAGGTGACATCGTCCCACCACTTATCGACCGTGGTGTGGGTGAGCAGCTCGGGGCTGATGCCGAAGGCCTCGTCGTAGAACGAGTTGTCGATCACGAACTGCATCGCCGCGCGCTGACGCTCAGCGGGGACCACCTCGATCGGTGCCCGGCTGCCCGGGTCACCCTTCTTGTCGCGGTAGACGTACGCCGAGCCGACCCAGTTCGCCATCATCGAGAGCGACTGCATCTGCGTGTTCAGCGAGATCAGGTACCCACGCCTGGCACGCGACCAGGAGTCGCCGTCGTCAACGAACTTGGTCAGCAGGCCCTCGCGGATCGTCTTCACGAGCGACATCTGGTTGTTCGCGAAGTCGAGCGGGTTCTCGGCAAGGTCGTAGCGGCGGGCACGCGGGTCCGGGCCGAACGTGTCCTCGTCCGTGCCGTACTGCAGCTCGGGCTCCGAGACACGCTCGAGCACCTTGGGCAGGTTCTTCTCGGGGCCGTAGCCGTACTCGATGACCCAGTAGTCGTACGGGCCGATCTCGAACGACGAGTGGTTGCCCTGAACCTCGCCGAAGCCCGGCATCATGATGTTGATGCCGTTGTAATCCATGACCGATGCCGACCAGGGCTTCTGGTCCTTCATCGCCTCGGAGTTGATCTCCGAGAGCGAGTAGGCGCTGGAGCCCTTGAAGTTGTGACGCAGGCCGAGGGTGTGCCCAACCTCGTGCGCGACGAGCTCGGCGAGCATCGGGCCGACGAACCACTCGGGCACGCCGTCGATCATGTCGCCCTCGTCCTTCTTGTCGGCCTTCGGCGCCTCGGGGGCTTCCTCGCCCTCGGCTTCATCTTCCGACTCGGGCTCCTCTTCCTTGGGCTCGTCCTTCTTCTCAAGCAGGGCCAAGTACTCCGGCGGGATCATCGCCTTGAGCCCGGGGTTCTCCTCGAGCTGCTTGCGGATCATCTCGAGTGTTTCCTCATCGATCTCCGGCTCCATCGCAGCGCCGGTCTCGGCGTTTGCTGCCGCGGTAGCGCTGACCTCCTGAAGATCAGCGGCGAAGAGATCGATCATGCTCAGGTACATACGCATCATGGCCAGATCGAGCGCCTTGCCGGTCGCGGCCATGCACATGCCGTTCACCTGCGACGCGCGCCCGCCGAGCCCGTCGAACTCGTCGTTACCGAGCATGTCGGCGCCGGGGACGAACCCGTCCATCTGATGGAGCTGGTTGAGGTGGCTGCTGTGGTCATGCCCGCAAGCGGAGCGGTTGCTGCGCTCGTTGAGGATGATGTCGCGCTGCTGGGGGGTCGCCAGACGCAGGCGCGGGTCCCACTCCGGGTTCTCCTCGAGCCACTGGAGCGTCGCGGGCGAGTAACCCTCGGTCGCCAAGGTGCCCAGCAGGTCTTCCCAGCGGTAGGTGAACACGCGCACCCAGCCGTCGGTCAGGACGACGTCCGCGTCGAGGATCTCACCCGTCATCGGGTTCACGCGGGACGGGCCGATCGCGGTCGACACGTCGTTGCTGATCCAGCGGATGAAGTTGTAACGCACATCCTCCGGGTCCTTGTCCATATTGGTGCCGGTCGCCTTGTCCTGGTACTGGACCTGGATCGCGCCGTCAATACCGATCGCGCGGAACGCGTCGTTCCACTGCTCAATGCCCTCACGCACCCAGCGCCGGTAGCGGATCGGGACCGTGTGCTCCACGTAGTACACGATGGGTTCCTTGGGCGGGCTGAGTGAGAGGCGCGGGTCCGCCTTCTCGATGTGCCAGCGGTTGATGTAACGCTGGGCCTTCTCATCGCTGTCGTACTTGCCCAGATCCGTGTAGGTGGTCACGAAGTAGCCGAGGCGTTGGTCGGCCTGGCGCGGTTTGAACCCGCGCGAGCCGGTGATCAGCGAGATCGAGTAGTGGAACTCCTTGATCGTGCCGCCCGCAACCGGGCCCTCGTAGCGGATCTCGACGTTCTGCGGGAACGCCTTGACCGAAGCGACCGTGGTCAGGTTCGGGTTGAGCCCGCGCGCCGAGCCACCGAAGAAGCTCGTCGCCTGGTTCACCAGCAGGCCGTTGAGGTCGATGACCGGCTGCCCGGACGGGCCGGTTGCCAGGATCGGGACGTCGAGCAGGACGCGGTCCGTGAAGACCGTCTCCAGCGAATCCTTCGATTCCTGATCACCGGTCGAGCGGACCGCGATCTGAGGCTGGATCAGCGCCAGGCGGTTGCCGATCCGCTTCCACTTCGTGTACAGATCGCCCGACTGAAGACCCGCGAAGATCTCGCCACCCGCGACCGTCATGGCGAAAAAGTGGTTCTGCTTGTCGTAGCCACGCGGGAGCTCCGCGAGGATTTTGTTTTCCTTCTTATTGATGTACAGGTTGTAGAACGAGCGTCCGTCAGCGGTCGAGACCACCTTCTCGAACCCCTGAGAAACATCCTTCCAGGACCTGAGCCCATCGTCGCTGCGGCCGCTCGGTGCGCCGCCGCCTCGGCCGGCCATCGCGGCGAGCTGCGCCAGGTCGATGCTCTCCTCGGGCGTGGGCGTCGATGTGTCCGGCTCGTCATAGCTCGTCTGCGCCATGGCGCTGCCCGCAGTCAAAGCCGTCATCCCCACCACGGCACTCGCGATGCCCGCGATCGTCCGTGCGGGTACTCGCTGTTTCTTATCCCTGTTCATCTGCACATACTCCGTTATTCAGAACGCCCGAGCGGGCAACTTTCAACGACAGGCCGCACACGCGTCATGAGGCCAGTCCACCATGTGATCGGGGTCCCTATCGTCGCACCCCGATGCGGGGGAAGAGAACGGGACCGGGCGGAGCGCAAGACATGCGCACGCCCAACGAGCAAGAATTACCACACCAGCCCCAAAAAGATTCAAGAAAAGCCCGAAATCACGCGGGTTTCAGGTGAATCCACAGCACGATGACTGTGGATGCGACAAAAACCAGCCCCGCGAGACGCACCATGTTGTCGCGCAGAGCCAGCTCCGTCGGATCGTCGTAGCGTCCACGCATCAGCAGCGTGATCGTGCGCAGCAGCGCCAAGGTGGCTGGCGCGACCGTGATCCACATCAGATTGAATCCGAACGCTTCATCTGTACTGCCCTGTCTAGAAACAAAGTTATACACAAAGTCGTCGTGGCGACTCTGGACATAACTCGTGTATGTCAAAAGAGTTGCAACACCGGTTACCACCACGAACATCCGCAGCATCTGGTCCGTGTAGTGCTGCTGCACGTCGCGGGCGGCCTTCGCGGCTTCATCACCTCCGAGGTGACGGCGCTCACCGAGACGCTTGCCGAACGCAAGGAACATACTCAGAAACAGCGTCGCATTCAGCAGCCACGTCGATGGCGTGATCCCAAGAGCGGCACACCCACCAAGCACACGGATGACGAACCCAGAGGACAAACAGAGCACATCCACGATCACGATGTGCTTGAGCCCGCCCGAATACAGCATCACGTTGATGATGTACAGGATCAGCAGCCCCAGAACCCAAGGCCGAAGCTCCGCGGGCACCCCCAGCACACTCGCGAGCGAGGCCACAAGGATGCAGATCCCGAAGATGCGGGCAATCCCGATAGGCACCTGTCCCGAGGCCAGCGGACGCTTGCACTTGCGCGGGTGGGCTTTGTCACGCTCAACATCCGCGATGTCGTTGAAGATGTAGCACCCGGAGGCCGCGAGCCCAAAGCCAATGAACGTCATGCCGATCGCGAGCGCAAGCTCTGCGCGGGGCATGTCCTGGAGCTTCCCGTCCGCAAGCGCGAACAAGGGTCCGATAAGGACGAACACGCCCTTGGACCACTGATGCAGGCGCATGAGCTTGATCAGCCCGCGCGCCACATGACCAAGGTGGCCATCGGGGCGTGCGGGCTCGGGCTGGGCTGGTCCTGTGTCGCTCATCGTGCTCCCTGCATCGACACAACGATATAGAGGGCACAAGAGTTCAGCCCAACTCGGCACAGAACAGGTCAGAATTCCGTCATTCCGGCGTCTCAATGCGGCCCTATGCCGATAGGGTGTGCATCCCGATGCGCAGTTCGACGACCCATCCCACACAAGCGAGCACGCCGGATCAGCCGGTTTTTCATCGCTTCCAGGCGCTGATGCTCACACTCGCCCTCACGCTGCTGTGCACGCTGCCGCTCATCCTGAGCGGAAACGCCAACGGACGCGCAGCCGCGGACGATTACAACTACCACTGGATCGCGATACAGAAGTTCGCGATCGAATGGCCCAGCCCGGATATGAGCGACTACCAATCCGCGACTACACCGGGCTATCACCTGCTGCTCGCGCCGCTGGTCCACGCAGGCCTGGGCCACATGGGAACCCAGCTCGTTGCGCTCATCTGGACGCTGGCATTCTTCGGCCTGCTGTGCTGGTACGCGAGCAGAACGCTGGGGCGTGCAGCCGCGCTCGTCTGCCTGCCGCTGATCGTATCGATGTACACGCTCTTTCCAGGTGTGTGGCTGCTGCCGGACAACGCGGGCTGGTTCTTCGTGCTCTCGATGCTGCTCATCTCGCTGAGAGCACCCACGGGTTGGCCCTGCTGGCTCGCGTCTGGGGTGCTGCTCACGGCCCTGATATTCATGCGTCAGATCCACATCTGGATCGCCGCCACGGTCTGGCTTGCGGCATGGCTCGGATCAGATACTCCCGGGCTCGCCACGCTGCGGGCGTTCTTCGTGGATGGGCTCGCCCGCTCAGGGCGTGCGTTTATCGCGATCGCCTGCACGATCCCCGCGTTCGGCCTGCTCTTGTGGTTCCTGCTGATGTGGGGCGGGCTGGTGCCGCCGATGTTCCAGGGACAGCATCAGGGACCAAACCCCGCAACCCCCGGGTTCATCCTCCTTCAGCTCGCAATCCTCAGCGTGTTTTTCCTGCCGATCCTGCTGCCCCAACTTAAGGCGGTCTGGGCGCATCAGTGGCGATGGGTTCTGCTCAGTCTCGGGATCGGCGTCCTTCTCGCCCTGCTGCCCGCGTCTTCATACTCGGTCGAGGGCGGGCGCTTCGGTGGCTGGTGGAATCTGGTTCGGCTCGCAGGGAGCATCGCGGACCGCTCGCCGGTCTACGTAATTGGGGCGATCGCGGGAGCAGCGGTGCTCCCAATCTGGCTGAGCCTCGTTCCGCGCCGTGATGCATGGATCTGGGTCGGCACGATGATCGCCTTCACGCTCGCGCAGAGCGCCAATCACGAGAGCTGGCAGCGGTATCACGAGCCGATGCTGCTGATCATGATCGCCCTGATCCTTGCACGCTCGGAGCTATTCCGAACCTCGCGTGTGCGGGTCATGATCGGGACACTCGGGCTCTGCGGGATGCTCGCGGTGCTCACGGTCTCGAGCCTGATCCAAGCCAAGCCCTACAAGCCCATCGAGAAACCCTTTGAGACCCGAGCGCAAGTGAACGCGATCGTTGAGGTTCCCTGAACCTCCAGAGCATGCGGTCGTACAGAATCCCCGCGTCGGTCCCGCTTCTTTGGGCCGGGAGGGAATTGTCGATCAATACCCTGCCT
>JAEPOJ010000014.1:0-30457 GCA_017642965.1 Phycisphaerales bacterium
CATGTACAGGGCATCTTCGATCCAGCATCCGGGGTTGACCATCGCCAGATCGATGAGTGTGCAGTGGCCGGGGACAGAATCGTCTTCTGTCTGGCGGCGCATGGCGTTGTGCGGGTGGAGGTCGTGGTGGCACCAGGTGTCAATTGAGCGTGATGCCCACGCCTGTGTCAGCTGATCGAGGACCTGCTCGGTCTTCCTGAGCGCATCAATCCAGGCGTCTTTGGCGTCGATGTCGTTCTCGCGGAGTGCCTGCTGGCCCTTTTCGAGCAGATCTGGCCAGCTCGGGGGAGTTGGAACGTGTTCGGGCTCGATGGGGCGCTCGAGGATGGCTGCGGCGTGGAACTCTGCCGCGGACTCGAACATGGACCAGAGGGCTGTGTTGGAGCGTTCCATGGCGATGGGCGGGTTGGAGAAGCGTTCCATGACGATCCACGCGAGGTCGTAGCCGCCGAGCTCAAAGCCGGCGGCGAGGACGCGGGGGGTTGGGAGCGTGAGCGACATGGGCTCGTCCCACTCGTCCTGGCGCACGAGCCCGAGGCGCTTGGTCCAGAAGTACTCGCCGTATCCGACGGGGAACTTGACGACGCAGGGGACTTCCTTGGCTTTGCCGAAGGCCGTGCTGAGTCGCCATGTCGAGAATCCGGTTGAGGCGCCGCCGCGCTGCCAATCGCACTGGAACCATGAAATCGGGCCGAGGTGCCCGTGGCATTCGTGGTGCAGGATGGGGTCGAGGGTGCTGGCTAACGATTGGGAATCGTGCTCGTGCATCCTGAAACGGACCTCCGTGGGGGCTGGACTATGGAGTATAGCAGATCTTGTGGATTGCCCTGCAGAGGGCTTCGACGCGATCGGGTGAAAGTGCGTCGATCCGGTCTGTGGTGGAGATTCCGCTGGGCCAGTCGATCTCTTTTTTGCACATCTTGTTCACAACCCCCGCGAGCTGTTTGCGTCGCGATTGAAACAGCTGCTGGGTGATCTCGGCGAACGCGGCCCACCATTGCGGGTCGTTGGCGTGATCCGGGTCGCGGACCCATCGCATCATGGCGCTGGAGACGCCCGGCTGCGGCCAGAAGCACCCGGGTGGGAGCTTGGCGATGGTTCCGACGCTGCCGAGCTGTTGCGCGATGACTGAGATGGTGCCGTATTCCTTGGTGCCCGGCTTGGCGCCGAACCGCTGCACGACCTCGTGCTGGATCGTGATGTGCATGCCCGTGCAGTTGGGGTGCCGGGTCATGAGCGCGAGCATGAGGGGGGTCGCGGCGTGGTAAGGCAGGTTGGCGATGAGTTTGAACGGTGCCTGACCGAGGGCGTCGAGGATCTCGGGATTGATGGCGCGTTTCTTTTCGAGGCAGTCGCCCTCGATGAGGGTGAAGCGGTCGGGGTGCTCCTGGCCCAGGGTTTCGTGGAGGACCTGGGCGAGCGCGCCGTCGAGCTCGCAGGCGATGAGGTTCGCCCCGCGATCGAGGAGTTCGACGCTGAGTGCTCCGGTGCCGGGGCCGACCTCGAGAACGCGGTCACCGGGGTTGACCGCGGCGTCGTCGACGAGCTTGCGGATCATGTTGTGGTCGGTGAGGAAGTTCTGCCCGAGGGCTTTCTTTGGGGGGTGCCCGGCGCGTTCGAGCAGTGCGCGGATCTCGCTGAGTGTCTGCATGCTCAGCGCTCCAGTGTGTGGAGGTTGTCGCTGAGGATCGCGTCGATGGCGATGGCGACGCCGTCCTCGGTGTTTGGCGCGGTGTTGTACCTGGCGTGTGCGCGGACCTGGTCCACGGCGTTGCCCATCGCGATACCCACGCCGGCCTGCTCCATCATGGGGACATCGTTGACCTGATCACCGATGGCGCCGACGCGCTGAGGGTCGATGTCGTGCTGCTCGAGGTACCATGAGATGGCGGCCCACTTGTTGATCTTGTGTGCGAAGAGCTCGAGGATGTGGACGATCTCGCCCGAGTGGGCGTCTGGCGTCACGCAGGGGAAGTCGTAGAGCCAGACCTCGTCGCCCAGCAGGTCGAGGATCCTCTTTGAGATGGGGTTGGAGATCGAGCTCTCGGCGCACATGCCCACACGCACGGAATGCTCCGGGTGCTCGTCGAGATGGGTGTGCGGTGCGTAGTTGACGCGGAGCTTGTGGTCGTCGAACCACCACTGGGTGATCGGGTGGATGGGGTGCTCGCTGTCCGAGTGGAGGACGAGGTAGTCGTAGTCGATGTCGCTGGGGTCCTTCATGACCAGCGCGGGGCACTCGACCTCGTGGAACAGGTCGGTCGCGGCCTTGACGACCTGATCCGAGAGCGTGAAGCGGTGGAGCGTTTTGCCCGTGGTCGGGTCGGCGATGATGGAGCCGCCGGCGACCATGACGGGATCCTGCTGGTCGATGGCCTGCAGCGCGTGGGTGGACTCGCCGAAGCCGCGACCGGTGCAGACGAGCACCGTGATGCCGGCTTCGCGGGCACGCTGGACGGCTTGGATGTTGCGCTGCGACACCCGGTGGCTGGGGTCGAGGAGGGTGCCGTCGAGATCGATCGCGAGCACATCAATCATGGGCTTGGTGGTGAGCATGTGATGAGGATAGGGCTTGGAGTCTGATCAGCGGTCGAGCTTGCAGATGCTTTCGGCGCCGGGCCCGAGCGTGATGGCGTTCTTGCCCTGGCGCTTGGATTCCATGGCGCAGCGGTCCGCCTCTTCGAGGAGTGACGCGGCGTCGTGGCCGTCCCACGGGAAGCTGGCGAGCCCGCCGGAGACGGTGAGGGTGCCGAGCGCTTCGGCGCCGAGCTTGGGGAATCTGTGGTTGCAGATCTGGTGCTGGAAGCGGCAGGCGATCTGGTAGATGGATTCGAGCGGCTTGGAGCCCTCTTCGCGGGGGCCCTGTGGCTCGTAGAAGATCACGGCGAACTCGTCGCCGCCGACGCGGCAGACGCGGTCGGAGGGGCGGATCACGGACGTGAGCAGCTTGACGGTCTCGGTCAGGATCTCGTCGCCTGCGCCGTGGCCGTAGGTGTCGTTGTAGTGCTTGAAGGAATCGATATCGAAGATCATGACCGTGACGGCCTGGCGTGCCTTGCGTGCCTGGTTGATGGCCGCGGCGAGGTAGCGGTCGAAGTAGCGCCGGTTCCAGGCGCCGGTGAGCGGGTCGGTGAACGCGCACTTGCGTAGCTCGGACTGCTGGATTTCGAGTTTCACCCAGGTCGCGAGCCAGCTGGCGTGTGCGGCGAGCAGGGTGCGCCCGCTGGCGTTGAGCCATGCCTCGTCATCGCAGCGGAGGATGCCCACGGCCTGATCGCCGACGACGACCGGTACGCCCAGCCCGGCGCCGGGTGCGTCGCTCGGGACAAGATTGATATCCGAGCGTCCGAGGCGTGCGTTGATCTGGACGAGTGCTGCGTCGAGGATCGGTTTGCCCTTGAGCATCGCACGCACGAGCGGCTCGTCGTCGTGGACGAGCGGGGTGTGGTGCGTGTGCGGCGTCTTGGTCTCGCTCACGACTTTGGGATCGAGCCCCATGACGACCCGCTTGTGGATGTCGTCCTCGTCCTCGAATGCTCGCTGAGCGCGGTGCTCAAAGGTATCGTTCTCGACCACGACGGTGACCTCGGGCTGCTGCGCTGGCGGTTGCTGCGCGGGTGCTGGCTCATGAGTGTCATCGTCTTCGTTTGTCGGCTCGGGCTGGTCGTCGGGCTGGTTGTCGGCTTGGTCGGGGTCGATGTAGCGGAGTGAAACCGGGGCGGTCTGGTCGGCCGCTTCGATCGCGTTGTGGATGGCTTCGATGAGCTCATCGAGCGTTTGGTTCCTGCTGAGCGTGCCATCGAACGCGTCGTCGGCTTCGTTGACGATCATGACGCAGACGCCGGGGTCGACGAGCCGGAGCGCGTTCACGAAGCGTTTGCGCTGCATCGGCTCGTCTTCGAGCGCGTCGGCGTTGACGATGACGACGGCCTGGGCCGGGGACTCGTGGTCGATGGGATCGCCGAGTTCACCGATGGCTTCGATGGTCTCGCGGCAGCGGATGAGCTCGATGTTGGCGTCTCGGCGGAGGGCCTGATCGAGCCCGGTGCGCCCCACGAGGATGACCCGCCACGGCTCGTGGGCTTCGGGTTTGGATCGGGTTGTGGTGCTCGTGGTCATGTCTTGGGATTGTTCTTTGATTCAGTGCTTGCGGTCACCGAGTTCGCCGGCGAGGAGTGCGTCGAGTTCGTCCGCGTCGAGCACGTCTCGTGCGCTCAGTGGCGCTCTGGGTGCGGTCTTGACGCCTGATTCGGGCTCCCGGGGCTGATGGGTCTCTCTCTCTTCCGGATCATCGCTGTCCTGCCCGACCAAACGGAGCGGTGCGGGCTGATGTGGAGCGGACACCGGAGCGGGTTCACGCTTTGGCGTGCTCGCCGCGGGTTGTACGAGCGGGACCAGCGGCGGGTTCGCGCCCGGCTCGTGCGCCCAGCACAGCACGCGGGGTAAAAAGCGCTCGATCGCGCTGATTGTGCGCTCGACGTCGTGGAGCTCATCTCTGGTGTCGAGCACGATGACGGTGCGTTTGGCGCTCTGTGAGACCCGGTTTGCTGCCGCGAACGCGGTGTGCGCGTCCTCGGCATCGATGATCAGCATGCCCTTGTTCCGCAGTGCCTTGAGCAGGCCTGGCGTGGGTGCACGATCGGCGGGGTGCCAGACGATGCACGCCTGAGCGTCGTTGAGCGGGTCGTGTTTGGGCGAATCTGAGTCCTTCATACGCGTGGGTACAGTGTATCGCGCCATGGGTGAAAAACACCCACCTTCACACGGTTGTTGGGGAATTGGCGTGACTGATTGTGGCTGGGTCCGAGAACCTTTACGCAGGTTTCACAAGGGCTTGCGCGACACGGGCCGCCCCGTCGGGCTCGCCAAGGGAGGCCAGGGCCTCGCGCATGCGGGCTCTTCGGTCGGGGTTGGTCAGCAGATCCGCAAGGACATCCTGATACACCCTCAGGTTTGTCTGTGGATCGATCTCGTCGCGGCAGGCGATCGCGCCCTCGATCTCGATGAGTGGCTTGGCGTTGTGGAGCTGGTGCTGGTCCTTGTGGTAGGGATAGGGGAAGAACATGGAGGGGAGCTTGGCGCCCCAGCACTCGGCGACGGTTCCGGCGCCGCAGCGGCTGATGCCGAGCTCAGCGCCGGCGTAGGCCGCGCCCATGTCGTCGATGTAGTGCTCGACCCAGGCGCGGATGCCAGCGTTGGCGTAGGCGGCCCGTAGCTCGGTGAGCTCGGAGTCGCTGATCTGCTTGCCGGTCTGGTGGATGACCTGCCAGCCCCGGAGCGTCTCGGCGTGCTGATCGACGTACGCGGCGAGGAAGCGGTTGAGGGATTGTGCGCCGGTTGAGCCACCGGTGATCAGGAGGGTGTTTGTGTTCGGGTCGAGATCGAAGCGGGCGCGGGCCTGGGATGGATCGAGGCGCTGGATGGTGGATGCGCGGACGATGGGCGGCACACGAGTCCATGTTGGGTGGCCTTTGATGTCGCAGGCGGTGTAGATGGCGTGGGCTTTGCGGGCGATGAGTTCGTTGGCTTTGCCGGGCACGGCGTCGAGGTTGACGAGCACAACGCGGCAGCGCTCGCAGTGCCCGGCGCGGGCGGCGGGCGCGGCGACGAACCCCCCCATCGCGATCAGGGTTACGCTGGCGTGTGATCGCTTGAGGCGTCGGATGGCTTCGCGGGTCTGTCGCACGCTCGGGCCCCATGAGGGGATGAAGCGGAGCATGGCCTTAGGGCGTGAGCCGAAGGGCTTGGCGGGAAGGGGGGCGAAAGGGATGTCGAGCGGTTCGAGGATAGTGCGATCGTTAGGGCGATCGGAAACGAGCAGCTCGCAGTGGGCTGCGGGGTCGAGCAGTTGGAGTTGTTCGATGATGGCGAGGGCGGGGTAGATGTGCCCGCCGGTGCCGCCGCCCGCGAAGAGGTAGGCGTTCGATGGGTCGGGTGCGTCGGTCATGAGAAGAGGTCGGCGCGTTGCGACTCGTCCTCGGAATAGCCTGCGTCGCGTGCGCTGGAGGACGCGAGCTGTTCCGCGTTCTCGTCTCCGTGCTCGTCTTCGCGGGTGGCGATGCGGTCGCGGAGTCTGGCGATGATGCCGGGTGCGCGGTCGGGCTCGGTCTCTCCAAAGAGCTCGGAGAACTCGTCATCAAGGATCTCGGGCTCGGGCTGGGGCTCCTCGAACGAGGCGTAGTCGCTGGGAGTTGGGGCATCGAAGAGGACGGCGCGGTCGGCGACGGTGGGCTTGGCCTCGATGATGGAGCCGCGTGATGCGCGGATGGCCAGGTCGGCTGCGTGTTCGTCCTCGACCTGATCGACGTAGAGGGCGCTGTATTCCTGCGTGCGCTCGATGGAGACGATGATGCCGAGCATGAAGGCGGTCATGATCCAGCCGGTGCCGCCGGAGGACATGAGGGGCAGGGCGATGCCCTTGGTCGGGCCGAGCCCGGTGACGACGACGAGGTTGATGAGGGCCTGAACCGCAAAGGTCGCGATGACGCCCAGCACGATGAGCTGGAGGGCCTTAGAGCGCTCACGCATGGCGATGCTTGTACCGGTCCAGACGATGCCGGCGTAGGCGCTGATGACGATGACCGCGCCGATGAGGCCGAGCTCTTCGCAGACGACGGCGAAGAGGAAGTCGGTGGTATCCTCGGGGAGGTAGCCGAACTTCTGGAGCCCGTTGCCCAGGCCGCGCCCGAAGACGCCGCCTCCGGCGACGGTTGACATGGACTGGATCATGTGGTAGCCGTCGCCCGCGGGATCGGCGTACGGGTTGAGGAAGGTGGTGATGCGTGTGACGCGGTAGGGCGCGGCGATGATGGCGCCGACGAGCCCGACGAGCGCGACGGGGATGAAGGCGGCGAAGTGGGCCCAGCGGGCCCCGCCGGCGAGGAGGACGATGGCGGTGGCCATGAGCATCAGGGCCCCGGTGCCCAGGTCTTCCTTGATGACGACGGCGGCGACGAGCCCGGCGCACAGGCAGACGGGCAGAAGCCCGGTGAAGAACTTCTTGAGGCGGTGCTCCTTGTAGGAGCCGAGGCGTGCGGCGTACCAGGCGACGAGGACGATGATCGCCCACTTGGCGATCTCGGAGGGCTGGATGGACTCGAGCCCGGGGAGGTGGAGGGTGATCCAGCGGGCCGAGCCGTTCTCGACGCGGGCGATGCCGGGCACGTAGACGAGCAGGAGCATCCCGATGAGCATGAGCGAAGCGATGACGAGCACGCCCATGTCGCCGCCGGGCTTGAACCAGACGACGCGCTCGAGGCGGTCGGCGACGCGCCGCACGGGCAGGCGGGTGGCGATCGCCATCGCGATGACCGCGATGAGCAGGTAGAGACTCGTGCGGGAGGTCAGCAGCGACTTGATGCTCACGCCTGAGACGGCGGCGGCGGCGGTCGGATCCGCGTCTGGCGCGAGTGGACGCACGGACATCCCGGCGCTCTGGACCATCACGACGCCGATCGTGAGGAGGACGAGCGCGCACAACATGACAACATGACCGCTGCGGACCATGAACACCTCATCGGCACAAGGAACGGATCGGAATGAGAATTGGGGAGGGGTTGTAGACGCGGGTTGTGGGCGAATCAACCGGTTTGTGGGCGGATCCGGGCGGCGCTGTGGCGCAAACGGGTGCATGTGCGTCCGCATCAACGGCTTGCGGGGATCTCCTCAGGGAGAGAAAAACTCACGCGTCGAGCGATCGGGTCATGAAGACGCTGTTGGGGTCTTCGCGGTAGTCGCCGAAGGGGCCGCAGGGGGTGAAGGCGAAGCGTTCGTAGAGCGCGCGGGCGGGGGCGAAGTGGTCCTGCGCGCCGGTTTCGAGACTCAGGCGGGCGAAGTGTTGCGTCTGGGCGTGCGCGATGATGTGGGTGAGCAGCGCGGCGGCGACGCCCCTGCGCCGGTATCCGGGGTCGGTGCGCATTGACTTGATCTCGGCGTGGTCGGCGGTGAGTCGCAGGAGGGCGCCGCAGCCCATGAGGGCGTGGTCGTCATCCCGCACGGACCAGAACGTGATGTCGGGTGTGCGGAGGGCGTCGATGTCGAGGGCGTGCTTGCTCTCGGGCGGGGAGATGGATCGCATCTCGTCGAGGTGCTGGTTGAGCAGGGCGGTGATGTCCGGGGCAGCGGGGTCTTGGGTGCGGATGTGCATGGCGATCGTACAATACCAAGCGTGGGCTGAACGGGTGCTTGGTATCTTGTTATCGTGTGATACGAATGGCCCTACAACAGAACAACACGATATCTGCTCGGATCCTTCGGCCGATCATCGTTTGCATCATTCTGCTTGGGAAACTTGAAGGTGATTCATGACAGAACCGAAGGGTTTTACGGAATCACGACCGAGCTGGATGACTCCGATGTTCAGGCGTATTCGATTTTCGCCATCCTGATCGCCTTGTGGCTGATCTACGAGTTGGTGTTGTCGATCAGGTTCTTCGTGAAGAAGAAGTAAGCGCTGGTGCCCTGCTTTGGCCCGGAGAGCAAAGCAGGTTGTCGGGGAATATCCGTTCCTGCTTTGTCTGACTGGCGTCGAATCAAAGCAGGGCACCCATGGCAACTGATCTTTGAAAGACACTACTGCGCCGCTGCGCGTCGAGTAGTGGCACCCTGGAATGAATGCACATGGATTTTGGGAGACCCCCTCCGCCTCGGGGACTCGGCACCTCCCCCGTCAGGACGGGGGAGGCACGAAGATCAGGCCAGTGGCAGGGAGACTTTGCGTTCGAGTTCTTCGACGGGGACGGCGATGAGGTCATAGCCGTCGGCGGCGACGATGGTGCATCGGACCAGCTCGCCGGACGCGAGCGGGTTCTTGGAGATGACGTGGGTGGTCGCGTCGATCTGGGGGGCCTGGAAGTAGGTGCGCCCGGCGTAGAGGGTGCCGCCTCGGGAGACGCCGGGGGTGGCTTCGACCTGGTTGCCCGTGTCCTTGTCGATCAGGACATCGAACTGCGCGCCGGATTCGGTGGGCTTGGTCTCGTCGAACTGCTCGGCGATGAACTCGGTTTGTTCGAAGGCGATCTGCTGCTGGACGGCCATGATCTCGTCGTGGCGCTGCTTTTTGATGTGCGCGGGGACGGCGAGCTCGGGGTCGTCTTCCATGCGACCCGCGACGGTGCCGGGTTCTTTGGAGTATTGGAAGCACCCGACGGCGTCGAACTGGACCTCCTCGATGAAGTCGAGCAGGTCCTGGTGGTCCTGGTCGGTCTCGCCGGGGAATCCGGTGATGAAGGTGGTGCGGATCGCCATGCCGGGGATGCGCTCGCGGAGCTTGTGGCAGAGCTCGGTCTGGTGGGCGCTGGTGACATTGCGGCGCATGCGCTCGAGCATGCGATCGGACCCGTGCTGGAGGGGGATGTCGAGGTAGGGCAGGAGGTTGCCCTTGTCGGCGAGCTCGGCGAACGCGTCGATGATCTCGTCGGAGAAGTAGGTCGGGTACGCGTACATCATACGCAGCCACCCGCGCCCGATCTCTTCGGTGACGGCGGCGTCGAGGTTGCGCAGGAGCCTGGGCAGACCGGCGCGGAACTTGTCATCGCCTGCGACCTGACCGAGCCCGACGCCGATGTCGTCGCCGTAGCTTGTGGTGTCCTGCCCGATCATGAGGAGCTCGTACGCGCCGTCGCGCATGAGCTCGCGGGCTTCTTCGATGATGCGGTCTTCGGGCTTGGAGCGCATCTTGCCGCGGATGGAGGGGATGGTGCAGAAGGCGCAGTTCTGGTTGCAGCCCTCGGAGATTCTCAGGTACGCGTAGTGGCGCGGGGTAAGTCGAAGGCGGGCGTTGTCGGACTCGTAGTACCCGATGCCCTTGCCGTCTTTTCCTGACACGGTAAGCCCGACGGTGTTGAGCCCCTTGGCGTCGGCGCTGGTGAGCGCGTTGGCGTTGATCCAGTACTTGGGGACCTCTTCGAGGGTCTCGCGCTGGGACTTGACGCCGCGCACGGCTTCGATGATGTGCTCGCGATCGAAGACCCCCACCATGGAGTCGATCCCGGGCGCCCAGTCGAGCATCTTGGCGCGGTGGCGCTGCACGAGGCAGCCGGCGACGACGACGCGTTTGATCTTGCCCTGCTCTTTGAGTTTGACGGCTTCTTCGATGACGCCCAGCGATTCCTGCTTAGAGGCCTCGAGGAACCCGCAGGTGTTGATGACGACGGCATCGGCGGGCGTGACGCGCCCGGAGGTCGCGCTGGAGTCCTGCTCGGACCCGGAGAGCGAGAGGTCGTCGTGCTCCTGATCCTCGATGGCCTCGGCGGAGACGGGGAGGAGCCCGTCGGCGGCGAGGAGCCCGAGCATCTTCTCGGAATCGACGAGGTTCTTGGGGCAGCCGAGCGAGACGAAGGAGATGGTCTCAATGGCGTCGGGTTTGGTCTGGGTTTCGGTGGGCATTGGGGGGAATGGTATGCCCTGATTCGGAGATGCTAGTGGTTTGGGGGGAAGAGTTTACCACAGAGCACACGGAGCACACAGAGGGGGAGAAAGAGGGGGTGGATTGGGTGGCCCGATGGAGACAGAGTCGCCTTCGGGGACGTGGGGGGGTCGGAGCAGGAAGGGATGATGTTTGTTCCCGAAGGAGCCGGGGACGGCTCCGTCAGGCCACGCGTGGTAACATCATCACGATGTAAATCAGAAGAGTACTGGAGAAGTTCGGTGAAGAAGATTCGTTTACAACTGTGTTTCATCTTGACTCTCGCTTTTGCTGGATGCCAATCAACGCAAGAGCGAGTGTTCAGTGAGCTCCACAATGGATTATCCACGCCGCAGACAAACTGGAGAGAGCAGTTCGAAGTATCTGTAGACGAATACACTTTCGAGTATAAATTTTACTACGCTGACGAAAGCTACACGGCGACTTATGGAAACATGTTTGCGGTCGCATCTGTACTCTCGTACTCCACTCCGGGGCACCTGTTTAATGACATGAATCCTGATGATTTTGTTCAGGATGTGGAGTCATTGGCCTTGAGTATCCGCAATCAACCAGTGTTGCTTCGCGCCGAACGAATCGATCGTGCATTTGATACACCAAGCGTTGGATCAACACTCGACGAAAAGCTCAACTGGGTAGCGAGGGCATACCTGATCGGAGAGGCTTCTGCCCCACTGAGTACGCCCGGATACCTGTATCAGTTCAATGAGCATGCACATCTCGTGGTTACGCGAATGCTCTCATTGGACGAGATTCACAAGATCAACTATGTCGTAGTGGACAATGAATCGAAGCTGCTGATGAGCGCATCGCTCAAGTATCCTCGTCGTGTGAAACTAGATGAATCAGTTCTCGAAAACTCGCATCGTCTCGTGTGGCACGCATTCGCATCCCGTTAACTTGATAGTCTCTCGTTCCTGCTTTGTCCGCTTCGCGGATCAAAGCAGGGCACCCGATACACATGGTTTCCGAAGACCCCCTCCGCCTCGAAGACTCGGCACCTCCCCCGCGGGGCGGGGAAGAGGCACGAAGATGCTCTGGTTTTCTTCTCTGCGTGCTCCGTGTGCTCTGTGGTGAACTCTTCAGCGGTAGCTCAATCAGCCACAGGCTCCACGCCCGCCGCCTGAATCTCATCCAGCTCCGCCTTGAGGCGGTCGGCGATGAGTTCGGCGGCGGCCTTGTTGCCGAAGGCGCCGGTGTCGAGTTTCACTTCGACCAAGGTGCTGGTCAGGGGGCGGGTCTCGATGGTGAGCAGGTGGCCTCGGTCGGAGTGGATGGACCACCAGCGGCTCTTGAGGTTGCCGTCGTCGTCGAGGCGGTCCTTGGTCTCGTCGACGGTGAGCGCGAGGCGGTTGAAGGTGAGAACCATGGCTTGGTTCATCTCTCTAGTTGTGCCCTCGTCGACATAGGTGAGCTTGCCGGATTGCCAGAAGCTGTAGCCGGCCTCGCCCGCGGCGGCGCTCGCGGAGACGATGGGTACGGCGGCGGCGCAGCCGGGGATGATGAGGATTGCGGCGAGGAGGAGCGGGATGGTTGTGGTGCGGATCATGTGATGCATGGGGTATTGTTGGGGGGGAACGGGGTGGAGTCATCTTTCTCTGGGTGCCACTACTCGCGGCTTGCCGCGCAGTAGTGCTCTTGAGTGGTTCTGAAGACACTACTGCGCCGAAGACGGCGAGTAGTGGCACCCGGAAAGACAGTTTTCGAGACTCCTCGTTCCTGCTTTGTCCGCGTTGCGTATCAAAGCAGGGCACCCGACTTGGACTCCGTATACCCCTGAGTTTGTGATCATCTACACGCAAACCTGCGTGCTCTGTCAATCTAGCCGCTTTTCGAGCCAATGATCATGCATCTCTCGCAACGAACGGGGATTCTGCTTTGATACGACTTCATCAAGATAATGAGCCGTGTGATCTAAGCGGACTGGAATTAATCTCAGCATGGCAAGCACTCAGCGATGACAGTCGCAAGGTACTCACTCCGCTGCTTGGGCAGTACCTGGTCCCGAACACGATCCCTGCGCCCGACCAGGGGCATACGAATGTTCGCTGCTTTCTTGATCCTGCAGCAATGGAGCAGTGCTTGTATGCCAGACCCGAGATGCTCGAACTCGGCTTATTGCCGATCGCGGAAGATGATTGCGGAAACTGCTTTTGTATTTCTACATACCAATCCACTCTGAATGCTGTCTACTACTGGGATGACGACTCGGTCCTCGATCTCGGGATTGCAACGCTACGTGTAGCTGATGATCTTGCGACCTTCTTCGCACTCATTCGTTATAAGAAATAGCTGGTGCTTGACACGAAGGGTGAAACGGGCCGGCAGCAACTTCCGTTCCTGCTTTGTCCGCGTTGCGGATCAAATTAAAGCGCGGCCATCACTGAATGAGCACGCCCAGTTCGCTCAGCAATGTGCGTATTGTGCGCTTTCGATCATTCGCAACACTCTCGTGCATGTCCTCGCGGTTCGGGAACTCAACTGACATTACCGATTTTCGAATTGCCACGATGAAGCTCAGCCCTGCTTCCGAGTCGAGTTGTTCGTTGACGCGCTCAACCGCTTGGGCGATCTCCTGGAGCACCGGGTTGTTGTGTGCGAGAGCTTTGTCTCGATGGGTCGCGTAGAGCCAGATCCGGGTGCGACCAAACTTTGGTTTGATTGGCCACCAGAGCCAGTCGTTGAGCCACTGCGAAACGCAGAGGAGTCGACTCGTGATCAGGATGTCGTGTTCGTAACCGGGCGCGATGTACCGATCGAATGTGATCGGTATGTGCTGTTCCCAAGTATCTGAGAGCAGTGCTGGTTTCAGCACGCTGAGGTCACGCAGCGCGGTTGGGGTGTGCATCGGGATTCCCTTGGAACAGTTATAGCGACGGCGCACTAAAACACCAGCAGCCCGACCACCATCCATGCGGCGACGACCATCATGACGACGGCGGTGTAGCCGACGATCTCTCTTGCTTTCACCTTGGTGATGGCCAGCAGGGGGAGGGCCCAGAAGGGTTGGAGCATGTTGGTGAGTTGGTCGCCGTAGGCGACGGCCATGATCATCTTGGCGGGGGCGACGCCGGCTTCGGCGCCGGTTTGCAGCGCGATTGGGCCCTGGATGCCCCACTGCCCGCCGCCGGAGGGCACAAAGACGTTGACGATGGCGGCGCTGAGCATGGTGAAGATGGGGGCGGTGGTATCGTTGGCGATCTCGCCCATGAAGCGGGAGAAGTCGCTGACGAGCCCGGAGCTGGCGAGCATGCCCATGATGCCGGCGTAGAGGGGGAACTGGAGGATGATGCCCGAACAACCACGCGCGCCGCTCTCGGCGGCTCGGAGGTAGGAGCGGACGGAGCCGTGCATGATGAGCCCGAGGGCGAGCATGAGGGTGTTGACCTCGTTTGGCCCCAGCGACATGAAGCCCTGCGTCGTTGAGAAGCGGGTGAAGGCCCAGAGCAGCAGCAGCGCGAGCGCCCAGACCACGAGGGGTGAGCGTTCGATCCAGTCCGGGAAGCCGGACGGAGCATCGGGGGTGTCCGCCTCGGGCTGGGATTGTTCTTCATCGGTGGGCATGGGAGCGATCTCGCTGTCGTACTTGGGGGAGAGGAGGAAAAGCACGAGCGGGATGAGGATGAGCATGCCACCGGACACGAAGATGTTCATCGGGCTCAGGAGCGTGTCGCTCAGGGGGACGGCGCCGGTCTCGAGCGATTCATAGATGCTCGCCGGGAGCACGTCGCGGGCCTGATCCTCTGATGACATCTTGAGCGGGGCGGAGCCGGAGAATCCACCGTGGAAGGTCAGCAGGCCCATGTATCCGGCGGCGGCGAGCAGCGGGCCGTGCACGCGGATGCCCCTGGTCGCGCAGCCCCGGGCGACCTCGCGTGCGAAGAGCGCACCGACGATGAGGCCGAGCCCCCAGTTGATGAGCCCGAAGCCCGCGGCGACCAGCCCGACGAGCGCGGCCGCGGTTGGTGCGCCTTTCGGGAGGCCCGCGAGGGTGGCGATCATCGCACGGATGGGTTTGGAGGCCGCGAGTGCGTGACCGGTGACGAGGATGAGGCACATCTGCATGCCGAAGCCGAGGAACTTCCAGAGCCCCTCTGTGCCACGCCACGCGTCGATCATGGCGTTGGCTTTCTCAGGGATGGTTTCGGCGCCGGGGTAGGTGCCCAGCGTGAGGGCGAGGACCGCGGTGAGCAGGGTGAGGGCGACGGCGATGACGAACGGATCGGGTGCCGACTTGGTGAAGACGCGGGTCAGGATGCGGCCGAGCGATGCGATCATGCGGGGTTTCCCTGAGGTGGAATAGCGGCTTGCGGTATGGCGTTCCAGATTATGCCAGATCGTGTGCGATCTTGCAGGTATCCGCGCTGATCGCCCTAGACTTGCCGCTCATGTCCGACCCATCTCCCCCACCGATCTCCGATGAGCAGTACCCGAATCGGGGCAAAGGGATCGCGTTCGCGGCTGGCGCGTTCGGCTGGTGGGCGTTTATTGTCCCCAGCTACTTCAAAGTCCTGTCTGTGCACGATGCGAACCCGTTCGAGATCCTCGCGCAGCGGGTGCTGTTTGGGATCCCGATCCTGCTGCTGATGCTCGCGCTGAGCAGGAAGCTCGGGGAGTTCATGAAGGCGGCCACGCAGTGGGCGTCGCTCAAGGTGCTGATCCCCAGCACGGTGCTGATCGCGATCAACTGGTTCTTCTTTATCTATGCGGTCTCGACGGATCGGCTGAGCCACGCGTCGCTCGGGTACTACATCAACCCGCTGTTCTCGATCGCGATGGGGTTCCTGTTCCTTGGAGAGCGCCCGAGGCCGGTGCAATGGGGCTCGATCGTTCTTGCGTGCACGGCGGTGCTGGTGATGGGGTACGCGGAGCTCAACGGCGCGGACTCCAAGGGCTTCCCGTGGTTGTCGATCCTGCTGCCCGCCAGCTTTGGGACGTACGGGCTTTTGCGTAAGCAGGCGTCGGTCGGGCCGAGCGTGGGGTTGACGTTTGAGATGATGCTGCTGCTGCCGGTGTGTGTCGGGCTGGTGATCTGGCTGAGCCGCACCGGCGAGGGGATCTTCTTTGCGCAGGAGACCAAGCTCTGGGTCTCGCTGCTCATGATCCTGGGCGGCGTGGTGACGATCGTGCCGTTGATCTGCTTTACCAACGCGGTCAAACTGCTGCCGCTGAGCACGGTGGGCCTGCTGCAGTACACCGCGCCGACGGGGCAGCTGCTGCTCTCGGTGGTGTTCTTTGGTGAGCACTTCACGCCGCTGAAGTTCGCGGCGTTCGCGATCATTTGGGTGGCGGTGGGCATCTACTCGTGGGACATGATCCGTGGGCACCGAGCTTCGAAGGCGGCATCGAGGGCGGCGGCGAAGACGGAGATGCTGGAGTAAGAAGGGACCAGCCACTGGCCATCAGCCATCAGGGAAGCCCCCTCCGTCACGACTTTGTCGTGACACCTCCCCCGTCTGGACGGGGGAGGCACGAAGATGATTCCCTGCGCTTTGCAACCACGAGGGAGGCGAACGCTACCTTGTCGGGTCGTGCATGTCGTACACCCGGAGTGCGCTGAGGCGGGGCTTCCACTTGGCGACGTAGTCGATGTGCTGGTCGTGCACGACGTAGGCGTGGAGGTCTTCGACGGATTCGAAGCCGAGGTAGATCGCCAGGTCGTAGTCGTTGATGATGGTGTTGCGCCCGGTGTCGATGTGACGCCCGGCGGCATAGGTCGCCACGCTGGGGATGGTTGCGAGCATGGTGTCCGAATCGTGAAGGATTGATTCGTAGTCACCCTGGTCTGAGAGCTCGATGAAGACGATGTGCCCGATGAGGGCCGGCCGCGGGGCGCGGTGGCTGGTGGAGGCGCAGCCAGCGAGCAGGACGAGTGCGACGACAAGAGCAAATGGTTTCATAGAGAAAGTGTACAGATTTGTGTCAGTGCGTACCCGGGCGATCGGTCATACTGTTGCCATGGATACACACCACACCCACGATGATCGTTATGTTCAGCTCCTCAAGACCAATGCCCGCTGGCGCCTGCTGGCGGTCTCGGCGGTGACGCTGATGGCCGGGATCGGCATCGGCGGCATGGGCAGCGGCCAGCCCGAGCCTGCCACGTCGCCGGATGACCCGAAGGCGGTGATCGACTACGTCGGCACCAGCGACCGGATCTTCCGGATTCATGCGGACGGCTCGCTGACCTACCTGAAGATCCCCGAGGGCGAGCGGACCGGCTTCGGGTATTACGATTGGGGCAAGATCAAAATCGACGACCGCTACATCAGCCGCACCCTACCCCAGCCGTGATGCCCTGCCTTCTCCCCCGCTGGTGCGGGGGAGGAGGTCAGATGTCTTCGTGCTGATCGATCACCCGCACGCCGAGCGATTCGGCGATGGCGGGTGCTTGCATTGGATCGATGATGAGGTGGCGAACGGAGGCGGGGTCGATCACGAGCTGATCGATCCGGCTTCCTCGCAGGTCGAGGGCGTTGATTCGCGCACCGAGCAGGCGCATGCCGCGTGCGTCGCAGTCGCGGATCGTCACCCGCTCGAGCGCTGAAGCGGACAGGTCCAGGTTCTGTAGGTCGCACGATTCGAACCAGACCCGGTCGAGCGTGGATTCCTGCATGAAGACATCCGGCATCTTGCATTCGCTGAATCGAATGTCACGGAGCGTGCCTCCACGGGTATCAAGGCCGGTGCACTTGCACGAATCGAAGACGCAGCGGACGAGCCGCACGTCCACCCATGCCGCGTTAGAGCAATCCGCCTGAACGAAATCACAATCGATGGACTTGAACTGAGGCAGCTTTGATGCGAGCAATACAGAACCGCGAACGCGACCGATAGAGAGCGTGTATCCCCGCGCCTCCAAAGGAGAGTCCGATTCGCCGGTGATGACTGCCTCAAAGTGAGCTACCTGATCTTCGAGTGATGAGATGACTATGGGCTCGAGCGGCTCGTGGCACTCGATCTCATCTGATCTATCAGGGATTCTGCTCGACATGGATCAGTGCTGCAGCGGGAAGCGGGCACAGAGTGTGCGGACCTCTTCGCGGACGGTGCTGATCACGCCCTCGTCGCCCTTGGACTCGATGACGCGGTTGATCCAATCGGCGATCTGGGCCATCTCGGACTCCTTGAAGCCGCGGGTCGTGGTCGCGGGGGTGCCGAGGCGGAGCCCGGAGGTGATCATGGGCGAGCGTGGGTCGTCTGGGATGCCGTTCTTGTTGGTGATGAGCCCCGCGTGCTCGAGCCATTTCTCGGCGTCCTTGCCGGTGAGCTCGTCGTCCTTCACCGTGAGGTCCACGAGCATGAGGTGGTTGTCGGTGCCGCCCGATGTGATGCGGAAGCCATTGGCGGTCATGGCCTGGGCAAGGGCCTTGGCGTTTTTGATGACCTGCTGCTGGTAGCTCTTGAACTCTGGCTTGAGGGCTTCACCGAAGGCGACGGCCTTGGCGGTGATGATGTGCATGAGCGGCCCCCCCTGCACGCCGGGGAAGACGTTGCGGTTAATGAGCTTGTTGAGCTCCTCGTCGTTGGTCATGATGAGCCCGCCGCGCGGGCCTCGGAGGGACTTGTGGGTGGTGGTGGTCACGACGTGAGCGTGGGGGAAGGGCGAGGGGTGCTCGCCGGCGGCGACGAGGCCCGCGATGTGGGCGATATCGGCCATCAGGTACGCACCGACCTCGTCGGCGATTTCACGGAACTTGGCGAAGTCGATGACGCGCGGATAGGCGCTATAGCCGCAGAGGATGACCTTGGGCTTGTGCTCATGGGCGGCTGCGCGGACGGAGTCGTAGTCGATCTGCTCGTGCTGCGGGTGGTCAGCGTCGTAGTGGAGCGCGTAGTGAACGGGGTTGTAGAAGATGCCCGAGAAGTTGAG
This sequence comes from Phycisphaerales bacterium, assembly GCA_017642965.1. GTDB lineage: Bacteria > Planctomycetota > Phycisphaerae > Phycisphaerales > UBA1924 > UBA1924. The sequence goes on from JAEPOJ010000014.1 coordinate 18,300, forward strand.
GTGCATGCCGTGCGAGAGGTGCCCGCCGTCCTTGAGGATGAGCGAGAGGAAGGTGTCGCCGGGTTCCATGAGGGCCATGAACGCGGCGGTGTTGGCCTGCGCGCCCGAGTGGGGCTGGACGTTGGCGAACTGGCAGCCGAAAAGCTCCTTGGCGCGGTCGCGTGCGAGCTGCTCGACGGTGTCGTGGTGCTCACAGCCGCCGTAGTAGCGGCGTCCAGGGTAGCCCTCGGCGTACTTGTTGGTCATGCACGTGCCCGCGGCGACGGTGACTGCGGGGGACGCGTGGTTCTCGGAGGCGATGAGCTCGATCGTGGATTCCTGACGCTCGGCCTCGGCGCGGACGATCTCAGCGACTTGGGGGTCGGAGGCGGCGATGGTGTCGAGGATGGCGGCGTCGATCGAGGGGGTGGTGGTGGTCATGGGGGTATGGTAGACGCGGGGTTGCCCGATCTCAGAGCCAGTTCAGGCCGATCAGAGAGAATAGCAGGACGCCGAACGCCGTCAGGATGAGGGCGCTCAGCAGCAATGGAATGAGCGGGATCTTGTTGGGCGTGGGAGGCGGCGAAACCCACGGCCAGGTGGATGCCTTCCCGCATTCCGGGCACATCAGCTCGACCGATCCGTGATGGGGTTCCCACCCGGGCGCTTGCTGATCAAGCTGGGTGACGAGGTTGTAGCGGCAGTGGCGGCAGAGTGGATGGTGATCGGGGGGTTCCATTGTGCGCAACTCCAACACAGATCCACATCACGAGTACACCGTCAGGTACAAGAACACGGTATACCCCGCGAGCAGGGAAGCGATCAAGCCCAAGACGGGCAGCATGAAAGAGCGGATCTGCCAGCCTCGGAGTATCGCAGCGATCCAGAACCACTGAATCCAGATGAGCGTGGCGACGAAGAGCACGGTCACGACCCATCGAGCGTACAGGTCTGCCTGCACAAACCGTGCTTGGGTCAGGTTGAACGCGTTGCCCCAGGAACCAGTAACTGTCAGCCCGGCGTATCGAAGAACATTGCTGACCGCCCCGGTGAGTACCGTGAGCATGAACACGAGGATGACCATGAGGAGCGAGAGCGCGATTGCTCGGTGGACATGCGCCATGCGGAGCTTGGCGAGCCTTCGCGTGACGGGGATTACGACGAGAATCACAGCCCAGAGCAGGATCATCCCGGCCAGGATCAGCGCGATCTGGCTGGCCGTATCATCACCCGAGATGAACTCCATCCACGGCGTGAAGAACTGGTCGAGCAACAGGTCCGACCAGAACGACCACCGGGCCATGTCTGTTTGGTACTGAGCCGCGGCAGACGACGGAATCAACCCCTGCGTGACCGCATCCGTAGCGAGCTGATTCCACCGGAACGTGTTGTAGGCGGTGAGAGCGATTGAGAGCATTGCCGCGAGCGCGTACAACGCAAGCACACCGGTGGCGACCCACGCCCAAAGCCGCTTCGGATACACGGGGCTCTGGACGCTGAGCTTTTTCCAGAACACGTTCGGAAGCAATAGATTTCGCAACGTGGCAGGGATTCGCCTCGCAGCGGCACGCTTCTTGCCTGTGTGCTCGATGTACCAGGGCAGAAACACGCGGCTCGGATCAAACACATCGGCCCATGCGAACTTCTGCCCACACTCGGGGCATGTTCCGTCTACGGGGCACTGCTTCTCCCCTGTCGCGATGGCGCCCGACTGGTCGTAGCCGCACTTTGGGCAGATGGGTTGGGGCTCGCGTTCGGGCATAAAACTCCAGTTTACAGGCCTTGGGAGACAAACACGATCGCCCCGCTGAGCAGGGCGGCGATGGAGCCGAGGATGGCGATGGGCCACACAGGCCTGATGCCCCAGCCGACCTTCATGGCCGCGATCCAGAACCAGTAGAGCCAGATCAGCGTGAGCGCCATCAGGGCGAGGAAGACGAAGGGGAACCAGTTCATCATGGGCGATGCGGGCATCCAGTTGAAGAGCCCGGTGATGACGCGGACGAGCTCGAAGAAGAAGATGGCGGGGATCAGTGTGATCACGAAAGCGCGAACCAGGTGCGCGGCGCGGAGCGCCGAGCGGGCGCGGGTGATGGGAAGGACCCAGATGATGATGAGCCACATGAGGGACTGAGCAGCCACGAAGCCGCAGATCAGCATCGCGGCCTCGAGCTCATCGTTGTTGTATCCGCCGAGTGTGTAACCGAAACCGTAGTAGCCGTAGTGGATGCGGACGAACGGAGAGAAGATGGCGTTGTGCAGCTCGTAGAGGTAGGCGAGCGGGGCGTACGTCGAGAACTCTCTGAACCCGCGAGCGCCCATCATGCCCCACTGCTCGTGCCAGTTGCCCATGGCGACTGGGAAGAGAGAGAGGGCGTGGAGCACGAGCAGGATCAGCAGGAGCCAGAGCAGCAGGTTACGGAAGCGGATGCGTGTGTGCACGCCGACCTCGCACCAGAACGCGCTGGGGAGGAGCAGCCGCCAGAGCGTCTGGAGCGATCTGTACGGCAGATCGCGTTTTCGGTGGATGTGCTCGGTGTACCAGAGCAGATCGACGCGCGCCGGGTCGACGACGTTGGCCCACTGGAACTCGTAGGCGCACTCGGTGCACTGGCCTTGCAGCGGGCAGGCGTGGTCCCACGTCGCGATGATGCCCGACTGGTCATAGCCGCATTTGGGGCAGATGGGAATGGCACGTTCCTGCATGACAACAGATACACGCCTGTTTGAAATATGTTGCAAACATCTGAATTGCTTTGGGCAACCTCACATCTCTGTTACTCTTGTGGGCACAACAATTGCATCACCTTCGGGAGGGAACCATGAAGAACACAGTTCAATCAATGATCGCGCTGGCCATCACCGCCGGGAGCACCATCGCCGCCCCGATCACGTATCAGGGAACACTCGAGGACGGCGGGCAGCCGGCGAACGGGCTGTACGACATGCGGTTCTCGCTGGCGGATGCGCCCACCATCGGGCTGCTGCTGCAGTTCATCGACATCGCCGATGTCGAAGTGGTCAATGGCCTCTTCGAGGTCGAGATCGACTTCGACGATTCCTGGTTCGATGGATCGGAGCGGTGGCTCGCGGTGCGTGTCGAGGGCACGAACCTGAACCCGCGCACAAAGATCAACTACGCCCCCTACGCCATCCGCGCCACGCGTGCTCAGCAAGCCAACCTGGCCTTCGATCTCAGCGCGCCGTGGGTGAGCGTGGACACAGGCGTGATCATCAGCGCGACGTCAACCGGCGCGGTCCCGATCACGGGGCGGTCGAGCAACTCTTCTGGCACCAACGCGGGCGTGTACGGGCGGACCGATTCGGGCTCACCAAACGCGACCGGGGTCCTCGGTGAAGTCACCGATACGACGCCCGGCGGTTTTTCCGCCGGTGTGCGGGGCGTGAACAACGGTGAATCGTTCCTGGGCGTTGGCGTATCCGGCGTACAGAACGGGAGCGGCTACGGGGTGTACGGCTTCACGCCCAGCGGCACCGGCGTGTACGCAAGCTCCAGCCAAGGGACCGGTGTCTTCGCCAACACCAACAGCGGCGATCAGGCGGGTCGGTTCGTGCACAACGACGACGACACGGAGGTTATGCTCGCGACCAACTCGTACGCCATCGAAGCACGCCATGATCAGACGGACGGTGTCGGGACCGCGATCTACGCGAGCGGTGGGCAGCGGGCGATCTACGGCGTGGCGGGCAACAGCGGGTTCGGCAACCTGACGCGGGTCGGGGTCGAGGGCTACGCGGGCGCGTTCAGCACGGGCGCTGATACATTCTACGGCGTCCGTGGCTTTGGCCAGAACCCGGCCTCGGGCGGGAGCCGAACCGCGTTCGGTGTGTACGGCAGCGCCCAGGTCGGCAACTCGTCCAACACCGCGTATGGCGTGTATGGGGCAACATTCGGCCCCGGGGGCACGCAGTACGCGGGGTACTTCTCGGGCAATGTGCACGTCGCCGGGACGCTGTCCAAGCTCTCGGGATCGTTCAAGATCGACCACCCGCTTGACCCGGAGAACAAGTATCTCTCGCACTCGTTCGTCGAATCGCCGGACATGATGAATATTTACAACGGCGTGATCACGCTCGATGCCGATGGCAACGCGGTCGTGGACCTCCCGGATTACTTCGAAGCGCTCAATCGCGACTTCCGGTATCAGCTCACCGCGATCGGTGCGCCGATGCCGAACCTGTACATCGCCAGCGAGATCTCATCGAACGAGTTCAGCATCGCGGGAGGCGTCCCGAACGCGAAGGTCAGCTGGGAAGTCATGGGCATCCGCCAGGATCCCAGCGCACAGGCAAACCCAATCATCGTTGAAGAGCAAAAGCCCGAGCAGCACCGGGGCAAGTACCTCGATCCGGAGGCGTACGGCGTGGGTAACGACCAAGCGATCCACCCGCGACCGGAGCAGCACTGATCACTCGACCGGCTTGCGGTACACGGAGTAGACACCGTAGAGCCCGTTCTCCAGGTCCATCCGCTCGTCCCAGCCCAGCGCCATGCCCTGGCGGCGGGCGAAGGGGGACTCGTCGGTATCGTGCGCGAGGACCTCGAAGCCGACCGCCTCCCACGCGGCCCGGGGCCAGGGGTTGGCGATGTCAGACCAGGGCTTGGCCGGGTCGGGCCTGGGGCCGAGCGATTCGATGACGACGATGCCGCCCGGCGCGAGCGCGTCGAAGAAGTGCCCCACCGCTTCTTCGTCGCTCATGCCCCACGCGACGGGCACGGGAAAGCTGGGGTTGCGCTGGGTGGGCTTGACGTAGCCCCGCTTGAGCAGGTTGCGCGAGACGATCAGGTCGAAGCCGCGCCCTACCTCCTCTCGGCACGACGCGTCGTTGGGCCACGCGCCTTCGATCAGTGAGACCGACCCGGCGTCCTCGATCGGGCCGACCGCTGCGCACCCGTCGTACATCGCGGTGAGGATCGGATCGACCTCGACGCCCACGACGTTGGCGCCCATCTGCGCCCACAGACGGAGGTGCCCGAGCTGCCCGTAGCCCAGGTCCATGATCCGTGCGTCTTCGATCTCGAACCGGGGGGCGTGGCGGTCGATGAGCTCGAGCACGCGGGCGTAGACCAGGGGCGTACCGTAGAACGTGCTGTAGTAACGCATCGCGTCGACCTCGAAGGGCTGGAGCCCCTCGCGTTCGTCCTCGCTCAGGGCGTCGAACTGCGCCTGGGTGTAGCCCCGGTTGGGTCGGGTGGCGGCGTGGATCGTGCGCTCGTCGATCACGGGGAGATGCTCGACCTCGTCGAGCATGCGCTGGGCGGGCGCGGAGCGGTACACATCGCGGAGCGCCTCGGCGTCGTCGTGCAGCGATTGGAGCGGGTGCGGCTCGGCGATGCCGGATGCTGCGGTGCTGACAAAGCCAAGAAGCACGAACGAAATCGAATGGATACCCATGCCCCCGGCCCTCCTGTTGCGTGGAGACGGTTGAACCGGGAACGGATCTGTTCGGTTGCGATCGGTTTTCTGATTTGTTGCAGGATCAGCTCAGACGTGGACGATCTGCTGCTCGCATTGCTCGAGCGTCGGCTCATGCTCAAGGTCGATCGGGAGGTAGACCCCGCGGCTATGGTCCGTGTTGAGCACGATCGCGTTGGGCTCGATGATGTTGTAGCCCTTGTCGGCGTGCTCGTGGCCGAGGATGAAGAGGTTGACGCCCCACCGCTCGGTCAGGTCCTCAAGCTGGTCGTGGTCGTAGCCGCGCCCCCAGACCATGAGGTGCGCTGAGCCGACGCGGGGCTCGTAGTCCTCGTCGCGCAGCTCGCGGTCGATGATCGAGGCGTCGAAGCGCCCCATGGACGCGGGGCCGGGCAGCGAGTGGGCGCAGAGGATGTCGCCCTGCGGGCACCGGCAGCGCAGCGCGATGGGCATGGCGAAGACGAAGTCGCGAATGGCCGCGAAGACGTGCTCGCTCTTGTCGGCGAAGACCGACTCGACGCCGGCGTCGAACGCCTTGACGCAGGGGACGCCGTTCTTCATGATCCCGGAGCCGAGCGCCTGAGCGAGCTCGTGGTTGGCGAGCAGGATGTGGACGAGCTCGGGGTGCTGGGCCTTGAGCGCGGCGACGCGTGTGAGCCCGCGGTAGCTGGTGTCGAGCGGGAGCCCGGGCTGCTCGGGCAGCTCGCCGTGGATGATCTCGTGGAGGGTGAGGTGCTGCTCTTCGGCGCCGAACTCGCCATCGAGCCCCGCGGCGCTGAGCACGGCATTGAAGTTCTTCGGGTGATCGTGGGTATCGCCGGTGGCGATCAGGCGTCCGGGCGATTCGATGAAATCGATCGATCCGCGCCGGCACGACGCCTCACGCATGGCCCTGGCACCCTCCCGGAGGGTGTCGATGACTTCGTCAGGATCATTGAGATCGAGGGTCCACATGGCACTGTGCATATCGGCCCGATCGCACGGGGACGGTCAGATCCGATGCAGGAATGGGGTTTCAGTCCGCCTGGGTGGGCATCGACTCGGCGCGGAGCATGCCGAGGATCATGTCGAGCTTGTCGGAAACGACATCCATCGAGACCGGTCGCTGCTCGAGCTCGACCTCGACGCACTGCATGATGAGGTCGTTGAGGCGATCGGGGACGAGCGGGTTGATCTCGGAAACGGGCGTGGCCTTCTCGATGAGCGAGTCATCGAGCGAGCCGACGAGCGAGTCCTTCTGGTGCCCCATGGCCGTCGGGATGTTCTTGCCGGTCAGGACCCAGTACATGGTGGCCCCGAAGTTGTAGATGTCGGTCTTGGGCGTGATTTCGCGCCGGTGGACCTGCTCGGGCGCGATGTAGTCGGGCGTCCCCTGGATGCGCTTCTTGATCGTGCCGGTCTTGCAGGACTGCCCGAGGTCGATGAGCTTGGCGGTGTAGTTGCCATCGAGCCCGACGCCAACGATCACGTTGTGCGGCTTCATGTCCGCATGGACGAAACCGCGATCGTGCATCTGCGCGAGGGCGGATGCGGTCTGATGGAAGATGTCCACGAGCGTGGCGAGGTCTTCGGGCTGCTCCTCATGGAGCGAGACGCCGTCGACGAGTTCCATGACGAGGTAGAGCTCGTTGGTCTTGAGCAGGGTGCCCTTTTTGATGATGCGGGGGATCTTGCGGATGGAATCGTGATCGAGCTGCGATGCGATCTTGTATTCCGTCTCGGTCTGGTCGAGGAACCGCTGCTCTTTGGGGTTCTTCTTGACGACGTGCTTGAGCGCCCAGATCTGCTTGGTCTTCGGGTCCTGCACGAGATAGATCACAGACGCGGCCCCACGCCCGATCTCAGAGATCACCCGGTACCCTTCGACCGTGTCGCCCTTCTTCCAGACTGCTACAGGCTCTGTCGTCATGCGTGCAATGCTCTCGCGTTCCTCGGGTCAACCCGGTCACGATCTGATGGCGTGCGGAGTCGGAGTGAGAAGACACCCTCAGGAGGTGTTATTCGGCTTCTTCCCTCTGCCATTCCAGCCGAAGCGTACAGAATCGCGGTTATCGGCAATGATGGTATCCCCCCTGCGCACGCCTGCCGACTGTCCGCTCACAGAGTCTTTATGTTTTCGAGAGTCCGAGGACGAGAACCGCCACGCCTGAAACACAGAGGCGACCCGGCGAGAGGTGGGACGCCAGCCAGAACGCTGGGCACCGGATCATACGCACACACACACGCAACGGATGCGTTGGTGAAGAATGCAAGAGGATTCGCGTTGTGGATTGGGCGATTTCAGTCCATCGAGGCGAGCAGTTCGTTGAACTGTGCGCGTGGGAAGAACTGCCCGGGTGAGGATGTGCCGGCCAGGTCCTTGTGCAGATGGACCGCATCGGGTGAGATCCCGAGCTCGTCGCTCAGGGCGTCCACGAGCTGCGCGAGGCGGTAGAGCTGCTCGTCGCTGAAGGGGCGCCGGTCGCCGTCGCCGATCAGGCAGATCTCGATCGCGCTGGAGCTGTTGAAACCGGAGTTCACGCCGCTGAGGTCGGCTCCGGGCTGCTGATCGAGCCAGCGGTAACCGACGTGGATCTCACCGTCGCCCATGCGCTTGCCGTTGCCGATGACGAAGTGGAAGCCCAGCCCGTCGTACCCCAGGGACTTGTGCTCCTGGGCGATATCCGCGGGTGAGCCGGCGGGCTGACCCGAGTGGACGATCACAATCGATTCCCAACGCTGGGATACGATGCTGGCCGGTGTCTGGAAGATGGACTCCATGCCGACGCTGCGCTCGATGCCCATAAGCGGCGTGAGCGACCGGCCGCCAGCTCGGGCGGTGTTGCCCGAGTCGAGCACCGAGAGGAGCCCGACGCTGAGCGTCATACCGATACCGAGCACGCCCCAAACAATCTTGGTGCGCATCGCGCGGGCGGGTCGGGATGTCATCGGCTTGTGCGGCAACATTCGTCTCGCTGGTGAGCTTCGGAGCAGATGGGCTCCATGAGAGTATCAGTACCATTCGGAGCGGGACAATGTTTTTCTTGCACATTCCCGCGCAATTTCTGTTTTGACCGGCGCAAACATGTCTTCGCGAACTGAACTTACTGGCATATCCCGAACAGATCGTTCGCCGCGAGCGCTTCTCGGACGGATTCACTCATCGCGGACCAGCAAGCGGTCCTTGAGGTTCGGAGTGCGTCGCCCGAACTCGTCCTCGAGGTAGGGCTGCGCCCGTTGCGATCGTGACTGGTCGTAGCGGTCGAACTGGCTCCGCTGATCGTCCGGACGCAACGCGGTCTTCTGGCAACCAACGAGCACCAGCGACAGGAGTGCGAGCATCAGAGCTGGTCGATAATCTGCGCGGGATGTGGTCGTCCGGATCATGGGGGTATGGTACGCGTTTGCGGCTTGGGCGTGGCCATCACCAAGAGCGAGTATCAAAGAAAACAGTGCACCACCGTGAGGCGGCACACTGTTCTGGAGAGAGGAGAGAATCCGGGTCACACTGGTTGGCCCGGCACCTCTTCAGTGCCGTTCCAAAGAGAGAGTCTGTCAACACCGGATATACGCCGCACCCTTCGGACCTGTTCGATAACGGCTTCAAAAATCATGCAGAATCGTCCGGTTTCGTTCAGGCCTCACCCGTTCATGGGGTCGAGCAGGCGCCCGCGTGCATCGACAATGACCTCTCCGGACCCGAACATGTCCCGTATCGCGCTGTACACACACACGGCCACGCACGTGGACAGGTTCAGCGAGCGCTCGCCGGGCACCATGGGAACACTGATCCGCTGGGACTCGGGGACCCGATCGAGCACCGCGCTTGAGAGCCCCTTGGATTCCTTGCCGAACACAAGGTGGTCGCCGAGCGCGATGGGAGCGTCGAAGATCGAGCGTGAGGCGTGCGAGGTCAGGAACCAGGTCCGGGCGGGCGGGTCCTGTCGCGGTGGGTGCGCCTTGAGGTACGCCTCCGCAGACGCGTGCTCGACCAGATCGAGGCGGGGCCAGTAGTCGAGCCCGGCGCGTCGGCAGGCCTTCTCGTCGATATCGAACGCGAGCGGGTGCACCAGGTGCAGGCGGCAGCCCGTGGTGACGCAGGTGCGTCCGATGTTCCCGGTGTTGTTGGGGATCTCGGGCTCCACCAGCACGACATGCAGACGGGGCCTGGCTAAACGAACACCCGCGTTGGTGAAATCGCCATCGCGGGTGTGATCGTTCTCTGGGTTGGCGGGCTGGGGCATGGAGGATTATTCACACCCCGAACCGGTGGATCAGTCGTTGAGCATCGGATCGGCTTCAAGGATCTGCTCGAGCGCCTGCTCGAAGCCCGAGCCCATCGGGAAACCCTGCCAGCGGATGACGCCGTCGGTCGAGATCAGCACGACGTGCGGGATGCCCCGGACGTTGAGCGACTTGTAGACCGACTGGTTCGCGTCGTACAGGTGCGAGTAGGCAACGCTGTGCTGGTCGATGTAGGACTGGACCTTGCTCTCCGGATCGTTCTGGCCGGCGATCGCCAGCACGGCGAGCTTGTCCTTGTGCTTGACCTGCAGCTGGTTGGCGATGGGCGAGAACTGCTTGCACGGGCCGCACCAGGTGGCCCAGAAGTCGAGCATGATGACCTTGCCCTCGGTGTCGACCTTGTCGGTGAGCCACTTCTCGTTCCCCAGCGCCACGGGGAGCGCCTTCCCCTGATTATCCGCGGCATACAGCTCGCCGCGGTTGTGCGCGGGCCAGTTGGCGTTGGCGTATGCGCTGGGCTCCGGACGATCGATCTCCGGGGCATCGCTGGTTGTGGTGGAGGTGGAGGAATCGCCGGTGGTCCACTGCTCATCGAACATCGGGTCCGCCTCGACGACGCTCTTCACGATGTCCTTGAAGTTCTCCTCAAGCGGGTTGCCCTGCCAGCGGATCACACCATCGGTCGAAACCACAACGGTGTGCGGGATCGCTTTCACGTCCAGCGCGTTGTTGATGGTGTCGTTCTTGTCGTACAGGTTCGAGTACGCCTTCTTGGACTGGAACACGTACCGCTTGTGCGCACGCTCTTCGTCGGAAGCGCCACCGATGGCGAGGACCTCGACCTTGCCCTCGTACTCCTGCTGGATCTCTTCGAGCTTGGGCGAAGCCGCGCGGCACGGGCCGCACCAGGTGGCCCAGAAGTCGAGCACGAGCACCTTGCCTTCGGTGTCCTTCTTCTCGGTGAGCCATTCCTCGTTGCCCAGCTCTGCCGGGAGCGGACGCCCCTGGAAGTTCTTGGCGCTCAGGCGACCGGAGTTGTGGCTGGGCCAGTCTGCGCCCGCGTACGCGGATGCGGGGATCTGCGGCTTCGCATCGGGCTTGCTCTCTTCCTTGGCCGGTGCCGCGGCGACGCCCTTGCCTTCGGCCTGGAGCTTTGCGTTCGCGATGGCTTCTTCGCTGGACTCACGCAGGAGCTGCCCCACCGCCCGCTTGAGCGAGCGGCTCTCGAAATCAGCGTATCGGAGCTGGCCCGCGCGATCGATCAGGTACAGATCCGGCGCATCATCGGAACCCAACGCCTTCGCAAAGGCGTTGCCGGGGTCCTGCGCGACCTGAACCCGCACGCGCCCTTCCTCAACCTTCTCCTGGATCTGATCCCAGCCCGACTCCGGGTGGACCGCCAGCACGATCAGGCCGTCGTCGGCGTTCTGGCGCTCGTAGCGAGCGAGCGTCGACATGGTAAGCCACGACTGCGCCTCGGCTGCATCTACCAGACCGATGAGCACGACCGAGCCTTCGATGGCCGATGCATCAAGCGTGTCGCCCAGGGTCCAGTTGGTGAGGCCGTCGAAGAGCGAGGTATCGAACGGCTGGCACTCGAGTGCGCGCATCTCACTGACGTGAGCCGCGGAACCTTCGCGATCGATCCCCGGTGCAAGCAGGGCACCCATGCCCAGCGCGGCACCGGTGAGTGCGATCATCGAGAACAGTGCGTAGGGACGTGTGCGAGTATGGCGCAACATCGGTTTCCTCCGTGATATATGGATCAGTGCTGAGATGAAGTATCCTCAGTTATACTAACAGGTTCCGTCGAGGTTGAACCACCCCGTTTCGTGTGCGCACGAAAAAACCCGCATTTCTGCGGGTCAATGGCTCGTTACGGGTTGGCCTTGCTCGCCGTCTTGTTCTTGGCCTGGATCAGCGGATCAGCGCTGACCACCGCGTTGACGATGGACTCGAACTCGGGCTGCAGCGGGTTGCCCATCCAGCGGATGACGCCGTCGGTCGAGACAACCAGCACCAGCGGGATGCCGGTCGAATCGAACTCTTTGAAGACTTTCATATCCGGATCGAAGAGCTGCAAGTAGGACTCGTCGTGGCCCTTGAGGTACGACTCGACGGCGTTCTGATCCTCATTGAGCCCCGCGACGCCAACCACCATCAAGTTGTCGGCGTGCGCCTTCTGAAGTTTCTCAAGCTTTGGCGCGGCGGCGATGCAAGGACCGCACCACGTCGCCCAGAAGTCGATGACCAGCACCTTGCCCTCGGTGTCTTTGTGAGTCAGGTCGCCTGAGAGCACGGTCTCCTTGCCCAGCGCCATGGGCATGGGCTTGCCCTGAAAGTCAGACGAGTAGAGATTGCGCTGCGGGTTGTGTGCAGGCCACTCGGCCTTGTCGTACTCGGCGGCCTCAACCTTGGGCGCGTCGCCCTTGGCCGCGCAGAGCGGGCACCCCCCGCCGGCAGGTTCGGCCATGGCGAGGGTCAGAGATGCGCTGGCGATGAGAATGGAGATGAAGC
>JAEPOJ010000014.1:30467-50176 GCA_017642965.1 Phycisphaerales bacterium
AGATGAAGCTCATGTGGGTTGTTCCTTCGCTGGGTTGGTCCGGAGTTGCTGCCGGATCGTCTGCCCCTCCGCGTCATGTGATCACTGGCCCGCTCCGCTCGGTTCTGGGCGGAGGCAGGCGTGAAGTGTAACCGCCGCGGCGACCGCAATATTCAGAGAATCCACCCCGGATGCCATCGGAATTCGCACTCGACGGTCCGCGGCGGCGGCAGTAGGTCCTGTAAGGCCGGGCCCCTCTGCCCCAAAGCACAGGGCGGGGCGGTCTATTTGGCGGTGCATCTCGGTGTCCAGCGGCTCGGCGTTCTCGCCCGGGTCCAGCGCCAGGGTCGTGTACCCTAACGAACGCAGATCGGCCAGAAACGCGGGAAGGTCGCCGGTAACGGCGTATGGCACCCGCAGGGCGTGGCCCATCGACACGCGGAGTGACTTGCGATAGAGCGGGTCGCAGCAGCGGGCGCTGAGAATGATCGAGACCCCCTCGCCGCCGAGCGCCGCGGTGGAGCGGAAGACGGATCCGACGTTGTCGTGGTTGCTCAGATCCTCAAGGATCACCAGTGCCCTTGCATCCCGGGCGATCTGGATCGGATCGGCATCGGGCAGGCGACGCCCGCACGCGAGCAGCCCGCGATGGATGGGGAATCCCACGATCTCGTCCATGACGGATTGCTCGGCGACATAGATCGGGACGGACTCCGGGACGCGATGGAGCAGGTCTTCGACGCCCGGCACGCGGGAATGGCTGACGAAGATCGATTCGATCGGGAATCGTGATTCCAGCAGGTGCTCAACAACCAATACCCCCTCGGCGATGAAGAACCCGTGATCGGGGTCGTCGTCCGAAGCGTCGGGGTTGTGGGCGGCTTTGAGCCACGCGTCTTTTTGATTGAGAAAGACCCCGATTCTCGGGTCTGATGGGTCAGTGATCTCAATCATTGAGCCGATGGACATGGTGGAGGCAGGCACTTTCGTTGATTGGATGACACGCGCATGATCGACAGCGGATCGATGAACATTCTACAGGCCATCGTGCTCGGTTTGGTCGAGGGGATTACGGAGTATCTGCCCGTGTCCTCGACGGGTCACCTGATCATTGCGGCGGACCTGCTCGGGCTGGGCGAGTCCGCGGCGCAGAAGGAAGCCGTCGACACGTTCAATATCGTGGTGCAGGGGGGCGCGATCCTCGCGGTGCTGGGGCTGTACTTCCCGCGTGTGATCCAGATGTGCAAGGGGCTGCTCGGCAAGGACCCAGCGGGGCTCAAGCTCGCGCTCAACATCATCGTCGCGTTCCTCCCCGCCGCGATCCTCGGCGTGCTGTTTAACGACATCATCGAGGAAAAACTCTTCAACACGCCCTCCGTCATCACAGCCCTCGCCCTCGGCGGGGTCTTCATGATCGTGATCGACCGGATGAAGTTTCGCACGGTCGACACCGACGAAGACCCAGAGAACGATCTGATCGATCTGAGTATGAGCAAGGCGCTCTTCATCGGGCTGATGCAGTGCATCGCGATGGTGCCCGGCACGAGCCGTTCGATGATGACGATCGTGGGCGGGGTGATGGCGGGGCTCAAACCCAAGCAGGCCGCGGAGTTCAGCTTCCTGCTCGGGCTGCCGACGCTCGGGGGCGCCTGCGTGTACTCGCTGGCCAAGAACCTCAAGGAGTCGTCAGAGGCGGGCACGCCGAACATGTTCGAGATGCTCGGCTGGACCCCGATCGCCGCGGGCGTGATCGTGGCGACGATCTCGGCGGCGCTGGCAGTCAGGTGGCTGGTCGCTTTTCTCAATAAGCATGGACTCGCGTTGTTCGGCTACTACCGTCTGGTGCTGGCCGCGGCCCTGGGTGGGCTGATCGCGCTCGGCGTGGTGAGCATCGATGCGCCGGTGCCCGATTCGAACGACCTTCCCGTGGTGGACCTCGATGAGTGATACAGCAACCCAGACGCAGATGAAGACCTCCTTCCCCAAGTCGCAGATCGAGATCGTGCTCCTCGAGGGGACGCACGAGTCGGGCACGCGCCTGCTCGCGGACGAAGGGTTCAGCGTCACAACACACAAGGGCGCGCTCGAAGGTGAGGCGCTGCACGACGCGATCCGACGCGCCCACGTGATCGGCGTGCGATCCAAGACGCAGCTGACCCGCGAGGTGATCGAGCAGTGCGAGCGGCTGCTGGCGATCGGGTGTTTCTGCGCCGGAACGAACCAGGTCGATCTGGACGCGGCGGCGCAGCGCGGCATCGCGGTATTCAACTCGCCGTTCAGCAACACCCGGTCCGTGGCGGAGCTGACCATCGCGGAAATCATCGCGCTGCACCGCCAGCTCACCGAGCGGAGCCACGCGGCCCACATGGGCCAGTGGCTCAAGAGCGCGACGGGCGCGCACGAGGTCCGAGGCAAAACACTCGGGATCATCGGGTACGGGCACATCGGGTCGCAGGTCTCGATCCTCGCGGAGGCGATGGGCATGCGCGTGCTGTTCTTCGACGCGATCAACAAGCTGCCGCTGGGCAACGCGGCGACGGCGAGCTCGCTCGAGCAGGTCCTGCGCGAGAGCGACGTCGTCACCCTCCACGTCCCCGATACCGAAACCACGCGCGGTCTGATCGGCGCACGCGAGATCGGGCAGATGAAGCACGGCGCGTACCTGATCAACAACGCACGCGGGAGTGTCGTCGATCTTGAAGCGCTCAAGGGCGCGATCGAATCGGGCGCCATCGCGGGCGCGGCGCTGGATGTGTTCCCGGAAGAGCCCGCGAAGAACGGGGAGCCGTTCACCTGCCCGCTTCAGGGGCTGCGCAACGTGATCCTGACCCCCCACGTCGGTGGGTCGACGATCGAGGCGCAGGAGGCGATCAGCCTGGACGCGGCGGGCAAGCTGCTGCGATTTATCAACATGGGCACCACGACGGGATCGGTCAATGTCCCGGAGGTCGATCTGCCCGATCAGCAGCGTCACCTCGTCGAGGGCGAGAAGCGCCCGCACCGGATCCTGAACTTCCACCGCAACGTGCCGGGCGTGCTGGGCAAGATCCACGAAGCGGCGAGCGAACTGGGCATCAACATCACCGCCCAGTACCTGCAGACGAACCAGGAGATCGGGTACCTCGTGCTCGACGCGGACCCGAGCGATGCGGACACCCTCGCGAGCCGTATCGACGCGATCGAGGAGTCGATCCGCACCCGAATGCTGTGGTGAGCACGGAAGTTCATGTCTGGCGTGCGAACAATACCGCATGCCCATCGAGCTGACCCGCAACGCCCCATCTCTCGAGCACACCCGCGTGATCGCGGATGATCTTGCCGCGATCCTCCGCCGGGGCGATGTCGTGCGCCTCGAGGGCGAGATGGGCGCTGGCAAAACGACCTTTGTACGTCTACTCGCGCAGAACTATGGGATCGCGGAGGAAGCCGTCTCCTCCCCCACCTTCGTCATCATGAATATCTATGGCGATGAGGATTCGGACCACCCGACCCTCGCGCACCTGGACTGCTACCGCCTTGGGGACGAGTCCGAGCTCGATGCGCTCGGCTGGGACCGGATCATCGGTGGCGACGCGATCGTGCTGATCGAGTGGCCGGAACGGATCGACGACGCGATCCCGGTGGATGCGCTGCGGGTATCGATCGATCATGTGGATGAGACGACGCGACGCTTCCGCTTCTCGATCCCGGAACACTGGGCCGAGCGGGCGGGCTTTGACGCGATCCGCCCTCGCCCTGACACGACCTGCCCGGTCACAGGGCGGGCCGTGTCCGGCGACTCGCTCACCTGGCCGTTCGCGAGCGAGCAGGCACGCATGGCGGACCTGAACGCGTGGTTCAACGAGGAGCACGTGATCTCGCGCCCCATCGAGCAGGCGGATCTGGAGCAGGGCGAGTAACACCCGTCGGGTTTGCGTGATACCCTGTGTGCATGCATGCACTGACGCTCGCACAAGCAACGGACAGCGCCGGCGCGACGAACGCGTGGTCACTCTTTGTCGATTCCTTCGATATCTTCTCGATCGCGCTGATCCTCGGATCGCTGGTCGCGGTGACGCTGATCGCGCGAGTGGTCATGGACGCGCGTCAGTCTGTGATCGCGCCAGACTCGATCTATCAGAACCTGCGCTCGAACCTGATCCAGAAGAACATGGGCGGCTTCGAGAAGGGGCTCGCCGATCGCACCGCGATCGTCTCGATCGCGTGCAGGGCCGCCTACGAGGCCCGCACCAAGGGGCGAGACGCCATGCGCGACGCGGCGGAGATCGCGGCGTCCAACGCCTGCGCCCGATGGAGCCGACCGCTGGATCTGCTCCGCATCATCGGCGAGCTCGGCCCGCTGGTCGGGCTCGCGGGGACGGTCTGGGGCATGATCATCGCGTTCGTGCGTTTGGGTCAGGCGGGCGGCGCGGCCGGGCCGACGGACCTTTCACTGGGCATCTCCAAGGCGCTCTTCCACACCATGCTCGGGCTGGTGCTGGCGATCCCCTGCCTGCTGATCTACGGCATATTCCGCTCGCTCGTCGAGAAGCACTGCAACAGCGCGATGGCCCAGGCGGGCGAGCTGGTGGACATGATCCCTGAGGAACCCACCGGAGCATGATGCGCCGCCGATCCATCCTGAGCGACGAAGCATCATCGTCCCGGGTGAACGTCACGCCCATGATCGATGTGGTCATGGTGCTGATCGTGTTCTACCTGCTCGTGGGCCAGCTGGCGACGGACCGGCGCGCACGCATCACGCTCCCATCGAGCGCGACCGGTGTCGAGGAGACGCAGCGCACTGACCCGATCATCATCGGGGTCACCATGGATGGCCTCCGCTCGCTCAACGGCGACGAGATCCAGCTCGATCGGCTGGAGGCCCAGGTCTCGGGGATGCTCGCACGCTCGCCCGCCACACCGGTCCGTATCCGCGCGGATCGGGAAACGCCGCACCGGTTCGTGCGCCCCGTGTTCAACATCCTCCGTGAGATGGGCGTCGGAAAGGTGGAACTCGTGACGGAACAGCGACCATGAGCGAAGTCGCCCCACCAACCCGTTCACGCCCCCTTCGTCAGCGCAACATCTTCGGCGGCAAGGGGCGGTTTGGGCCCAACATGACCCCGATGGTCGACGTGGTTCTCGTCATCCTGATCTTCTTTATGGCCGCGACAACGATCGTTGGTCAGGAGTGGTTCCTCAAAGCAGACCTCCCTGAACAGCGGGAAGAGGAGGCCGCCTCAAGCGGCTACGAGCTGCCCACCCCCATGCTTGATGTCGAGCTGTTTCTTCGTGACGGCGAGGTCCTCGCTCGGGGGATGGGCGGCGATCCCGTGCCCATCGGGCAAGCGATTGAGCGGATCGAGGCAATGGACGCCGCGCTGAGCGATGGACTGATCCTCCGGATCGGGGCCGGCGACAGCGTTCCCTACGGGGCGATCGTGGCGATCCACGACGCGGGAAACGCCAAAAACATGCGTATCGCGATCCGCTGATCGGGCTTCTTTGGTCAAATCACTGCGTGCTGCGTCCGCGATCGGGTACCCTCGAAGACGAGTGCATCACCACGCACAGGAGCCCACATGAACACACGCACACCGCTCACCGCCCTCACGCTGGCCGCTTCGATCGGCATCTCGCACGCCGGGATGGTCGTGTTCGAGAACACCGGCTCGCTCGGCGCACTCGACTTCTATGACCCGAACTTTGGCAACGTGATCTTCGGCCAATCGCTCGATATCACCCGTGCCGCGGGTGCTCAGCCGAAGGTCGGCGAGACGCCCGCGGGCTCGGTATTCTTCATGCACATCCGCGACCTCAACGGGGATTTCATCTGGATCGGCACCGGGAGCGTCACCAACACCGTTGAATCGACCGACCCAACACGGATCCCAATCCCGCTCGCGCCCGAGGGCATCGACTACTTTGGACCGCAGTCGTTCGGCGATGGCGAATCAATTGACAGCGGCGCGAACTTCGTCGAGGGCTGGCGGCCGGTGCACGGGTACAACGACCTGACGGGCCTGCCCGGCGTGTTCACGGTGGAGGACACGTTCACGATCGGGATCGAGTTCGAGCAAGACGACGGCATCCACTACGGCTTCGCGACATTCGATCTCAGCTACAGCGTGCTCGGCGGGGTCGTGGATGTTGACATCGTGCCCACGTTCTGGGGATACAACGACGTCGCGGGCGAAGCGGCGGTAGTCATCCCAGCGCCGGCGGGTGTGCTCCCGCTGCTCGGGCTGTCGTTCGGGGTTACGCGTCGGAGGCGCTGACGAAGATCTGCAGCTTGTGCCCCTGGGCCTTGAGCCCCTTGGCGGCGCAGATCTTGTCCCGCAACTCGATCAGCTCGGGCACCGCGAGGGTCTCGACCTCGCCGGAATCGATGTTGATCAGTAGCGTGTTGCCCGTGCTCCCCACCGTGAGCTGATAGTGCGATTGGTCGCGATCGAAGAGGACCTGCTGGATGATGTTGCACGACTCGAGCAGCTTGAGCGTGCGATAGACGGTGGCCTTGGAGACCGAGTGCCCCTTCTCCTTGAGGGCGTCGAGCAGCTGGTCGGCCTCGAAGAGCCCATCGAACGCGATAATCGTGTCAAGGATCATCGCTCTTTCCGGGGTGTACTTGAGCCCTTCTTCCTTCAGGGCACGCCGGAACACCGCGCAGAGCGGCTCGATGATCTCAAGTGTGGGCTGGGCGTCATTGCCTGCTTTGATGGGTTCGAGTGGCATACAGCATTCTAGGGTTTGCATCGGGCCCGGACGCTGATGCGGGATCGTACAATGGTTCCGGTGCAGCAGAACCCGCCATCCCGATTCCGCCTGCCGCGTCGTCACTACGGCACGGTGGTCGGCTTAGCCGGCGTCTTGTTCGCGTGTGTGCTGCTCATGCGCGGCGAGGGCGGCCCGTGGGTCGATCGGGTCAGCACGACGCTGCTGACCCTTGTCAGGGCTGGTTCGCTCCCGCTGCTGTACCTGCTCGCGGCGATGGGGTACGGTCGCCTCGCTCGGCGCGCGCTGCCCGCTCAGCGAGGCCGCTGGTGCATTGAGCTGGGGCTCGGCCTGACCGCGCTGCTCTCGCTGAGCCATCTGCTCGGGGTCTTGGGGATACTGAGCACGCTCACCGCCGCGCTGAGCGTTGGCGTCGGAGTCGTGCTCTTCGCACCGACCCTTCGCCAGACGGAGGATCTGGAGTACCGGCCGCGCACGCTCACACCCATCCATTTCGCCATCTCGTGCGCCGTCGCGCTGGTGCTGGTGATGGCCTGCAACCCGCCCGGGGTGCTCTGGGCGTCGGAGTACGGCGGCTTTGACGCCCTGAGTTATCACCTGCAGCTCCCACGCGAATGGATCGCGATGGGCAGGGTCTGGCCGTCTGAGCACAACGTCTATTCTTTTCTCCCCAGCTATATCGAGGTCGCGTACATGCACGTCGCGCTGCTCGGCGGAGGCGGGATGCTCGGGTCGAACGCTCAAGCGGCGATGAGCGCACAGCTGCTCAGCGCGTACATGCTCATAGCGTCCGGGTTGGTGATCGCTGAGCTCACGCGTGCGACGCTGGACCGCCTGGGGCTCGATGCGGACAGCGAGCTCGCGTGGCTGATCGCCATGAGCCTGACACTCGGAACGCCATGGCTGCTCGTGGTCGGGACGCTGGCATACAACGAGATCGCGGTGGTGCTCCTCGGGTCCACGGCGCTGTGTGCCGCGATGCGCATGGATCTCGCGGTGTGGAAGCGGGCGCTGATCTGCGGGGTGATCGTCGGCGGCGCGTGCTCGTGCAAGCCCACGGCGCTGTTCCTGCTCGCGCCGAGCGTGGGGATCGTGCTGCTCGCGTGCTCACCCAGGAAGCGCTGGCTGATCGCGACGATGGCCTGCCTTGTCACGGGGGGCATCACGATCGCGCCGTGGCTGGTCCGCAACGAGCTCGCAACGGGCAACCCGGTCTTCCCACAGATGGTTGGTGTCTTCGGCGGTGGGCACTGGAACGAAGCCCAGCACGCGGTTTATGCGGCGGCGCACGCGTTCGATGGATCGCTCGCGGATCGTTTCGCGATGCTTGTGGTTCCGGACAGCGATGGCGTAAACCACGTTTCAAGGTTCAGGGGCCTGACGAACGGCCAATGGGGAATCACGGTGCTGCTGGGGCTGATCGGGCTCACGGTGCTGATCGCCGGCCGGCGGACACGGGCAGCGGGATTGATCATCTTGCTGGCGTTGTGCGTGCCGATCGTGCTCTGGGCACTGCTCACCCATCTGCAATCGCGGTTCCTCATCCCGATCTCACCCATTCTCGTGGTTCTGGGCGCGGTGGGTGTGACCCGCATCACCAACAAGCATGCCCGCAACGCTGTTGCCAAGGTCGTCAGTCACATCGCGGTGATGACGTGCGTCGTGGTGTCGCTCGCGCAGAACGCGGGGAGCCCGTTCATCCTGCTCGATCTGGGGCCCGGGCTCTCGCTCGGTGCGTATGAACCGATCGAGGGCGAGCCTTGGACCGCGACGCTCAACCGCGTAGTGGGCGAGGGTGAAACGGTGTACCTGCTCGGCGACGCGACCCCGTTCTATGTGATGAGCGATGTGCGCTACAACACGGTCTACGACCGCTGGTTGATCGAAGACGTCATCGAGTCTCGCCCGCTGTCGCCATCGGCGTGGGGACCGCTGCTCCGCGAGCGAGGGATCGACTACGTCGTGGTCAGCTTCTCGGAACTCCGCCGGTACGCGCAGAGCGGCTGGCTGCCGGAGTCCATCCGACTTGAGCAGATCGACGAATGGCTGGGCTCACTCTCGCCGATAGAGGTATGGAGCGATGACAACGGCCATCCGATCCGCGCGATCTTCCGAATCCCACCCGGCGTAGGCACACCATGAGTGATCCGAGCGATACCACCCAGACCAACTCCACGCGCCGCGTGTGGGGCATCGCGGTGCAGATCATCGGCTTCGCCATCGGGATCGTGCTCCTCGGCTGGGCGGTTCGGATGGCCCTGCGCCCAGAAAACCGCGAGCAGCTCGAGAAGCTGTCCGAGGCGACGCCCGGGGAAGTCATGCTGCTGCTCGTGCTCGCGGCGCTCTCGGTCGGCTTCAACGGGATCATCTTCTGGGTAGTGATCAACCCCATCCAACGCCTGCGCGCCACGGACGTCATCGCCGTCAATGCCATCGCCACGTTCCTTGCCTACCTGCCATTCAAACTCTCGGTCGTGTCCCGCTTCGTGATCCACAACCGGCGCGACAAGGTGCCGATCCTGACGATCGGGGCGTGGATCATCGCCGAGGCGATCCTGATGGGCGCGGTGCTCGGCCCGCTGACGCTTACGAGCATCTGGCTCAAGGAAGTCAACCTGCTCTGGTGGACCGTGTCGCTGGTCGGGATCTTCGGGTGCACGATCATCGGCGGGCTGATCTCGCGCCAGCTGGCCGGCGATGTGGGACTCGCTCGCTTCTCGCGTATAGGTCTCGGGGAACGCGTCACCGGGAGCGAGGCATTCTCACGCGTGCACTCGGGTTTCGAGATGCTCGGGCACCCGAGCGCCACACTCATCGCCAACGCGTTCCGCCTCATCGACATCATCGGCTTCGCGATGCGTTTCTACGTCGCGGCCAGGGTGCTCGAACTCCCCATCACGATGCAGGATTCGCTCCTGCTCGGTGCAAGCTACTTCATCATCGGTGCCGCCTCGCCGGCCGGGATGCTGGGGACACGCGAGGCGGGCACCATCGCCGTCGCGCAGCTCGTGGGCATCTCATCGGGTGCCCTCAGCGAGACCGAGACCGGGCAGACCTCGATCACCGTGACCGTGCTGTTCGTCACGGCCGTGGAAGCCATCGTGAACCTCGGCTGCGCCGGCTTCGGGATCGCGTGGCTCAAGGCACGCAAGCCGCTGAACCCGGGCGGGCAGCCAGCGGAAACCGACCTGATCGAGCAGAGCATCGAAGGCGATTCACCTTCCTGATCGGCGTACGATTGAGCGATGAAGATCGCGATCGCGCAGCTCAATCCGACCGTCGGCAATCTCTCGTGCAACACCGAGGCCATCCTCTGGGCGATCGACGAAGCACGCAAGCAGGGCGCAGAGCTGGTGGTCTTCTCGGAGCTCGCCGTGTGCGGCTACCCGCCCAGGGATCTGCTGCAGGTCGAGGGATTCGTGCGCGAGTGCGCCCAGACCGCGAAGATGATCGGCGAGCTGCACACCAAAGACATCGCGATCGTGCTCGGCACGCCGCTCCCCATCGAGGTCGATGCGCAGGGGCTGGACATCGACCCGGACGCCCACCCGCACATCGCCAACTCGCTGGTGGTGTACAAGAACAACGCGTTCGTGGGCTACTACGACAAGCGACTGCTGCCAACCTACGACGTCTTCGATGAGGACCGCTACTTTGTCGCCGGCGATCAGAGCCGGGTTTTCGATATCAACGGCGTGAAGATCGGGCTCGCGATCTGCGAGGACCTCTGGAAGGGCCACGACGCGGGCTTCGCGGATCGGTACGCGGACGAGGCGGACCCGGTCCAGCAGCTGGTGGACGCGGGGGCCGAGATTGTCATCGCGCCCAGCGCCTCACCCTACGCGCTGCACAAGGACGAACGCCACCGCGAGATCCTGATCCGGCACGCCATCCGCCATCGCGTGCCGGTCGTGTCCGTCAATCAGGTCGGCGCGAACGACGACCTGATCTTCTCCGGGCAGTCCTGCGCGGTGGACCCCGATGGACGCGTGAGTGCCCTGGCCAAGCCCTTCGAGGAAGAGCTGCTCGTCATCGACACGGGGGCATTGGAGCCGATCGATGCCAAACCCGACGATGATGAGCGGATGATCGTTGACGCACTCACGCTCGGCATCAGGGATTACCTTGCCAAATGCGGCTTCGAGCGAGCGTGCATCGGGCTGAGCGGCGGGATCGACTCGGCGCTCGTCGCCACGCTCGCCGCGCGAGCACTCGGCCCCGATCAGGTGGTCGGCGCATCGATGCCCGGGCGTTTCAGCTCCGAGGGGAGCAAGACCGACGCCTTCGATCTGGCCCGCAACCTGGGCATCGAGTGCGTGAGCATGCCCATCGATCCGGGGTTCGCGGGGCTCAGCGAATCGCTGAACCCCGCGTTCAGCGAGCTCGGCCACAAGACGCTCGGGCAGACCCTCCCCGACCTGACCCAGGAGAACCTCCAGTCACGGATCCGCGGCACGATGATGATGGCGCTCTCGAATCGCACCGGCGCGCTCGTGCTCACGACCGGCAACAAGAGCGAGATCGCGGTCGGGTACTGCACGCTCTACGGCGACATGAACGGCGGGCTCGCGGTCATCGCGGACCTGCCCAAGACCATGGTCTTCCGTGTCTGCAGATACATCAACGAGCACTCTGCCGAGCTGGGCTTCAAGCGGCCGCCGATCCCTGTGAGCACGATCGAGAAGCCGCCGAGCGCGGAGCTGGCACCGAACCAGCTCGATTCGGACTCGCTGCCCGAGTACGAGATCCTCGACGAGATCGTTCACCGCCACATCGAGCGTCATCAGAGCGTGTCGCGCATTATCGAAGAAACACGCTTCGACCCGGAGCTGGTCCGCCGCTTCTGCACGCTGATCGATCGCAACGAGTATAAACGCCAACAGATGGCCGTCGGCCTGCGAGTCACGAGCAAGGCATTCGGCCCCGGGCGGCGGATGCCCATTGCCCAGCGTTGGACGCGCTAAACGGGCTCCGGACGCCAGCGGTCCTCGGGGCTGATCGGCGTGCCGCACTCGGGGCAGGTGTCGCTCTCAAGCTGATACAGCAGGTAGCCGCAGGCGCACCTGGGCTCCTCTACTTCCACCCGAACCCTGAGGCGGCAGTGACCGCACCGCGTATCGCGGTTCGACTTTGCTTCGATTGGCTGCTCGCACCGAGGACAGGTCAGGCTCACTCGGATCGATTCGGCGAGCAGACCGGGATCATCCTCGCCCGCCTTGGGGCCGAAGATCGCGAGCGCGCCCGTGGCGATGCTGGATCCCGCACAAATCACGAGCGTCATGCCCAACAGGCGGACCACCGTGTCGTTCCAGCCATAGAAGCCGTCGGTCATGATCCCCACGCCGAAGATCCCCGCGGTGAGTGCCGACGAGATGAGGGCGGTGCGCTTCGCGAACTGACCGATGCTCGTGTGGAGTTGGAGGGGACAGATCAACAAGCGGTGCGTGAACGTGAACCCAACGATGAGGGCGATGGTCGCGACCTTGAAGACCAGGTCCTCGGTCCGCCCGTTCATCGCTCGTTCGAACCAGATGATGGCGATGTAGATGAGCATCGATATCGCGAACGCCATGAACGCGATCCGCATCGACCATTTCATGTTGCGGCTGATGGCGACCAGGATCAGCCCGCCGAGCGCATACACGCCAACGAGCGAGATGGTGAACATCACCTCCCCGCTGACATAGCGATCGGGCAGGATGATCGCGATGAACGCCGCAAGCATCGCCGCGCCGATGAACGCGAGGAACACCCAGAGCAGCGTCTGTTTCTGTTCATTACGCATGCATCCCCCTTTGACGCCAAGTCTACCACGAACCGGCGTAGAGCAGCTGTTCGTCCGAACCATCACGCAGGGCGAGCTGGTAGAGGCGCCGGCTGAGCTGACGCAGGTGCAGGGCATCGTGCGCGGCCCAGCACGAGAGCATGTAGCCAGCGCTGAGCTCTCCGAACTCCGGATGGCGATACGCACGCGACCAGTCAGGGGATTCCAACGCACGCAGAAGCCGGATGCTCTCGGATCGGCGATTTTGGAACGCGCTCAGGGTCAGATCCAGATCACGTGACTGGTAGTCGCGCTGCGTGGCCCACCCCTGCGGATCGATCGGCGCCCACGCTTCGGACGGGTCCTCCAGTGTGGAAAGCACCCGGGCACGGAAGTCCTCCATCTCCTCATCCACCAGATGGCAGACGATCTCAAGGATGGACCAGGAGGACGGGTCAGGCCTCCAACGGGCGTCATCGGGAGATGCGACCGCGGCGATCGCACAAATCGCACCGCCGGAGCGTTCCAGCCGTTCGATAAGCGCGTTTGGATCGAACGCCGCCATCAGCTGCTGCCGGCGCGCATGCGGTCGATGCCCTTGGGGTACGGGTAGCTCGGGAAGACCCCGATGTGCGCGTAGTTCCACATCTGCGGCGAGGGGTACACATCACCGCGGTAGCCCGCGTCGTGCATGGTCTGGAGTACGGACTCGAAGCTCGGCTCGTTGTGATTGGCATCATCGATGTGGAGCTTATTGCTCGTAGCCCCGAGGAACGACACGGAGCAGACCGGGCGACGGTCGGCACGCCCCTGGAGCATCTTGCAGGCGGTGCGGAAGCCGCGGGCGAGATCGCCCATGGTGAAGTAGTCCCGCCCCCTTGGACGGAGCATCGCCAGCAGGAGCACCGAATCCAGGTCATACTTGAGGATGTACGGCTCGCGGTCGTTGGCGGCGTGGATCTGAAGCGATTCCTGGAACATCTTGGCGTAGCTGGTCACGGAGTTCGCGGACCACTGGGATGTGGTGAGGAGCGAGCAGATCTGGGCTATGATGCCGTGGGAGTTGTCGTGGTCATTGACGCCGCAGATGACGGCGCGGTAGCGGCCATCGAGAACATCAGCGAGCAGGTCCTGGCCCCACATCACACGGATTCGTGAACCGGACTGGGGTGGGCCGTGCTGAGCCGGGAGCATCGAGACGCGGTCTGGGAACGACTCCGCGTTGAGCAGGTCGTCGGCCCCGTCGTTATAGAGCTGAACGGGTGAGTTGGTTGTAGACATGTGGTGCCCTCCTTTGGCTGTCCTGTGAGGAGTATACGGAGGGGACTGATGTGGGGGGTGCGGGCACGACCAAATCGAGAACAGCCAAAAATGAAAACAGCCCCTCAAGGTTTACCTTAAGGGGCTGAAGAGTTGGCGATAACCTACTTTCCCGCTGAACAGTATCATCGGCTAGCTGGGCTTAACTGCTGTGTTCGAGATGGGAACAGGTGTGACCCCAGCTATATAGTCACCAACAATCATAGATGGTCCGGTCTCCCGGGCCGTCATGACTCTGACGGATGCGACGAGCGGAAACCTGTTTGATTGCTCAAACAAGCTCGGCAAACTGAGTAATCTCAGTGCGTTGAAATGATGTTGACTCACTTCGATCTGATGACCTTTCGGCATCGGGTCGGAGTGACCAAACCTTCGACCGTTAGTACCGCTCAGCTGAGGGCTTCTCAACCCTTACACCTGCGGCCTATCAACCTGGTAGTCTCCCAGGGGTCTCACGTACAAGACAAGCAAACCTGATCTTGAGGGGGGCTTCCTGCTTAGATGCTTTCAGCTGTTATCCCTGCCCGACGTAGCTACCCTGCGATGGGCTTAGCAGCCCAACAGGATCACCAGGGGTCAGTCCAACCTAATCCTCTCGTACTAAAGTTGACTCCTCTCAAGTTTGCAACGCCCACAACAGATAGGGACCGACCTGGCTCACGCCGGTCTGAACCCAGCTCGCGTACCGCTTTAATAGGCGAACAGCCTAACCCTTGGGACCGCCTTCAGCCCCAGGATGCGATGAGCCGACATCGAGGTGCCAAACCGCTCCGCCGCTATGGACGCTCGGGAGCGATAAGCCTGTTATCCCCGGAGTACCTTTTATCCGATGAGCTACGACGCTTCCACACGCGATCGCAGGATCACTAGAGCCCTCTTTCGAGACTGCTCGTCCTGTCGGACTCGCAGTAAAGCTGGCTTGTGCTCTTACACTCTGAAACACGGTTTCCATCCGTGCTGAGCCAACCTTTGCGCTCCTCCGTTACTCTTTAGGAGGAGACCGCCCCAGTCAAACTACCCGACACACACTGTCCCCTGCCCGGCTTCACGGGAATCAGGGTTAGGCCACAAACTCAAGAAGAGTGGTATCTCAACAACGGCTCCACCAATGCCTAAACATCAGCTTCAAAGCCTCCCACTTATCCTGCGCATCATGTGCTCATGACCAATATGAGCCTGCAGTAAAGGTTCACGGGGTCTTTCCGTCTTGCTGCGGGTAGGCGGCATCTTCACCGCCACTACTATTTCACCGAGTTGGTTGTGGAGACAGTGTCCCAGTCATTACGCTATTCATGCGCGTCGGAACTTACCCGACAAGGAACTTCGCTACCTTAGGACCGTCATAGTTACGGCCGCCATTGACCCGTGCTTAAGTTGCAAGCTTCGCCGAAGCTAACCTGCTCCCGTGACATTCGGGCATTGGGCAAGCGTCACACTGTATACATCCTCTTGCGAGTTAGCACAGTGCTGTGTTTTTGATAAACAGTTGCCAGGACCTTTTCTCTGCGCCCCGAAGGGCCTCCTTCTTGCGAACGTACGGAGTGATTTTGCCTAATTCCTTCACAACCATTCTCTCGAGCGCCTGAGGCTATTCGCCTCGTCTACCTGTGTCAGTTTTAGTACGGGACCTGTATTGCCCACATAGCTTTTCTAGGAACCCCCTCCCCCTTCAACGGCCCGAAGGCCTGGACAACTAGCAGTCCAGAAGAGCTTGGAGATCCGCACTATGCTTCGATCTCAACAGGTGCGCAGGAATATTAACCTGCTATCCATCGACTACGCCTTTCGGCCTCGCCTTAGGACCCGGCTAACCCTGGGCGGATTTACCTTCCCCAGGAAACCTTAGACTTACGGCGACAGGGATTCTCACCCTGTTTATCGTTACTCAAGCCCGCATATTCACTTCCATACGCTCCAGCATCCTTTCCAGAACACCTTCAACGCTGAATGGAACGCTCACCTACCACTTCTTACGAAGTCCGCGGCTTCGGTATCATGCTTATTCCCGATCATTATCGGCGCCAAACTCCTCGACCAGTGAGCTATTACGCACTCTTTAAATGGTGGCTGCTTCTAAGCCAACATCCTGGTTGTCACGGCAGTCTGACCTCCTTAAGAACTGAGCATGATTTAGGGACCTTAGCCGGCGATCTGGATTATTCTCCTCTTGACTACGGATATTTTCACTCGCAGTCTATCTCCCAAGACTTGGCTGTTGGTATTCGGAGTTTGGTTGCATGGGGTACCCTAGACGGGCCCACCACGCATCCAGTAGCTCTACCCCCAACAGTTGCTTCTTGAGGCTAACCCTAAAGTTATTTCGGTGAGAACAAGCTATCTCCCGGTTTGATTGGACTTTGACCCCTCCCCACAGCTCATCCCACATCTTTTCAACGATGACGGGTTCGGGCCTCCAGCAGGTTTTACCCCACCTTCACCCTGGCCATGGGTAGATCACACGGGTTTCGTGTCTAGCCCCAGCGACTATACGCCCTATTCAGACTCGCTTTCGCTCCGCCTCCGGCCCGTTAGGCCTTAAGCTCGCCACTGAGACTAACTCGCGGGCTCATTATGCAAAAAGCACGCCGTCACCCCGTAGGGCTCCGACCGCTTGTAGGCACACGGTTTCAGGTCTATTTCACCCCCCTAATAGGGGTACTTTTAAACGTTCAATCACTTTACTTTTTCGCTATCGGTCGTCAAGGAGTACTTAGCCTTGGAAGGTGGACCTCCCATGTTCAACCCGGGTTCCACGAGCCCGAGCCTACTCGAGGGCTATGATGCTACCTTCTGCTACCGGACTTTCACCGTCTTTGGTCACGCATTCCAACGTGTTCACAGAGCTCACATCTATCCGCTTTCGCTCGCCGCTACTTACGGAGTCGCATGTTGCTTTCCTTTCCTCCAGGTACTTAGATGTTTCAGTTCCCTGGGTTCGCCTCACGCACCTATGCATTCAGTACGTGATACCCCGAAGGGTGGGTTGCCCCATTCAGACATCTACAGATCACAGCTCGGTTACCAGCTCCCTGTAGCTTTTCGCAGGTTCCAACGTCTTTCATCGCCTCTTGACGCCAAGTCATCCACCGTATGCCCTTACTGGCTTGATCACACCGACCTGATGCCGACCGAAATCGAACACCAAACCGATATGCCAATGACCTCCCTAACCTGCCGGCTAGGACGACCAACCCGCTCCGCATCACCCGGCAAAGGTGATGAGTTACGGGCACCATTTCGACGCATAAGAGATTTCTCAGTTAGTATTTGCCGAACTCAGCCTCGTGCACACCGAAGCATGCCTGGACCTCCTTTGGGGCCCAGTGATCTGAGTTCCGCTCGTCGTCATCCACTTGTCAGAGAAGCTGATCTTCCCGGGGCCAGCCCGTTCAGATCGGTTTTGCCTCCGTTGAGAGGCGGGGGGATGATAGGCCGCACAAATCGCCCGTCAAATTGCTTCAAGAACAATTCAGCCCCTTCTCTCACAATTCTTTACGTCGATCTGCAAGGCGTGCGCCGCGGCGCCCCGGCACACCCCGGCTACCCCACCGCTCGCACCCGTTCGGCAACAAAAAACCCCGCTGGGCGGGGCTGATAAAACCAATGATTCACCGCCAGCGATCAGGGCTCGGACGCCTCGAAGAGCGCCGCCGCGGGTGAAATGGCGGGCTGCTCCCCGGGAGCTCGCAGCGAGGTCGACGAGGCAGCAGACGCGGAAGACGAGGCCTGCGCGTATGCCAGGGAGTTCTCGTCGCCCTGCTCGGTGTGGACCACGATATTGCCTTGCGCATCTCGGATCACGACACGGACGATATTGGTCCGCTCCCGCCCGAGGCCGCCCTCGGTCTGCTCCTGGCCGGTATACACGTCCAGAACAAACGCGCCGATCTCGATGCTGATCCTCGATGCCAGCTCGCTCACGCCTTCGGGCATCTGGCTCGCTGCCTCCGCGCCATCAAGAGATGAGACGTACTCTGCGGCTTCATCGACAGGCAGCACCTGCGGATCAAACGCGAGCAGGTTCCCCGAGACGCGAAGGTCCGTCGCGAGCAGGTCGCCCGGCGAGACATTGAGCGTGGATTTGCGGTAGTGCCCGTAGTACACCTTGTAGAGCTCGATCGTGGTGCGTGCGGGCTCCGTGCTCGCGGCAGCGCCTTGCGAGGCCGAGGTGACGAAGTAGTACTCCCGGGCGCCAGCCACGACAGGATCGGACCACTCGGACCATGCCCCGCGAGCGAACGGGTCACGGGCGAGCTGCTGCTGGGCTTCATCGTCCGGATCGAGCTCGGCCTGCTTGCGGAAGAGCGGGTTGTTCACCACGACTCGGGTGCGATAGCGGTACGTCGCACCGGGCTCGACGCCGAGGTCGTGCGCCCACAGGTCGATCGATTCTTCCTCAAGCACGGAGCGGACGTCGTTGCGTGACGTGCGGACACGCGTTGTGTTGTCCTCTTCGACGCCCAGATCCTTGAGCTGTTCTTCGAGCTCCTCGATGCGTTCGCGGGTACGCTCGATGCGTTCGCGGTTGCGATCGTTGGGCTGCGTGCTACCCGGATCACGGCGGCCGGGGCGTGTGTCGGTCTTGCCCGGGCCGGTGCCCGGATCGGTGCGGGGACCCGAGGGCGCGTTGGTGAGGCGTTCGAGGTCCTCGCGGGCACGCTCGAGCTGGCGCTGGATGCGTCGGATCTGGTCGGCCTCCGAGCTGTTGCCCATGTCGACCCGCTCGCTGGGGGGCACCCACCGCGGGCCAGCGATGCTGGGCGGGAACGCCGGGCGGGCAACCTCGCCCATCTCACGTGAGGCGTTGGTCACGACGGTGACCAGGTCCTGTAGCCCGGAATCGGCACCGACTGCGCGGGTCGGCATCGGCGTATGGGGCGGGGTCTGGATCGGCTCGGCCGGTCCCCATGTCCCGTCCTCAAGGCGGCGTTGACGCTCTGCCTCGAATCCGAGGATCGCGATCCCGGTCGAGGACCAGTAGCGGGTTGGGATGGCGTTCCCGCCGCTGCTGCCGTCGAGCACGCTACGGAGTTCGGTGCCGCTGAATGATGCTTCGACGCTGATCGATGCGAAGTCGTACGGCTGCTGCGCGGGGACGTAGTCCGCGTATTGCGGGACTTCAAGGAGCGCGTACGGGTCGAGTGTGGCCCACTGCGACGCGGCAACCGGCGTGGAGGTCGCGGGAACCGCGAGCGCTGCCAGGGGCCCGCTGGACTGAATCTCGATATCGCTGGCCTCCGCGCCCGTGGCCGCGGCGATGTCGACGCCTTGGCCCAGAGCGCTCGAGAGCGTGAGGCGCTTGCCACCCGAACTCGCGAACGCGTTGTCGTAGCGTTCAACAAGGTCCACCGGCTGCACGTCGGGCAGCGTGGGGTTGAGATCGGTGATCTGGCTCTGGAGCTGGTTGGCCTGCTGCTCGAGCGCGGTATAGACCTGCGCCGGGGCGACCGAGCGGCCGCCGTCGTCGATGTTGTTCGGTGTCGTCACGAACTGGATCGCGATGACAGCCAGCAGGACGAGGAAGACGAGTCCGAGGACGATCTTCTCGATGTGCTGTTCGATGGGGTTGACGCCTTTGAGTTTCATATGGTGCTCGCTTTTATGCGTTTGAATGAAGCGTTCTCGCGATCATCATGCGTGTGGGCTCAGCCGCCCTCGCCGGGGTTGCTGACCTGGATCCCCAGGGTTTGTTTGACCGGGTCGGGCATGATGGGCGTGACCCAAGAGCGGAGCCAGACGGTCTCCACGCTGATCGTGGCGCGGACGACGTGCTCGGTACCGTAGTAGTAGCCCTGCCGCAGCTCCTCCCAGATATCAACTTCCTGCAGATCAACGTCGGTCACGGTCATGAAGTTGACCTGACCGAACGAATCGAGGAACTTGGGAAGATCCTTGGAAGAGACCACCGCGGAGAGCTGCACCTGACGCA
>JAEPOJ010000014.1:50186-83001 GCA_017642965.1 Phycisphaerales bacterium
GGCTGTTGGGGGTCCCGCCCTCACGCCCGGTGTAGCTGGCCTGCACCTGCTCCTGCGGATCGTCGCCGAAACCACCACGCGGCGGGCGTCCGCCCGTGTCGTCCTCGCCGGACTGACCGCTCGCGATCTCAAGGGCTGAAACACGGATGTAATCGATCCGCTTGACCGGGGCCTCGGGGATCGCCATCGCGCCGGAGGCCGCGTTGCTGTTGGCCAGGGCCGCCGCGTCGAGGATGTCGCTGATGATCCAGTAGTCCCAGAGCCACGTGAATGCAACGCTCTCGGTAACCTGGCTCGGGGGCCAGTTGACCGCGGGGACGATCGAGTACCCGTCCGAGCCCACCGTGGTGATCTCGCCGCCCTCGTTGCCGTTGATGATGGCGTAGGGGGAGCAGTAGAAGGTGAGGGACTTGGAGCGAGCGATGTACTCGGCCATGCGCCGGGCGGTGAGCTTCTCCTCGATCTCCTTCTGCTGCTCGGGCGTGACCTGGCTGTTGACCGCGGCGCTCTTGTATTCCTGCTCGAGCTGGGCCTTGTACTGGGTCAGCGTTGACTCGAGCGAGCTTTCTGCCGGCGGCGAGCCGGCGTTGAGACGCCGGAGCTTGCGCTGGTACACCGACGGCGTGTCGGGCGTGCCGACGATGGCCTCGCTCATAGCCCGCCCGAGACGCTGGCGTGTCCGTGCGTCTGGCGCCTTGGGCAGGAGCCCCTCAACGAGCTCCACGTGCTCGCCCTGATTGAACGAGGTGCCGCGGTTCACCACGTCCTGCACCTGCTGCTCGCGGGCGGACTTGGCGTCCAGGAAGAACTCGGTGACCGCGTCGTTCGGAGCACGCGATTCGCTGATGTCCTGCTCGCCCTCGAGGACCGCCGGAAGCGCGTAGTTGACCCGCCCGCTGGAGGTGAGCGAGCGCTTCTCGGTTTCGTACGCGTCCTTGACCTTGGTGGAGACCTTGTCGTTCCACTTGCCAGCGAAGATGTAGCCGACAGGCAGCAACGCGAGGATCAGCACAATCGAGATCACGATGATCAGGTTGCCTTTGATGAATCCAAGCACTTTGTTCACGGCTCGTCTCCGTTGTTCTCAATCGAGTCTTCGTTCATGGGGTCGAGGACCGCGTACCACGTGATGGTCACGAGCGAGCTCGACGACTGATCCTGGCCGGTGCTGCCGGTGCGACCGCCCTGCGCGGTGGCCGGGTTCTCGATCGGCGCGAGCTGCTCGAGGTTTGTCGAACCGCCGGTCCTACCCGGGTTCGTCATGGGATCGGTGCGCGGCGCCATCGTCCCCGGTCGCGGCCCGCGCGGGCGGCTCGAGCCCACGCCCTGCATGGCCCCAGCATCCCACGGCTCGGACTGGCTCAGCACGATGGTGTACGGCGAATCATCACGCTGCATCCGGTTGCGCAGGAAGGGCTCGACCATGTCGAGCAGGAAGACCTGCGGCTCGGCGAGCGGGATCTGGAACTGGGCGGTCACCTTGATCCGCCGCTTGTCCTGGATCGACGCCAAAGCCGGGTCCATCCCCGCCATCGGATCATTCTCCGTCATCGGGCGTCCGCCGGGGCGTCCGCCGGGCCGGCCCCCACCCTGATTGCTCAGCCCAGTCTCCGGGATGGTCAGGTACTCGTTGTTCAGCGCGACGAGCTTGAAGGGCTCCGCACCCCTGAACGCGTCCGCGAGGCGCTGATCGGTATCGGCCGCCGCGCGGGCGTTGGCGTTCACGCTGGAAATCAGGCGTGACGTGTCCTCAAGGATGTGCGTGTAGTACGCGTTCTCGTCGAGCAGCCCAACGATCTGAGCGCCGCGGAGGTCCGCCTGCGCGCTGTCCGTGACGCCCGCCTCTTCGGCCGCGTTCGCGAGGGTGCGGGCCTCGTTGGCAACCGTTGAAAGAATGGTGGGCCTGCTCGCGCCCTCGAAGGCGCTGGAGTCGAGGAGCGGGCGGATGAACATCGCGCCGGCCGCGGCGGCGGCGAGCCCCGCGGCGGTCGCGAAGTAGGGCACCTTGCGCTTCCACATCGCTTCCTTGATGACGGGGATCGGCATCAGGTTGGCCTTCATCGGGGCGTGCTCGAAGTTCTGGAGCACGCAGCCGTAGGCGGTAGCGAGGTTGAAGCTCGACGCCTGGAACTCGCCGGCCTGGGGGCCGTCCATCGATATCTTCTTGAACTGCTCAAGGCGGTAGACGTCCATCCCGGTCTGCTGCTTAAGGTACTTGCGGAGCCCGGGGAGGCGGAAGGTCGAGCCGAGCCCGACGAGGCGCTTCAGGTCGGCGTCGGGGTGGACGCTCTGGTAGAAGCCGATGGAGCGCTGGATCTCTTGCACGATGTCGGAGAAGACGGGGCGCATGGCCTGGAAGACGTGGCGGGCGTGCTTGGACTGCTCGGCCTCACGCTTGAGCTTCTCGGCCTTGGTGTAGCTGAGCTTGAAGGCGCTGACGAGCGCCTCGGTGAACTTGTGCCCGCCGATCGGGAAGGTGCGGACCCAGACGCGCCCGGCTTCGGCGATGATCATGTCGGTGGAGACCGTGCCGATGTCGAGGATGATCGTGCCCGGGGTGTCATCGGTGAACCCGAGATCGACGGCCAGCGCGTTGTAGGCCGCGATGGGCGAGAGCGTCACGAGGTCAGGGGTCAGCCCGACGTCGGAGAGCATGGAAAGCTGGTCCATGATGCGCTGACGCGTGACGGCAAAGATGCCCACCTCGATGTCAGGCGAGTCGGGCGAGACGAAGGTCTGGTAGTCCCACTCCACCTCTTCGAGGGGGAAGGGGATCTGCTGGACCGCCTCGAACTTGACGATGTCGGGGACCTTCTTCGGCTCGACGGGGGGGAGCTTGGCGAAGCGGGCGAAGCTCTGGTGACCCGGGAGCGAGACGGCGATGTGCGCGTTGCTCAGGTCGTGCTGGTTGACGAGCGTGCCCAGCGCGACGCGCATCGCGTCGGCCTGGTCGAGCTCGGGTGTCGAGAGCACCTTGGGGTGGTTGATGATGGCGTAGTCGAGGACCTTGTACTCGCCGCCGTCATTCTCGAGCTTCAGGGCCTTGATGGCGCCGTAGCCCATCTCGATGCCCCAGCAGATATTCGAAGAAGCCATGGGATCTCCGGGTTGGAATCGTCATGAACGCCCGCGCCAGCACTCCGGACGCGAGGGGGTGAATCGTATCCGCAATCCGCGGCACATGCACACGATACGGGATCCGAACGGGCTTGTTCCCCGTCAGAACGGGGTTGTGACACACACGTGACAATACAATTGAATGCAGACGTGTTCGTCCGGATCAGGTGTAGACGGCAACGCTCGCGGAGGAGACGAACGCGGTCCCCTGCGGGTCCATCGTCGCCGCATAGTTCAGGATGTCCACCTGTGAAGGATTGATGGTCCGCATCATGGCGCTGATGTTGCCGATGGAACACCAGCGTGTGGGGTTCTGCTGCCACGCCATGTTGCCGATCAGGTCATCAACCTTGCGATCAGCAATCAGCTTGAGCATCTCCTGATCATGCTGGGCAACCTTGGAGCGGAACTGGAGGGTCTGCTCATCATCGCCCGCGAGCGGCTGCTGATCCCCAAATGCGGGCCCGACGTGGCTCAGATCCGCGGAACTGACCACGAGCGTCTTGCCCCCCACTTCACCGATCGCCGATTTGAGCGCCTCAACGAACGGATCCATGCCGAGACCATTTCCGTCATAACTCTCGCCGTTGTTTACGGTTGGGTCATGGATGAGGGCGGCGAAGACCTTGGGGTAGTTGCCGTTCTCATCCTTGCCGAACACGTGCTGGATCCACGGGATGTGCAGCTCGATCGAGTGCTCATTCTCGTGATCAAAGCGGTTGGCGAGCAGCTGCTGGGATTGGTCCTGCCCGAGGGCGTTTCCGAGCGACTCCAGGAGCTGGGCATCGAGCTCACAAACACCGAACGGTGTTTCGAACCCCTTGTCACAGCCGCAGATACCGGTGGATTGACCGAAATGGTTGGTCCCGAGGATCACGATCCGGTCCGGGCGGTCGACCACACGCATGCGGCCGTAGATGTGTGCGTAGTTCATCCAGCCCCGCACATAATCGAGGTGAGGCGCGATGATTCCAGCCGGAAGCGCCTCAAGACTGGGCGTTTCAGCGTCCTTGAGGGCATCGTCGATCCACGCATCCATTTGTTCGGCGAGTTTTTGGGGCCCCATCTCCTTCTTCTGCTCATCGGTGGGCTCTTCGCCGAGGGACTGCGCCACCAGCAGGTCCGCCATCTGGGCGGTGGACCCGGGAGGGAGCGTGTCGTTGGCATCGAAATCGTCCTGCATCTTCTTGGCGAGGGCATCGAAGTTGGGACCGAAGATCAGCCCGGCATCGTCGAGCTGGGCGACGAGCTGCTCGAGCATGGGACGCTGGAGCCCCTTGCCGACCTCGGAGATGATCTGATCGAGGTCGCGCGAGCCGTCCATCATGGGGAGGACGGACTGGAACGCGGGATGGGTGACGACCATCTTGGTGGAGATCTGCTGGGCGTCTGCGAGCCCGAGCATGGTGATTTTCTTGCCCTCTGGCCCGTTGACGGGGACCGGCACGCCGCGGATGTTGCGGAGCTTCGGGCTCTGCTGGTGCGTGGCGCTGGGGTCGAACTGGGGATGGGCGGGTTGTTCGGGTGGGGTCTGGGACATCGGCGCTCCTCTGCCTGTCTTCTTCTCTCGTTGGATGAGTAGTGTAGGGGTGAGGGTGGACCAAATGAATTTCCCGGCTAAACTTGTCGTCCCGCGCAGCGCAGAGCCGTGCGGAGACAGAGACTTGCAACCCCTGCGGAGGCAATTGCTTACCGGGACACCCGGCGCACCTGCTCCCGCGAGATGAATCAGTACGAGGCAGCGTCATGATCGACACACTCAACGCCGGCGACACGATCAAGTGCACCATCAGCAAGGTGCCCAGCAACAAGGGCTCACGCGACACCATCACCCGCCTGATGCGTCGCGATCCCGACATCAAGCGTGGTCTGGCTCGTGCGCAGCGGATGCGTCGTCAGCGCATGCACGCCTACATCCGTGGTGGACGCATGTGGTACTCGCGTGAGAAGGCCGCAAAGATCGCGATCTGCGAGCAGGGCAACACCTGGTCGATGCGTTTCACGCACGACATCGCCCCGGACCTCTCGTCCGTCGAGCAGTTCCTCTCTGTCGAGAAGGCCTGAGCCCCGCGAACGATTGAAGAAACATGCCCGCTCAAGCGAGCGGGTTTTTTCATGTCGTCCCGGCGCGAGACTACCATGATGCTGACACTCAGGCACAACCGCCCACCGCAAGGAGGACACGCATGAAGAGCATGATCACACCCGGCGCGATCGCGCTGATCGCTGGGCTCGCCCTCGTCGGCTGCAGCGACACCAACACGAGCGGCGACGCGCCACAGTCTGATGCGCACGCGCACCACGATCACGACGGTCATGATCACGACCATGACCACGATCACGGGGACGCGGATCGCCAGCCCGACACCTACAGCGGAATCAGGGGCGAGATCACCTCGCTCCCGGACCCCAATGTGCCCAACAGCGAGCTCAAGATCCGCCACGAGCAGATCCGCGACTTCAAGACCAAGGACGGCACGGTCAGCGTGACGCCCGAAGGGATCGCAGGGATGCGCTCGATGACCATGCCCTTCCCCCTGGGCGATGAAGTCAGCCTCGATGGATACAGCGTCGGCGACAAGGTCGAGTTCGACTTCACGGTCAACTGGGGCGGCGGCTCGGCGCCCGCGTGGTTCATTACACGAATCGAAAAGCTCCCCGCCGATACGGAGATCGATTACACCAACGTGATCGAGGAGAACCTCGAGGATCTCGAAGACGCGGCCCACGACATGATGGGCCACGATCACGAGGACGAAGGGCCTTAACCGGGGCACCGCACCGCAGCGTTCAAACCACAAAGCACACCCTGGGGTGTGCTTTTTCGTGTCTGGGTGGTGGCGTGTGGCGTTGGGTGTGCACAAAGAAAAACCCGGCACTCAGCCCGAAGGCCAAGCGCCGAGTCTCGTGGGGGTCATGATTGGGCAGTCACCGAGGTGCTGCGATGGGCCGAAACCCTCGGCACATGGTGCCGATAACAAACCGTGCGTGTCTTCTTTTCATCACCCGTGCGAGACCTGCACAGGCGGGGGGACGATGAACTGTTCGATACGGACAGCGGGTTGGTTCCGTCCGCTGACAGTTTCTTTCGACATTTTGTACGCGTCGTTTCAGGTGCGGATGCACACGCGTGCTGAAATGACGCTGCAGCGTCCGAATTCCCGCGTATCTCGTCCGGTAGCACGCTCAAACGCCCTTGAGCTTCTCCATGACCATCTGCAGATCTGACCAGACTTTGCGCCGGTTTTCCTCGGTGTATGAGCGCAGGAGGTACGCGGGGTGGTACGTCGCCATGACCTCGATGCTCGGGTACGCGTCGAGGTCCTGATCCGAGATGATCCCGCCGCTGGATGACGGCGGTGGGAACGCGTGCCAGCGACCACGGAGCGAACGCATCGGGCTGGTGGTTCCCAGGAGCAAATGCGAAGCGGGCAGGCCCAGCGTCACGATCACCTTGGGCTCGATGATGCGGATCTGCTCGAGCAGGTAGGGCGCGCAGAGGCGCGCCTCCTCGCTGGTAGGTGTCGCGTTGTTGGGCGGGCGTGTCTTGAGGACGTTGCAGATGTACACGCTCTCGCGTGAGTACCCCATCGCGACGATCATCTTTTCCAGCAGTTGACCGGCACGACCGACGAACGGACGCCCGGTCTGGTCTTCCTGCTCGCCCGGGGCCTCGCCCACGAACATGAGGTCCGCGTCGGCGGCCCCCTCACCGAAGACGATGTTGGTGAAGCTGGTGTTGAAATGCTGATGCGGCGCGTCCTGCTCGTATCGGGCTCTGAGCGCGTCCAGACGGGCCTGCGCGTCCGAGATCGCATCGCTCTGCGCGCGGAGTTCGGCGAGGGGCACCGCCGCCATGCGATTCAGTTCGCCGGCGTCTGGTGGCGTGGCGGCATCGGGGAGCGGGTTTGATGGCTGCGGCGTGGATTTCGGCTCGATCTCGCCCGCCGCCTGCTGGGTGCTCAGCCCCTGCGGCGCCGTGCCCAGCGGGAGGAAGTCGACTCCCAGCAGCTGGGTGGTCCGGGCGTGCTGGGCGATGAGTTGGCGGGCGTCGGGGCTCATGGGTTCATGGTAGCAAACAACCCCGCCTGCTTGGCGGGGTTGCGGGCATCGATCATTGATCTGGGTGCTGATCAGCCGTCGCTGGGCGGATCGGTCGGGAGGTTCTGCTGGAGATCCTCTGCCGCGTCGTCCGCGCCTTCTTCGAGATCATCCGCCAGGTCTTCCGCCTGCTGCTGCGCTTCGTCGAGCAGTTCTTCCGGCGTCATGTCATCGCCTCGATCGCGGGACGAGCCGGTGCCGGGCGTCACCTGTGAGTTGGGGTTCACGGGGATCTTGGTCCCGCCGAGGAAGTCCGGCAGGAAGGCACCGGCGACGGCACCGATGATCAGCCCGAGGATGAGCCCCGGAAGGAATGCGTGTGAAAAGCTGCTGTTGCTGCCCGCGTTCGCGTTATCGTTGCTCATGAGTATTGACCCTGTTGTGTGCCCGAGTTGCATGATCGTATGCTCATCAGATCGGCATGGAACGGCCATGGGCTTGATGATACCTTAGCCCATGCTCACTGATTCTCGCAGCGACAAGGCCCAAAAGCATGGAAAACCGGGCGATCGGGCTCAGTCTTCATGATCCAGGGCCTCCAGCACCATAACCACCTCGTCAATATCAGCGCCCCTGGCGTTGGCATAGCCCCGCTCCTGACGCAGCAGGCGGAAGTCGTTCTTTTCCATGACGCGGATGGAAGATCCGTTGTCGAGCGCGGCTCGACCGTAGAGCGGGCGGGTGGTCTCAACAGCGAGGAACCGGCGCAGCGCCTCGGTCGCGATGCCCTTGCCCCAGTGGTGGTGGTCGATCCAGTAGGTGATCTCGCGGTCGCCCTCCATGGTAAAGCTGATGATGTGCCCGGCGAGCACGGCATCCGAGTCTGGCATGGCGAGCTCGATGCTGCGCGCGATGATGTCGTCGCTGGCGAGGAGGCGAGACCAGTGGGCATCGTGCGCGCCTCGGTCGGACGGGTCCTCATGTATGAACGCGGCCATCTGCTGCGCGCCGGGGTGCTGCAGGTGCTCGAAGAAGATCTCGATGTCGGAGTTGATGACAGGGCGGAGATGAATCGCGAACCCAGACATCAATCAAACTCGTCCACGACGGAAGCGATCTCAAGGTTCTGGTCATCGGCGTCCTTGAGTTCCATTTCGACCTCGCCCTCGTTCATGGTGACGCTGACGCGCTGGTCGCGGACAAGGACGAGGATGGCGAGGAACATGCCGACGCACTCGGCGCGGGTCTTACCGACGATCATCGAGCGAAGGCGGAGTGCGCCCGCGTTGCCGGTCTTGACACGCTGCTGGAGGTTCTCGAGGATGTTGCTGGCGTGAACCTCGAGGGGTGTCTCGTCGGAGAGGACCTCGTGCTCGCCCAGGCGGTCGAAGTTGACGCTCGAAAGAATCTGACGGAACGCCTCGACCAGATCGGACAGGTCGAGATCCTCCATCTCCAGCTCGCCCATCTCGTCCGCGGCCTCGCGGACGGCGTCGCTGTCGATGCCGGCGGCCTTGACCGGGTATCGCTTCTCCCATGTCTCCTGGCGCTGCTGGAGGGCGTCGGCCGCGTCGCGGTACTTCTTGTAGGCCAGCAGCTGCTGGACCAGCTCGGCCCGCGGATCTACGCCCGGCTCATCGATCGGCGTGTCGCCCTCCTCCTCGTCGCCGCGGTCCTTGCGGTCCGCCTCAGCAGCGAGGATGCGAGATTTGATCTCCATGAGCGTTGAAGCCATGACGAGAAACTCGCCGGCAACGTCGATGTCGATGCGATCCACATCATCGAGGAACCCGATGTACTGGTCGGTGATGGTGGAGATGGGGATGTCGTGGATATCGACCTCATGGCTGCGGATGAGGTAGAGCAGGAGATCCATGGGGCCTTCGAAGGCCTCGAGTCGCACGCGGTATGGCTGGCTCATGGGATGAGTGTAGCCGATTTGGCCCGGAATGCGTGCGGATTCGGGCGAGCTTGCGTCAGGGACAGCCGGCGTTGAAGTCCTGGATGAAGGCGGGGACATCGAAGAAGTTGAACTCGCCGTCGCCGTTGTAGTCGGGCTGGTCGGTGAGGAAGGCGCTGATGTCGAAGAAGTTGAGCTCGCCGTCATTGTTGAGGTCGGCAGGGCAAGGGACAGCGTCGGGGATGCCGTAGTGGATGCGGACGCTGCGGTTACCAGAGCCAGTGACCACAAGGTCCTGTGCACCATCCCCATTCACATCTGCTGCTGCGATGCCGGTGGCGTCTGAGTTATTAAACGGGAGGGGCTGCCTCGAAAAATCGCCATCTTCAGTTTGCAGGTAAATATTAGAAATACCAGCATATGAGTAGGTCTGCGAGAAGATCAGATCCTGATCGCCGTCGTCATCGACGTCCAGGATGATCGCCTCGGTCCCGTCGCCGGTTGAAAGAAACTCATCACGCAGGAGCTGTCCATCCGCGTCGAGGTAATGGATGACGGACTGGTAAATGTACGATGGCACAACCAGATCGGTGTTGCCGTCGCCGTCGATATCCCCCGCGGTGATCCAGTACGGGTATCCCGAGCTGATGGCGTGGCTCTGCGTGAACTGCCCGGTGCCGTCGCCCGCGAAGAGCCTGATCTCCCGCGCGGTCATGTCCCCCACCGCGAAGTCAAGGTGCCCATCGTTGTTGAAATCGAGCGAAGCGGGCTTGTAGTTCAGTGTTCCCGGAAGGGCGGTGATCTGCGAAAGCCCAGAGAGAGCCGGCCCTGTTTCGCCCGCATACACATGAATGCGTCGCTGATCGCTCAGAAGGACGATGAGGTCATCACGACCGTCCGCATTGAAATCGGCAACCTCGATGCTGTTGAGGCGGGTCTCGCCCTCGAAAATGTAGGTATCAAGGATTTTCAGCGTCCCGTCGCCGACAATGCCGACGATGTAGAACCGCCCGGATGTGGTTGAGGCGGCGATCAGCTCGGGCTGCCCGTCGCCCTCAAGATCCGCGGACAGCGTGATGAAGACGTACCCAAAGTCGGGGTAGCTGGTGACGGTTCCGCTCTGAGGATCCACTATGATCAGTGCGTCCGCGGTCGAGACGACGAGTTCAAGCTCAGGATCCGCATCGAGATCGACGGGGAGAACGTGGACCGGGTTCGAGTCGAGATAGTACGACGCAGAGCCGAAGTAGTCCTCAGGACGTTCGGGCATGGGGTTCTGGGAGAGCACCTGCTGTTCTTCGGTGCCGACGGGCAGGATCTCGGGCGTGCCGTCACCATCAGCGTCGTGCAGGGTGACCCTGGGCACGGGGTAGAAGTCGTTTGCGTACGTGGCGTCCCCCGTAAGCAACCAGCCGATTTCTCTGGGATGCAGGCGTTGCTCGGTTGCCCCGATGTCGAAGACCATCTGCAGCACGGCATCGAACGGGAAAGACGTGATCGGTTCGGTCCTGGCGACAACGAGCTCCGGCTGACCTGAGCCATCGAGGTCCTGCACCACCTCCAGCGGGAGGAGCGGTTCGTCATAGGCCGAGGTTTCCACTGATGGGTTGGCGCCCAGAGCGTTGAAGTAGACGCTGATGTCGTTCGCACCCGGGCCGCGCTGCACGAAATCGTAAGACGGGTCCGCATCGAGCTGGCACGGGATCGGGATCTCGGCGGTGTCGAGCGTCTGGGGTACCGAAGGAATGTTGATCGGCTGACCAAAGCCAACCTGACCCAAGCCGGGGACCAGCATGAGCTGCTGGGTGTCCTCGAGGTGCAGGAGCAGGTCGATATCGCCGTCGAGGTCATAATCCGCTGGCCGGTACATCATCGATGAGTCTTGCAGTTCGTTGATGCTGATGACGGTGTGCCTTGCCCCGTCGGGCAGCGAGGACCAGCGGATGTGGAGCCTTCTGAACCTCGTGGTGAACGCGAGGTCCTCGATGCCGTCGTTGTCGAAGTCGGCGTGCTCGACCATGGGCGCGTACGAGTCGTTGCTACCGAAGTCGATCCCGCCCATGTCCGGCACGTCGACGACCTCCCGTGAGCCATCGGTCTCGATGATCGTGTAGCCGCTGTAGTCACGTTTCCGTGCGATGATCTCCGGCATGGAATCGCCATCTATATCCGCGGCGGCAACCGTGAAGACCTCATAGAAGTTGGTTCCTTCTAACTCGTGAGCATCGGAAAGCGTGTAAGTCCCGTCGGGGTTCGTGAACGTCAACCAGACCGTAAACCGCCTGAGCCCGGCGGAGAAACAGAGAAAATCATCCCGCCCGTCGTGGTTGTAGTCTCTGGATCGTGCGATCACGTATGTGTCGATATCTTCAGGCAGGGGCAGCTCGAACTGCGTGATGCCAAAGAGATGATCGGCGGGTTCTGAGGCCAGAGCGGTGGGCGTACCAAATATTGCAGCGGGGATCAGCGCAGAGAATATGGCCGTGCGAGCGGTGTTTTTCAGTCGTATCATCGCCAGAAGCATACCACACTTCTGGGTGTATCCCTACCCGATTCTGCGTCCGATAGCACGAGGACTCTGACCGATGCCGACTCCGACCCTGCCCCCGCTGCCCGAGCTCGCGCATTCGTTCATGCTCGACCCGGAGATCGTCTACCTGAACCATGGCTCGTTCGGCGCGTGCCCGCGGGCGGTGCTTGAAGCGCAGTCGGCGCACCGTGAGCGAGTCGAGCGGGACGCGATGCGGTTCTACATCTACGACCTGTGGAAAGTTATCGATCGATCGCGGACGGCGCTGGGCGGGCTGATCAACGCGGCCCCCGAGGACCTCGTATTCGTCTCCAACGCGACGAGCGGCGTGGCGAACGTCATCGCGAA
The DNA here is from genome assembly GCA_017642965.1 of Phycisphaerales bacterium. Classification (GTDB taxonomy): domain Bacteria; phylum Planctomycetota; class Phycisphaerae; order Phycisphaerales; family UBA1924; genus UBA1924. The sequence continues at coordinate 62,123 of JAEPOJ010000014.1, forward strand.
CATCGACCTCAAACCCGGCGACGAGGTGCTGGTGACCCGCTTCGAGTACCCGGCGTGCATCAACAACCTGCGCCGGGCCTGCGAGCGGGCGGGGGCCGAGCTGGTGGTCGTGGACCTGCCCTGGGACCCGATCGATGAGGATACGGTGATCGACGCGATAATGGGCCGGGTGACGGATCGCACGCGTCTGGCGATGTTCAGCCTCATCACCAGCGCCACGGCGGTGCGGATGCCGGTGGAGCAACTGATCGCGGAACTCAACGCGCGCGGGGTGGAGACGCTCTTGGACGCGGCCCACGGGCCGGGCTGCGTGCCCATGGACATCGAGGCGTGGGGCCCGACGTACTGCACCGGCAATGCGCACAAGTGGCTGTGCAGCGCGAAGGGGTGCGCGTTCCTCTATGTGCACAAGAACAGGCAAGATGGCTTCCGCCCAGTGATCTTGTCGAATGACGCGTACGACATCGAGCCGGCGATCGGACGGTCGGGCCGCAGCGCCTTCAACCACGAGTTCGATTACATGGGCACAGACGACCGCACGCCGATGCTTGTCGTGGCGGACGCGATCGAGACGCTCGGGGCGTTTTACCCCGGCGGAATCAACGAACTCATGGATCGCAACCGGGCGATGTGCCTGGAGGCGAGGAACCTCATGAGCGATGCGCTTGGGACCGAGCCGCTGGTGCCCGATTCGATGCTGGGGCCGCTGGCGGTGATCGACATCCCCGCGCCGGGCATGGACCCGCGAGCTCTGCGCGAACGCCTGATGGAGGAGTTCCGGATCGAGTCGATGATCGTGCCCAACCCGGGGAGCGACACGCCGATGATCCGGGTGAGCCCGCAGGTGTACAACAGCATGGAGCAGTACCGCTACTGCGCGGACGCGATCCGCTCGATCGTTGGACTCAGTTGATGTCTTTGAGTTCCGCCACGCATGGCGAGCCATACCAGCCGTAGAACGACCAGGCGTCGAGATCGGCGGCCCTGAACTTCAACCTCGCTTCCTCGACGTCGGTGGCGTCGAGCCAGAGGATCTGGCGAAGCTCGTCCTTGTCATCATTGATCCGATCCATGGTCGCGTCGATAAGCACGGCATCCGTATGCTCGTATGCCGCATCCCCGGGGCCGATGGCGAGAACGAACATCCGCCCGACCCATTCGTCGGGGATCTCGGGGTCTTCGAGGCGGCGCTGCTCGTACTCCTTCTCGAGTCGGAGCAGGTCGTCGAGCGGCTCGTCGCACGTGATGGTGTACATCTCGGGCTTGAACACGCCGGCCTTGACGCTGGGGTCGGTGGCGACGAGTGATTTTGCCTTGTCGGCCTCGGCGGTCGAGAAGACGAAGATGCCCCGGTAGGTCTCGTCGATCCGCGGATCGGCGAGCGGGCCTGCGATGAGCAGGTCCCCCGCTTCCGCCATGCGGGTCATGTTGGCGAAGTGCCCCTGCATGGCCTCGGCCATCTCTTCTCGTCCAAGCTGCTCGGGCTGATCGAGCACGAGGTAGGAGAAGATGTACGAACGTTCCTCGGTGCCCATCGTGAGGGATGGGCCAGCGGGAAGGCCCGCGGCACCCGCGGCTGTCCCCACACCCGCGAGCGCCAGCGCGGCCAGTTTCCCGATTCCTGCCAGAATTGCCTGCTTCATGGGCTTGTATACCGCTTCAGCCGCGCCTGGGTTGCGGCGTCACGACGTGCGGGAGGAAGTCGGATATCAGGGGCGCTATCCTCTTGGCCCGGCAGAGTTTTGAGCTCTGACGCCGGAGCTTGCACGACCCACCCAGGGAGAGACACACACATGCTCGGACGCGTTTTCAAGGCATACGACATTCGCGGCACCTACCCGGACCTGCTGACCGACTACATGGCGTGGCAGATCGGGTGCGGCACGGCCAAGTTCCTGCTCGAGGAAGCGGAGCAGGACGGCGAGACGACCCCCATGATGAAGTCCGTGATCATCGGTCGCGACATGCGTCAGTCGTCGCCGACGCTCCGCGACGAGCTGGTGCGGGGGCTGACGTGCAACCACGCTTCGGTGATCGACCTGGGGCTGGTGGATACCCCGATGATGTACTTCGCCATCAACTACCTCGACTGCTCGGGCGGCGTGGTTGTAACGGCGTCGCACAACCCGCCGCAGTACAACGGGTTCAAGATCTCCAAGCGCAAGGCCAAGCCCGTCGGCGAGCAGACGGGCCTGAGCGAGGTCCGCAAGTACGCGGCCATGGTGGACAAAAACCTGGAGCCGCAGGAAGGCACCAGCGTTGAAGAGCGTGACCTGTGGGAGGCCTACGCGAAGCACGTGCTCAAGTTCCTGGACCTGGGCGGGCGTGACGCGAGTAAGCCGCTCAAGATCGTGGTGGACGCGAGCAACGGCATGGCGGGAACGATGTGCCCGCGGATCTTCGGGAAGAACGGCGAGGCGGTCGATGGGCTCGAGATTATCGAGATGAACTTCGACAACTCCAAGGGCGAGTTTGTGCACGAGCCCAACCCGCTCGTGGCGGCGAACCTCGAGATGCTGTGCGAGGAGGTCGTGAAGCAGGGCGCGGACCTCGGGCTGTGCTTCGACGGCGACGCGGACCGCTGCGTGGCGGTCGACGAGAAGGGCCAGATCGTGCCGTGCGATATCATGACCGCGCTGCTGGTCCCCTACTTCCTCGATCAGCAGCCCGGCAGCGGGATCGTGTACGACCTGCGCTCAACCAAGGCCGTCAAGGAAGAGATCGAGAAGCACAGCGGCAAGCCACTTCGCGGGCGCGTCGGGCACGTGTTCATGAAGCAGCTTCTCGCCGAGAACGGCGCGATCTTCGGCGGCGAGCTCTCGGGGCACTTCTACTTCCGCAAGAACTTCAACGCCGACAGCGGCGCGATCGCGATGGCAACGTTCCTCTCCGTTCTTGCCCACTCGGACAAGCCCATGAGCGACATGGTCGCCCCGCTGATGCGGTACGTGCAGTCCGGCGAGATCAACTTCGAGAACGAAGAGCAGGACGAGGCGCTGGAGACCGTCATGGAGACCTTCGGCGACCGCGGCGACATCGACGAGCTCGACGGCGTGACGGTGGACTGCTTCGACACCGAGGGCTGGTGGATGAACATCCGCAAGTCCAATACCGAGCCACTGCTGCGCCTCAACATCGAGGCCAAGACGCAGGAGCAGCTCGACGAGGTGTACGCGGAGGTCTCGCCGCTGCTGGGCACGAAGGTCGATCACTGATCCGATTCATACTGCTCCATCGAATGAAAAAGGGACGGGCGTTGGCCCGTCCCTTTTCTGATTGAAAGCCGAGATTCTCAGCAGCCCATGTTGTAGCTGTTGAGGAACGTCGAGACGTCGAAGAAGTTGAGCATGCCGTCGCCGTTGAGATCAGCCGCCGGGCTGCCCGAGTTGTAGTTGTTCAGGAAGACCGACACGTCGAAGAAGTTGAGCACCCCGTCGAGGTTGGTGTCGCTGGGGCAGGTCTGCCCGACGAAGAGATTGCTCCCGTCGTTATACACGCGTGTCACGAAGCCAGCCGGTGGAGTCGGGATGACGACAGCGTCGAACTTGCCGGTGATGCCCGAGCCCTCCATGATCTTGCGCGCCCAGTATCCGCTCGGCGCGAAACCATCAATAAACTGGACTTCCAGCGTGCCGTCGAGCGCGATGGTGCTGGTGCTGTCGAGCAGGTCAGCGGTCGACGCGTCGACCTCTGCTTCGAAGACCGAGCTGTCTGAATAGGTGATCGGCTGCGACGCGAACATGGTTCCGATGCTCATGCCCGGCGCGGTGGTGCCGTGGTTGGTGAACGGCGCGTCGATCGAGCCGATCCCACCGAGGCGCTGATTCTCACCAAGGGTCGCCATGGTGGCACCACCGGAGATGAGGATGCGTGCGCGCGTGGAGAACGAGTTCAGCAGCACCGAGCCGCTCCCGCCCAGCTGTGAGTCGTCGAGCCAGACGAGCTGGGTCGCCGTACCGCCACCTGTCTCATTGACAATGATCGCCTGCTCGTTGGTGACGCCGTTGCGGATACTGAGCGATGTGGCGTTGGGGATCCCGATGTCCGCGTTGCATTCGACGCCATCGAGCGTCGAGTTGGACGCCTGAACGCTCCCCCCGTTGATCGTGCCGAGCTGACCGCCGACGATGTTCGCTGTCTCAAGATCGATGAGCGTGTTGACACCGTTGGCGCTGATCTGACCCGAAGGGCCCTGGGTCACGGTGATCGAGTTGAAATCGAGCTCCGCCTCATTCACGGCCGTCATCGTGGCGTTGTTGGTCTTATCAGAGATGTTGAGGAAGATCGTGTTCGAGGGGACATCCGCGCGGATCGTCCCGTTGTTGATCATCGCGGCCTCAATGCGGCCGTAGCCACGGATGGTGTGGTTCGCGGTATTCGTCGCCATCGAATCGTTGAGCGTGCGGATGCGTGCGCGAGAGTCGAAGCTGTTGAGCACGACCTGCCCGTTCCCGATGAGCGCGCCATCGTTCACAAAGTCGAGCTGCGTCGCGCTCCCGAAGCCGCCCGGGTTGACGGTGATGGTGCCGTTGTTCGTGATCGAGTTGGAGATTGCAAGCGTCACGGCGTTCAGCACATGCATATCACCGCTGAAGTTGACCGCATCGAGGGTGGTATTGACCGCCTCGATGAGCCCGCCGTTCATGGTCATCAGGTCGCCGCCGAGGATGACGGAGGTGTTGAGATCGATGCCCGTGCCCGGGCCGTCGGCGATGATCTCCCCGCCCCCGGTCTGGTCAACGGTGATGTTCTGGAAATCGAGCCCGCCGCCGTTGACGGCTTCTATGGTGGCGTTGTTGACCTTGTTCTCAATATTGAGGAAAATCTCGTTGCCGAGCACTTCCGCGCGAACGAGCCCGTTGTTGATCAGGTTCGCCTCGATCCGGCCGTACCCGCGGATGGTGTGGGTCGCGGAGTTTGTCATCGTTGCGCCCAAGCCCGTCCGAAGGCGTGCACGCGAGTCCAAGCTACTCAGCACGACCTCCCCGGTGCCGAGGAACGAGCCCGAGTTCTCAAAGTCGAGCTGGGTCGCGCTGCTGAACCCGTTGGGGTTGACAGTGATCACGCCGTTATTGATGATCGAGTTGAACACATCGAGCGAGGTCGCGTTTGCGATGTTGTGCGGACCTGATACCGTCACGCCGTCGTAGGTCGCGTTGGAGATCTCAACGCTCGATCCGCCGGTGGCGTTGATCTGCCCACCCGTGATCGATGTGCCGGAGAAATCAACGCGTGAACCAGCCCCGTCTGCGAGGATTTCACCCGAGGCAGATTGCGTCACAGGGATGGCTGCGAAATCGAGGATCCCCCCGTTCGTGGCCATCATCATCGCGTTGTTCAGCTTCGGGTTGATATTCATCGTGAGATCGAGCGCCGCGGCATTCGCGTTCACGACCCCGTCGTTGATGAAGTCTGCTTCGATCTGTCCGAACCCACGGATGGTATGGGTGGCGCTGTTGGTCATCGTCACGCCCACACCTGTGCGGAGGCGTGCCCGTGAGCCGATGCTGTTGAGGACGACCTCGCCCGAACCCAGGAACGAGCCGGAACTCTCGAATTCGAGGTTGGTACCGCTGCTGCTGCTGGTCGGATTGACCGTGATCACACCGTCGTTGGTGATGGAGTTGAGGACAAAGAGCATCCGAGCGTTGGGCACATGCATCTGTCCCTGAAGAAAATCAACGCCATCGAAGGTCGAGTTGGACACCTCGATCAGCCCGCCATTCGTTGTCTGGACATTCCCGTTAGTCAGGGTCGCGTTGCTGAACTCAACGATCGAGTCGATCCCGTCGGCGGCGATCGTGCCGTTCGTGCCCTGATTCATGCTAAGGGCAGAGATATCCAGGTGCCCGCCATTACTCGCGCGCATGATCGAGTTATTGGCCATAGTGGTTCCAATCAACTCGATCGTGAGTGTTGCGACATTCGCGTCGACCGTGCCGTTGTTCACCATCGAACCCAAGATCCGCCCGTACCCCTCGATGGTGTGCTGAAGTCCCTGGGTGAATGTCACGCCGTCCCCGGTCGCGATCGTTGATCGTGAGCCGATCGAGTTGAGCAGGATCGTGCCCGTGCCCGTGAGCATCGCGTCGGCCTCGAAGTCGAGTCGTGTACTGCTTGAGGATGATGTGGGGTTGATGACAATCAGCCCCTCATTGTTGAGGTCACCAAAGAGGTCCAAAACCCGCGCGTTCTCAATCTCAAGCACCGCGCTCGGGTTCGTGATGCTCAGTTCCATGACGGCGCTCGTGGTCGGGAACGAAACCGTGTACGCCCCGGAGAGCCCGAGCTGGGCGTGATCGAGCATGCCCGGCACCGTGCCCACATCCCACGAGAAGCTGTCGGTCCAGTTCCCATCGAACGGCGAGAGCCAGCTGTGTGTCGGGGCTCCGGCGTTGGCGATAAGCGAAGCAATCGAGACGGCAGCGATCGCGCTGGCCGTGTGTGTGCGTGAGATCGTCATCAACGTATATCCCTTCTCTCATGTGTGTGTGCCCGCCGTACCCTCTTGCAGGCGGAGCGATCCACCACCATGATATCTGAGCATGGGAAAATTCCCCCATGAAATTTCCACGAGGTGTTTGGGATTTCCCAGAAATGTGAACTTGGGCAAAGCCCGTCTGGACCCCACACTGCTCAGTGCGTGCACCCGCCCTGAAAGGCGGTAAGGAAGGCGCTGATATCGAAAAAGTTCAGCAGCCCGTCCCCAGACAGGTCGGCGCCTGGATCACCAGCGTTGTAGGCAGCAATAAAGGTGCTGACATCAAAGAAGTCCTGATCGCCGTCGAGATCGAAATCGGTGAGGCAGGTATGAACGATCGACAGGAAGGGCCCCGTCTGTCTCACGCGGATCGCCCGCCCCTCCGCGATCCCGAGTGCCTCGATCGTGTCGAACCCGCAGGTGATGCTCGGGGCGAGCAGGACGATGCGCGACCAGTACCCCTCTGGATAGCCCCCATCGAGCGGTTCGATGCAGAGCGTCCCCCCGATGTGGATCGACTCATTGCTCACCAAGCTATCCGCCGAGATCTCATCAACCCTGAGGCGCAGGGCAGCCCCGGGATGGAACACCACGCTTTTTTCAGCGCTGAGTACGCCGATCTCGTTCTCGCTCGAGGGAGCGACCTCGCCGCTGATCTCGATATCCGAACGGATCGTACCGGATCCCTGAAGGCGAACGCCCTCTGGGATCTTCAGCGGGGTTAAACTCTGGGTTGAGCTCAGAAGCAACGAGCGGAGTCCTTCACCGGAGAGATCGATTGTTCCGCTGAGGTGCGGCGGCTGGTCCGGGTCCCACATGAGCCGCGCCGGATACGCCGAGCCGGGCTCGTACACGCGCAGGTTGCCGGCGAACTGCAACCCTGGGCCGAGCCGGAGCGTCGCGCTGTCGGCGACGATGAGATGACCGGCCGCCTGCACCTGGTCGATCTCGCACGCCCCTTCGAAGCGGATCGACCCGTCCGCAGCGTGGAGCTGACCACCCGTCAGAAGCGCATCCTCGAACACCACCCTGGCCCCCTGAGCTTCGGCCTCGATGCGCCCCGAACTCCCCTGCTCCACAAGCCCTGCCTCGATCCGAAGCAGGCAGCTCGGATTGGCAGCGATGAGCGATGTGTTCTGCACGACCTCGCCATGCTTCCCGAGACGGATCGGTTCCGATTCCGTCGCGATGATCGTCCCCTCGTTGATGAAGGACGCGCCGATCGTGCCGAAGCCCTGCACGACCTGACCCGGTCCGAGGGTGAACGGTGCCCCGCCCGTGGTTTCGATCAGGGTGTTGCTGCCATTGGCCTGAAGTTCGATCACACCCTCTCCGTCGATTACGCCGTGATCTGGCAGGATCAACGATGACCGGTAGATACCGATGGTGCCGTCGTTTGTGAGCTGGCCGGTGATCTTGGAACCAACGCTCGTGACAAGATCGGCGTCTTCGATGTGCAGGTTCTCGATCTCGCTCGCGACAAAGACGAGCTCGGCGCCGTCTCGAATACGCAGTGTTCCCCCGCCACAGGTGCTCGACACGATGTACATGGAGGCCTCGGGCCCGGCGATGTCGATCACCTGCCCGGGAGCGAGTTCAATATCGGCGAATGAGGCATCAAGGTACCCCTGATCGCACACCATCAACCCGCCGCCGACATACGACGAGGATGACAGCTCCAGCTCTCCGCTTTCCTCGATAAGGAACTCGGCGAGCGGAGACTGTTCCATCGTTGCGTGCGAGAACCTGACTTTGCTCGTGCCCCCGATTCGGATGCTTCCTTCGTTCTCGAGCGTTCCACTCTGGATCTCGGCGTGGGAATCTGCGAGCAGGCGTATGTCTCCCTGGCTCGTGAGCAGCTCCTGCCAGAGATACAAGAAGTGCGCGTCCTGATCCAGCAGCAGTGTGCCGAGGTTGGTCGTCTGTGCGCCGAACTCGATGCCGGAGTTGATCGTGAGGTCCGGATCGATCACAAACTCCCCTGCGCCCTCGATCCGCACACCGAGCCGCAGATCGGTCTGGATGCGGTACGGCTGATCGACCGTCAACGCATCGCGGATCACGACCGAGGCACGGGGAAACACGGACTCATCGACGAACACAAGGTCGCTCTGCAATGCGCCCGAGAGCGTGATGTCCCCGCCGCTCATGACGATCGGGGTGTGCGCGACGATCGTATCAAGCACCCCGCTGCCCATCCGGATGGCGCCCTGATTCTCGCTCATGAGCACGCTGTTCTGGACGCGTGTGCCAGCGAGCTCAATCGTGCTCCCGCTATCGTTAGTACGGAGCGTTGCGCCGCTGACCTGCCCCGCGACCATCTCGACCGTCCCGCCGGAGCGGGCTTCGATCGTGCCCCCCTGATGCTCGACCGCGTTGAGACTGATGAGCGCCCCCTGACCAACCGATTGGAGCAGGGCGCTGGGCGACTGCCCGGCGGATGCGTTCTCGAGGCGCAGCGTCGCGTTCGTGAGCACCCGCAGCGTGCTGTGGTTGGATACCTCCCCTGCGATCAGGAGCTCCGCGCCGGAATGGACCTCCAGAGCGGGCCCCTCGGCGATCGTCAGCGAGCTGGCGAACGCATCAAGCAGGACACGCACGGTGTAGAGACCCGGCACGTCAATGCTGACATCGTCCTGGGCCACCGGGACGACCATCGGGTCCCAGTTGATCGCGTCGCTCCACAGCCCGTCCTGCGGCATCGCCCATCGGATATCAGCGCCATTCGCGCTCCCCGAGACCGCAACAGCCAGAATCGGAATGCAACACCTCTTCGCCTGCCCGTGCATCATGAAACTCCTGTATCGATATCAATAACCCGACCAGCGTACCGCATGCGGGGGCAATCACCAAGTCCCGTTCCGCGCAACTCCTGTACAAGATGCCTGCCGCTTCTCGTGGCATACTCGGGCATGATCAAGCCCAAAGCACACGCCATCGCATGTTTCACGCCGCTGTTACTCCTCACCACCCCGTCGCACGGCGGCGTGGTGTACGCGCAACCAACGACCACCGACGCCGCGAACGTCGGCCTGGGGTGGTACAGCAGCAGCGAGCCGCGTCCGACACGCAACTTCAAGCACGCCGACAACTTCGTGCTCGCCTCGGACTCAACGATCGACGCCGTCCGCTGGTGGGGACTCAGCGAGGGGGTGTCGCACACGGACCTGAGCAACTTCGACACGTTCACGATCGAGTTCTGGTCGAGCCGAACGCTGCCCAACGGGAACATCCGCCCGCTGGATCTGATCGCCGCGACGACGATCGGAACCCAAGACACCGCCGCAACCGCGACGGGCCGGAGTGCACCGAGCGGCGCACTCGAGTACATGCAGGAGGCAACGCTCGATGACAGCGTCGAGCTGCTCGCCGGCGAGACCTACTGGATCTCGATCAGCGCCCGCTCGATCGACCCGGGCGCGGACGTCTGGCAGTGGCAGGACAGCGATGATTACGACACGCGCTCGAGCAGCTTCGACTACGGCCAGAACCGCTGGCTGGTTCTGGAAGACACCGACAGCGCGTTCGAGCTGATCGCCGTCCCGGCCCCCGGAGGGCTGAGTGTGATGACGCTGGGTGGGTTGGCAGCGGCTCAGCGCCGACGCAGGCGCTGCCGATAGGCGCTGGGCGTGATGCCGTAGCGCTTACGGAACACTCGCGTGAGATGGGCCTGATCGGCGAAGCCGGTCTCATGGGCCACGCGGGCGATCGAAACGCCGCTGCGAGCCAGACGTTGGGCGGCCAGCTGGGCCCGTACCGCCCGGTGGTAGGCCCCGACACTGACGCCCATCTTGGATTTGAAGACCCGCGCCAGGTGCGCGCGGTGCACGCCCGCATGTTCCGCGAGCTCGGCGAGGGTGACCGGGCGGTCATGCACCTCGTGAAGCACATCGCGAACAGCGCCGATCCACCCGGCCCGCGCCCGCGGACGTGCCGCGGCGCGGGTCACCTCGTCGATCAGCTCATGGATCAGCGACTCGGCCTGAAGCGCCGATGACTCGTCGGGGTCATGGAGCTCTGCGAGCAGCGACAGCGCGATACCCTGCGCCCGGGTGTGGGTGAGCGTCTCGAGGGCGATATCCCGCAGGCCTTCCTCGTCGCGGAGCATGTCGCCCGGGAGCAGCACGTGCATGGTGCGGATCCCGCCGCCCCCGCCCACAAACTTGTGGCGGATCTCCTCGCGGAAGAACTCGACCATCCCAGCGCACGACTCGATCTCACGCCCCGCATACACGCCACGCCCGCCACCCTCGAGCACAAAGTCGATGCTCCCCGCGTCGTGCTCGTGATAGCCCTGGGCAAAGTCGTGGGTGTAGTGCTTGTGCGTGACCCGGAACGGGCCGGCGCGGAGATCGCCCAACAGCTCGGCATCGCCGGCATGGTCGTGCTGCATGGGGATGAGGATCATGCGGTCCGGTTCGTATGGCGGAATCGATTGGTTCCGCTACTGCTGCTTCGCCCACGAGTCCTTGAGCGTCACCGTGCGGTTGAAGATCGGCTTCTCGGACGTGGAATCGGGGTCAAGACAGAAATAGCCCTGCCGCTCGAACTGGAAGCGACGGATGCCGTCCTCCCACTCGGGCTCGTCGGGGCCCCTGCTGGCGAGACTCGGCTCGACCAGCGCACCATCCAGAACCTCCAGCGAATCCGGGTTCAGATCGTCGAGGTGGTTGCCGGTCTTCTTGCCCGGGCGCTCGGCCATGTACAGGCGATCGAACTGGCGCACCTCGGCGCGGATCGCGCTGGGGCCGTGGACCCAGTGGAGCGTGCCCTTGACCTTGCGGACCTTGCCCTCGGCATCCGGCGGCGGGTTGTTGCCGCCCCTGGTCTGCGGGTCGTAGGTGCAGAAGATCTCCGTGACCTTGCCGTCCGCGTCCTTGGTGTAATCAGTGCATGTGACCCAGTAGCCGGCCCGCAGGCGCACCTCGCGCCCCGGCCCGAGGCGGAAGAACTTCTTGGGCGGGTCCTCCATGAAGTCCTCGCGCTCGATGTAGAGGTCCTTGCCGAAGGGTATCTCGCGGGTGCCGAATGACTCGTCCTTGGGGTGGTTGGCGACGGGCATCATCTCGACGCGGTCGTCGTCGCCGTGCTCGCCCCAGTTGGTGATGGTCAGCTTGACCGGGTCCAGCACGCCCATGCGCCGCGGGGCCCGCTCGTTGAGGTCCTCGCGAATCATGTTCTCGACGCGTCCCATGTCCACGAGCGCGTTGAACTTGGTCACGCCGACGTCGGTCGCGAGCATCCGCAGCGATCGCGCCGTGTAGCCGCGCCGGCGGAAGCCGGCGATGGTGATCATGCGCGGGTCGTCCCAGCCGCTCACGTGCCCCTCGTCCACGAGCTGCTTCATATAGCGCTTGGACATGTTGGTGTACGAGATGGCCAGACGCGAGAACTCGGTCTGGCGCGGGTGGTGGATCTTCTCGTCGCGGTCTTTGTTGATGGCCTCGATGAACCAGTCGTAGAGCGGGCGGTGGTCCTCGAACTCCAGCGTACACAGCGAGTTGGTCACGCCCTCGATCGAGTCCTCGAGCCCGTGGGCCCAGTCGTACATGGGGTAGATGTGCCAGGCATCCCCGGTGCGGTGGTGCGTCGCGTTGACGATGCGATACATCAGCGGGTCGCGCAGGTTCATGTTGGGCGAGCCCATGTCGATCCTGGCCCGTAGGACCTTCTCGCCGTTGCCGAACTCGCCGTTCTTCATCCGCTCAAAGAGATCCAGGCTCTCCTCAACGGGTCGATCGCGGTAGGGCGACTCCTTGCCCGGCTCCTTAAGATTCCCACGCTGGGCCCGGATGTCCTCAACGGGCTGCTCATCGACGTACGCCAGCCCCTTGCGGATCAGCTCGACGGCCCAGTCGTACATCTGCTCGAAATAATCCGAAGCAAAGCGCACCTCGCCGTCCCAGTCCGCCCCCAGCCACTCCACATCGTGCTTGATGGAGTCGACGAAGGTCTGCTCCTCCTTGACGGGGTTGGTGTCGTCGAAGCGGAGGATGAAGCGCCCGCCGTACTCCTTGGCGATCCCGTGGTTGAGCAGGATCGACTTGGCATGTCCGATGTGCAGGAAGCCGTTGGGCTCGGGCGGGAATCGGGTCGTGATGACACTGCGATCGCCCGGTTGCCCCCACTGCCCGCGCTCGATGTCGGCATCGATCATCTGCTGTATGAAATGGCGGGTCTCGACGGCTTCGGTCATGGCGTATCTCCTATGGAAAAGATAGTACGCACGATCACTGATATGACATGGCTGTCGATCACCAGATCGCCGGAAACTCGATGCCGCACTCGGGGCACAGCGCGGGCCCGACGGGTATCGTCGGGCCAAACGGCGACCCCAGCCCATCGAGGTCGTAGCCGCAGGAGCAGCAGGTCATGTGCACGCTCGCGTCCGGCGCCTGCTCCGCCCGACGCTTGCCCGCCTTGAGGCGTGCCCAGATCGACCGGTCGCGAAGCCCGCTCCGAGGTGACCACATGAGGCGGAGCTGCTCGATGAGCTTGTACTGGCGCAGCCCGGGCGGCGTGCTCTGGATCTTCCGCAGGATGTCGATCACGCCGGCGCGGTTCATCGTTGAGATAAGTGTACATAAAAACCCGCCGACGAATCGGCGGGCTGGGAGTACTCTGAGTCACGGAAGACAATCAGTCCTCGTCCTCATGCCCCGAGAACGCCGCAATCACCTCCTGCTGGATATGCGGCGGGGTGTTCTCGTCGTGCGAGTAGTCCATCGTGTAGCTCCCCGCACCGCCCGTGATGGACTTGAGCTCGGTTGAGAAGGTCTGCAGCTCGCTCACCGGGGCCTCCGCCACAACCGTGCACATGTCGCCCGGGAGCATCTTGGTGTCCTGCACCCGCCCACGCTTGGTGGACAGGTCGCCCGCGATGTCGCCCATCTTGTCCGACGGGACGGTGACCTCCAGATGCACGAACGGCTCGAGCAGCACGGGCTTGGCCTTGTTGACCGCGTCGATGAACGCCTTCTTGCCCGCGGTGATGAACGCGATCTCCTTGGAGTCCACGTCGTGGTGCTTGCCGTCGTACACCTCGACGCGGATGCCGTGCATCGGGTAGCCCGCAACGGCCCCGTGCTCGAGCGCCTGGCGCACGCCCTTCTCGATCGCGGGCATGAACCCGCGCGGGATCGACCCGCCGACGGTCCCGTTGACAAACTCGAAGCCCGTCTCGTGGTCCGCGGGCAGCGGCTCGACGCGCAGGTAGACCTCGCCGAACTGCCCCGCACCGCCCGTCTGCTTCTTGTGGCGGTGGTGCCCCTCGGCCTTGGCGGTGATGGTCTCCTTGTACGCCACTTTCGGCGGCTGGGTTTCCAGCTCGATGCCCATCTGGTCCTTGAACTTCTCGAGCACGATCCGCAGGTGCATCTCGCCCAAGCCACGCATCACGGTCTGCTTGGTCGCCGCGATCCGCTCGATCACCAGCGACGGGTCCTCCGCGAGCAGCTTGTGCAGCGCCCCCGAGAACTTCGTCTCGTCCGCGTGGTTCTTGAGCTCGATCGCCAGCCCGTACATCGGCTTGGGCAGCGGCAGCGGCTTAAGATGCACCGAGTCCAGGTCGTGCCCCTCATGCAAAACCGCGTCGAAGTGCACATCGTCGATCTTGCCGACCGCCCCGATGTCGCCCGGGCCCAACTCGTCGACCTCGTGCGACTCCTTGCCCTGGCGTTTGAGCAGGTGCCCGATGCGGACGGGCTTCTTCGCGTCGCCGATGATCAGCTCGGACTTGGCCTTGAGCGTGCCCTGATGGACACGGAAGACGCCGAGCTTGCCGACGAACGGGTCGGTGGTGCACTTGAACACGTGCGCCAGCACGGGCTTGGACGGGTCGGGCTCGGCGTGGAACTCGTGCTCGTCGCCGCCCTCCTCATCACGCTTGAGGAACGGACGCGGGTTGCCCTCCAGCGGGTTGGGCAGCGTCGAGGCAATCAGGTGCAGCAGTTGCGGGATGCCCGCGCCCGACTTGGCGCTGCAGTACGCGATCGGCACCAGGTGCGCCTCGCGCAGCGCCTGCTCGAACACGTCGTGCAGCTGCTGCTTGGTGATGTTGTGCTCGTCGCCGTCCTCGAGGTACTTGTCCATGAGGTCGTCCTGGACCTCGACGATCTGCTCGATGATCGCCTGGTGGGCTTCTTCCTCCGACGAGAAGAGCGTGTCGCCCTCCCCCTCATCATCGAAGACGGAAATACAGGCGCTGCGGTCGGGCGTCGGCAGGTTGATGGGAAGACACTCCGAGCCGAACTCCTCCTTGATCTGACCGGTCAACGCTTCGAGGTCCGCACCGTCGTCATCGATCTTGTTGATGATGATCATGCGTGGCAGGTTGCGCTGCTTGGCGATGTTCATCATCCGCCGCGTCATGGGCGCGATGCCGTCGTGCGCGTTGATGACGACGCAGACGGTCTCAACCGCCGGGAACACGGAGATCGCCATGCCGGAGAAATCAGCGAGCCCCGGCGTGTCGATCATGTTGACCATGTGCCCCTCGTGGTCGAAGTGCAGCATGCTCGTGCGCAGCGAATGCTTGTGGTGCTTTTCCTCGTCGGACCAATCCGAGAAGGTGGTGCCGTCCTCGATCGAGCCCATGCGATCGATGGTGCCCGTCGAAAACAGGAGGCGTTCGGCCAGGAGCGTCTTCCCCGCCCCCGATTGCCCTACAAGTGCAATGTTTCTGATATCCGCCGGGGATCTTTGAGCCATGGCTGCCGCCTCCTTTCGGGCGGGCGTGTCGGCTCATCGGTGCGACTGATCTGAACGCCAGCCGTCGCATCGCGGGCCGGCGGCGCCCGCGGGTTTCGGGTTGTCGTGGGACCCGTGTGCGTGAGTCCAACCAGAAGTCTAGCAAGAGTCAGCAGAATTGGAAGAGGCAAACGCCACGAATCGCCCCGCTGGATTGAAACACCGCGGTGATGCGCAATGCGTGCCCGGATCGCGGCGAACCGGCCGCAAGCAGTACCGTATAGTGCCTGAACCGCGAGCAAACCACACGTGGACGCGTGAGTATGGGGGCACCGATGCCAACAGATCAACCCCGCTGCACCGAATGCGGGCAGCACCCGACCGATCGCCGAGCGCGTGCGCCAAAGCGATTGGATGGCGGTCGGAAGTTCGCTGCTCGCGCATGGCTCATCCTCATGCTGCTCCTTTGCCTGATGGCGCTGCCCTGGGTCCAGAAACAACTGGGCAATCAGCGCGCCATCATCGAGTTCTCCACACCCGGCCTGGCTTCTGACATCGGACAGAAGAGCACGATCCCGATGACCCGTCCGATCGTGAGGCATCGCGACCTGCGCAAAGACAATGGCACAAACCAGCAGGCCATACACGATCTGCGTGAAAACATCACCGCATGCCTCGATGCCCCACCAAGAGTGTTCAGCTCTGATGAGATTGTCTATCGCATATCCCTCATTCAGAACAAGTTTGCCACCGGCGGATCAAACGGAGGGCTCCTAGACCGGCTCGGAGATGATGCAAGCCCAGAGCTCCTTGATCTGATGAAGATTGACACGCAGCGTGAATCGATCACCTATGGCTGGCCATTCGCATGGCGGACCGAACTGAACGCCACAAGCATCGAGTACGACGAAGGAAACCCCGATGGCATCCGCGCTGATAAGGCCATCCCAGAACCGACCATCACCATCAGCCAGCGCTCGCGGGTCATGTGGGACTGGCCCGGAGTTGCCGCAACAGCTGCGAGCGTGTGGTGGATCGCCTGGATCACGCACGCCGTGCTGCGTTCACGCGCCATGCCGTCAAGAAAACGAGCCGGCCTCATCGTCACGCTCGCCTGCGCGTATCTCACGCTGACCCTCATCTTGGGCATGCGCGGGAATCGCAATGACCTCTCGATCGGCACCGCGGTCAGCATGGAGGAAATCCAAGCCCCCACCAAGGGCACGACCTACACCGCCACAGAGTTGCGTGAGATCATCGCCGAAGATTCTGCGTTCGAATCCTTCGTGGGCGAACTCAACGAGCGATATGCCCAAGTGGATCGACCGAACGCGCTGATCGGGCTCATCGCGGAGGACGACATCTCGACCAGAACGTACACAATGCAGGCCTGCTACTGGCGCCACCCCCTGATCAGCTACTTGAGCTACACACAGTTCCGCGAGACAGCCGACGGCAAGTCTGTCCCTGCACCGAGGAACCGCACCGCCGATCCCCGTCGGGTGTTGCTCAACACCAACGGCCTGGTCATCCGCGCAGAGCCCGCTTCCGAGCCGGGGAGCCTGCATGTTGTCGCGATTCATTTCGCGGAGATTCTACTGTGGATGACCTGCGCGTGGATCCTGCTCCACGCGCTCCGATGGTGCGTGCGACCGTTCTACCGGCGTATCCAGCGCCGACGGGTCAAACGCGGCCTATGCATCTGGTGCAAGTACCACGTCCCGGGCAACCCCTGACCACACCCCGTGGTAAGCTGCACTGAGCATGACATCGAGCACCGAACCAAAGAGGAGCGAGCACACCTGCCCCGAATGCGGCGGCGACACGGCCCGCACCCGCGACCGCTACCCCTTCACCACCCACGGCACCCGCGCCTACCTCTGGCTCATCTTCACCGTCATCACCGCCAGCTACATCGTCGCCCTGCTGCTCGTCTCCAACATCGGCAACCACATCACCGATCACGCGGCTCTCGCCAACGCGAACGCACCAACACAGCCCACCCAGTTCGCCGCCACCGTCGATGAAGAATCGATCTACTTCAGCGAGTTGCAGATGGTCCTCAGCGGGAAGCACGAATCCATCCGGCGGATCAGGAACCAGCTGCAAGACGCGGTCGCCGGCGAGAACGAGCACGGCATCGCGCAGGACGTGCAACGCGTCCGCCTCGAGGTCCACCACCTGGAGACAGACCACTACTCGACCCGGGGCTACTCCGCGTTCGGCCGCCACGTCAACCAAACACGCATCTTCGAGATGGGGAACCCAAGAACACGAGCGCCGGCCCATCCAAACGCCGCAGGCCAGGGCGTCACCTACACCAGCTGGTGGCCGGGCGTTCATATCCAGATCAGCGACGCGGGAGGCGTCCAGCGCACGTACTCGCTGAGCTACCTCACCCTCATCGGCTATGTCAGCATCCTGCTCTTCCTCAGCTGGGGCATATCACGGCTCGTGCCCCGCGCCTGGCACCGCGACCGCGTCAAGTGGCTCGTGCTCTGCATCTCAGTCATGATCTCCGTCATCGGCGGGCTCGCGCTCGCCGAGCACCGCGCATTCGGGATGACCAAGTTCTACCCGCCGATCTCCACCGGCCCCTTCGTCAATGCCGAGCGCGTACGCACGTCGCTGACGGATGATGAAAATCTGCGGGCCCTGCTCACAGAGATGAGCGTCGGATTCGTCGTCCCCCGATCGACCCCGGCCGCGGTCGTGGTTGGACGCGAGTACCGCGTGCCCGAGCCAGACGCATCACGCCCCAAACCGGTCACGACCCGCTGGAACGGCTGGTGGCTGCTCAAGCAGGGCGGTATCGACCTGCTCAGCATCCGCACGACGGAGTTCGACGCCCAGAGAACACCCGAGCAGCGACGGGCGGAACCGCGCACGCCATTCTGGAACCACCTCTACCACTGGGGCCGCCTGCGGTTCGAGCTGCAGCGTCCAGCGTCAACGATCGGATTCGACTTCAACCTGCCCCACATCGCCCTCGTCCTCTCGATCCCCTGGTGGATCTGGATCGTGCTCTCCCGCATCCACCACTTCCGATCCTGGCTCGTCCAACGAAAACGCGTGAACCGCGGCCAATGCATTTACTGCGGCTATCGCGCCACCGACGAGGCGTTGGCCACCCGATGGGAAGATTCGCCTTCGCCCCCCTAAAATCCTGTCCTATGCCCATCGATCCCAACACCGTCATCACCCGATTCGCCCCCTCCCCCACCGGGCACCTGCACATCGGCGGCGCCCGCACCGCGCTGCTGTGCTGGGCCTACGCCCGGCGTGCCGCCGCCGAGGGCCACAACGGACGGTTCCTGCTCCGCATCGAGGACACCGACCAGACCCGCTCCTCCGAGTCCTCCACCAAGGGCATCCTCGAGGACCTCGCCTGGCTGGGCATCGACTGGGCCGACGGGCCCGAGATCGACTACAACGGTCGCACCATCGGCGGCGACGACCGCAACGTCGGCCCCTACTACCAGTCCCAGCGCCTCGACCTTTACAACGAACACATCGCCAAGCTCATCGAGGCCGACCACGCCTACCCCGCCTTCGAGACACCCGAGGAGCTCGAGGCCAAGCGCAAGGAGGCCATCGACGCCAAGGTCGGCTACAAGTACGATCGCTCCGCGCTGGACATCCCACGCGAGGAGCGGATGAAGCGACTCGAGGCCGGAGATCCGCATGTCGTGCGCCTCAAGATGCCCGACGCCCCCATCACCGTCCACGACCAGATCCTGGGCGATGTCACCGTCGGGCCCGACGAGTTCGACGACTTCATCATCCGCAAACGCGACGGCTTCCCCACCTACCACCTCGCGGTGGTCGTCGACGATGCGCTCATGGGCGTCTCCCACGTTCTGCGTGGCCAGGAGCACCTGATCAACACGCCCCGCCACATCGCCATCCAGCAGGCGCTGGGCTTCGAGGTCCCGACCTACGCGCACATGCCGCTGATCTTCAACCCCGACGGCTCGAAGATGAGCAAGCGTGACAAGGACAAGACCGCGAAGAAGGCCGTCAAGGAGGCCAAGCTCGACGCCTCACCCATCGACGGGCTCAGCGACACCGACTTCGCCAAGTGGCTCAAGGACAAAACCCGCCAGCTGCCCAGCGACCAGCTCATCGCCCTCGCCCGCCTCCTCGATGTGCACCTGCCCGAGATCGATGTCGAAGACTTCCGCCGGGCCGGGTATCTTCCCGAGGCGCTGAACAACTACCTCGCCCTGCTCGGCTGGAACCCCAAAGCCAAGAACGAGGACGGCACCGATGTCGAACGCTTCGACATGGACTACCTCGGCGCGCACTACGGCTTCTCAGGAATGGGCAAGGGGCAGGCCAAGTTCGACCGCGTCAAGCTGCTCAGCTTCAACGCCGACGCCATCGCCGAGCTGCCCGACGAGCACTTCGCCGCCCGCTGGCGGGTATGGGCCACCAGCTATGACCCTGCGCTTTGCGAGCGCTTCAGCGCCGAGGACATGCTCATGCTCGCCCCGGCCGTGAAGACCCGCTGCAAGACCCTCGCGGACGGTCGTGACGTTGTTGGCTTCGCCTTCGTCGAGGACGACGCCATCGAGTTCGACGGCAAGGCCCTCCACAAGGCCCTGCTCAAGGGCGAGGCCAAGGGCCTGGAGATGCTCAAGGTCTTCCGCGACGAGGTCGCCACCATCGACCCGTTCACCCCCGACGCGATCGAGCAGGCCGTCAAGGACTTCTGCGAGAAGCACGAGGTCGGCATGGGCAAGGTCGCCCAGCCCCTCCGCGTCGCCGTCACCGGCGGCCCCGTCTCCCCCCCCCTCGGCCAGACCCTCGCCATCATCGGCAAAGACGCCGCCGTCGCCCGGATCGACCGGTGCGTCGCCGAAGCGGAGCAATCGCTGTCGGCGAAGGAGTGAGTTCGAAGTCGGCATACGAAGTCGGATGCCCAATCTTCTTTAAGCCCCCCTCCGACTCCGCCTTCGGCGGCCCCACCTCCCCCAGATGACTGGGGGAGGATGCTGAACGTATACGAGTTAGACGAACTGCTCTCATATTTCCGTCATCTCTTGCGTCCTCCCCCGGTCATCCGGGGGAGGTGCCGAGCGCAGTGAGGCGGAGGGGGTCTTCAACCCCCTTGATCCGTCTTCCTCAACTCGATCTGCTCGATCCGCTCCCGCGCAGTTGTCAAGATCGTCTGAAGAACACCATCGAACTCAAGGGCAAGCTGCCTCGGTGTGATCCGCAGGATCTCGATACCAACTCCCCTCATCCAGCGATCGCGACGCGCATCGTGATCCCGATTCTCAGCGTGAGTCGCCCCGTCCACTTCGACCACGTACCGCACCGCGGGGCAGTAGAAATCTGCAATGTAGCTCCCCAGAGGCATCTGCCTCCGAAACTACAATCCACCAAGCCGGCGGCCTTTCAGGCTCCCCCACAACCGAAACTCTGCAGGTGACATGTCGCCCCTGAGTGCCTTTGCGCGCGTCTTGGCCCGAGACGTTGGCCGGATCGCCTGACGGAATGGGATTGGATCCAGGAGCATGTTCGCCGAGTCTAGCACAAGACTGTCATTGTCCCTCGCTCGTAAGGCGGAGGAGGTCTTCATAGTAAATCGAGAGCCGCCTCCGACCCGCCTTCGGCGGGCCACCTCCCCCGGATGACCGAGGGAGGATGCTAAACGCATACGACGAACTCGAACAGCTCTCAAACATCCGGCATCTCTTGCGTC
>JAEPOJ010000015.1 GCA_017642965.1 Phycisphaerales bacterium
CAAGCACGGCCTCGAGTACTACCGGAACACACCGGGCAAGGACGAAGCCGAGTTCTGGGCGCACTTCTACGAAGGGCACGCCACGCACCGCGACCCCATGGATGAGCACGACTACTACACCAAGCTCGGCTACGCGCACCATGTCGAGCACTCGACCGCGAGCAGGTCGCGCGGGCGCACTGGGCTGACGCCGGGGCTGTTCTCCGATGTCGCCCCTGCCGACCACGCCTCGCACGCGAGCGACCACGGGGAAGAAACATCCCACGACGATGGGCACTGATCACAGCAAACCCGCGCAGCAGGCACACAGGGAACGCCGGGGCATCTGGTGGATGCTCTTCCTCCTCTCGATTGTCGCGATCATCGTGGCGGGCATCTCCCTGACCAAGCGCATCGGCGCGTACTACGAGCGCGTCGATCACCCGCTCTTCGCATACAACGAGGTCGCGAGCACGGACTTCACTTTCGCAGGTCGGGACGTCTCGATCGAAGAGATCCAGCGTTCGGATGATTCCCTGGCGATACGAGTCGAGTACGCCGACGAATCGCTCGAGCTCGACGTGGTCTACCCACCAAAGCACGCGCTCCCGACCCTCTTTGACCGCCAGCGAGAGTGGTTCGGGATGTACTTCTTCGCAGACCGATCAGGCATGACCCTGCAGGAGTTCGAGGAGGGCATCGCGAGCGATGAGATCCAGCTCCGCCTCGCGATTGTCACCCGCACCCCGTTCGGCGTTGAGCCGGCGAAGGATCCACGCCACGAGTCGATCGGTCGAACCGAAAACGAAACGACCGGCGAGGCCCGTCGGGATCTCTTCCGCTATGACTTCTACGAGTTCAAGCGCGACGGCACGATCGAGCTGGAATCCAAGCGGTTCCCCGAGTCCGGCAAGAGCTTCATGCGACGCAGGGTGAACGCCGAGCTCCGCGGCGAGCCCGAGCCCGAGCGAGCCGACGACGAGATCCGCGAATACACATGGCAGTGGGGGGCCGCGATCAAGGTGACCAACCGCCCGCCGCCCATCACGCAGGAGCGTCAGGCCCTGCTGAATGCGGGCTGGACACTCCCCGTCGCCGCGGGCGGCTTCCTGATGCTCGCGGTATCGTTCTTCTTCGCGATCGCCCCGCCACGGGTAACGGAAGAGAACGCCTGATCAGTCGATGTAGCACCCGTCGCTGTACGCCTGCAGGAACGCGGTCACGTCGAAGAAGTCCCAGCGCTGATCCTGATTGAGATCCGCGTACCAGGCCTGGCCGATGAAGCCCGCGATGAACCGCGAGACGTCGTGGAAGTTCAGCCGGAAGTCACGGTTGAGATCCCCCGTGCACGTCAGCACGACGCCGTACCAGCCGTCCTCCTGCTCGGTGAGGAAGCTCGATCCGGTCGGTGCATCGGGGAAAACGAACCGGTCAAAGTCACCCTCGATGCCCGCGCCCGTCATGATCTCCCAACGCATGCCCGCCTTGAGCAGGTCTGGGTTCGCAACGAGCTCGAGGGTCCCCGCCAGATGCACCGAGCTCTGCGGCTCGATCAGGATCCGGTCGTGCACGTTCGGATTGATCTCCTGCGCGATGTCCAGCACCACACGCGCCTCATCAGTCAGAACGGTTCCGTCGAGGCGCATCAGCCCCGATTCGCCGCCGACCTCCAGCGTGCCCCCGAAGTCGATCGGGCCGGTGAGTATCCCGTCGCCTGAGACCGTCACGCCGTTCACGCTGGTTCTGCCATCGATCTCCATCGACTCCAGTCGGGCGAACTCATCGGGTTCGCTGATCAGCTCAATCACACCCGAACCGTCGATCGCTCCGCCGCTCATGATCTCAATCGCCGAATCGTGGTCGACCCGCACCGCGCCATCGATGCGCAGGTTGCCAATAAACTCCTGGACCCGATGAAGCAGGAGTTCGCCGCTGACATGGATATCGGTGAGCGTTGTGCGGTTGAATATACTGTAAACTTCGAAAACACCGTCTTCGCCGGATGCGAGCTCGACGTTGCTCAGCGCCGCATGGTCGAGCTCAGTTCCGGATGCCGATGCGATGATCTTTCCGCCATCGCCCCCAATCGCCGCCTGCACGAACCCGGGGCCCTGCACAGTTCCACGAAGGATGATCCGACTCTCATCTCCAGTTGTCGTGATTGAGCCCCCGCCGATGACCTTGAAGTCTTCTCCGATAACAAGAGTCGTATCCGCGGCGACCCTGAGGATCGATGAAACGAAGAGCTGCCCGTTGCCTCCAAGCGAACAGTCCTCCTCGATGAAAAGCCCGTTATTGAAGAACATGACCATGTCATGGTCTGTCTCGATGGTCCCTCCAAGCCGCAGACTCGCGCCGGTGCCCCGGTACGTGTAATCGGTGGTGAAGCGGACATCCCGCAGAAGCGAACCACTCCCGGTCAGCAGCTCGGGCGAACCGATCAGCGTGATGGTTTGTCCTTCGCAGACATCGCCGATGTAAATCTTGGAGCCGTCCGCGATGAGCTCGCCGTTCCCCTGAAGATGGCCCGTGATCACGATGCCTTCGTCCGGGATGTTTGAGACGATCCGCCCGTTGTTGATCAGTGTCGAGCCATCGGAGATCTGCACCGTCCCGCGACCCTCGAGCGTGACGCTGCTATCAAAGGTGAGCGTTGATTGCTGCGTCACGAGGATGCGGCATCCTGTGCTGAAAGGGGGATGATTGCAATCGAACCGGATGGTGCAGTCGCCCGTCAGCAGCGTGTCTTCTCCCGACGCGATGAGCATGTCACCGCCGAAGCCGGACAAGCTCGTCGTCATCTCGCCATGGTGCGTGACGGTCCCTGCCAACCAGAACTGCCGCTGGGTTTCGAGTTCGAGATCAATCGAACCGATCAGCTCAACATCACGCAGCGTCAGCGAGTCCGCTCGGCTCTGGAACCAGCCACCGTTCTCGGCGCGCATCACCCCGCCCTCGACCACGCTCTCACCCCGGAAGATGATCGGCTGGCCGCTGGAGACCACCGTCCCGTCCCCAGATTGAACGATCTCACCCTCGAGCCAGAGCGCCGAGGGCTGATCGGGTCGCGTGGCGATCGTGCCCAAATTGGCGATACGGGACGCATACACCCACCCAGCTCCTTCGATCGTGTGATCTGCGCCGTGCGTGAGCTCGATCCCGGAGCCGTTGAGGCGTGCATGCCCTCTCTGCTGCCCATTGAGTCGCAGCACGCCACTGCCATTGATCTCTGCATCAAGGATCGCCTGGACCGATGCGCCGTTCTGACCGGAGCTGGGGTTGATGATGATTGTGCCGTTGTTCTCGATGCCACCAAAGAGGGTCAGGCTCGCACCGTCCGCGATCTGCAACCCCGCTTGCGGATTGGTGATCTGCAGCGAGCGACTGAGCTGCGCCTGATTGATCGTCACGTCGTACGCGGTCTCATGGAGCAGGTACACATCGTCCACGGCGCTCCCAGGCGCGATCCCGCCGCTCCAGTTCATCCCGTCTTCCCAGCTGCCCGACACTGGGGCGAGCCACTCGACCGGCGCACCGATGCTCAGATGGGCACACACGAAGACTGGAGCGATCAGTGCAGGGTTGAACATATAAAGGGGTACTCCGGTTCAGTGCATCGTGAGGATCAAGTCTAATCGATAATCGGTGCACTGAGAACCCACACCCGGGGAGTTGGAGCCACAAAAAAAGCTGCGTGGCTGTGCACGCGGCTCTTGCTTTGAGATCCCGTACGAGTTATTTCGTCGGGTCAATTTTCGGACGTGAATCCACGGGCGTGCTCGTGGTGTTCGGGGTCGCGTTCTCAAGCGTTGGGCTCGAGAGCGAAGCGTTCCGCGTTGATGGGACGAGGTAGATTTCTACTCGTCGGTTCTGCGGCGTGCCCTTGCCCTTGTTGTTCATCACGATCGGACGGTGCTCGCCCCAGCCCATCACGCTCATGCGGCTCCAGTCGAGCCCCGCGCTGCCCAGCGTCTGCCGGACGGAGATGGCACGGTGCGCGGCAAGGTGCATGTTGGTGGGGTGGTTACGCCGCGTGTTCGCGCCGGGCTTCTCATCATCGGTGTGACCGACGATCTCCACGTCGTACTTGCTCGCGGCGTTGCTGCTGAGCACGTTCGCGAGCGTCTTGAGTGACTCGACCGCGGAGGACTGGACCTGGTCCGATCCAGACGCGAAGGTCAGGTCCGAGACGAACCGCAGCATGCCTCGCTCACCGTCGTAGACGATCATGTCCGGGTACTGCGAGGCCAGATCGCTCAGGGCGCGATCCGTCGCCGGGTCGAGCTGGACGATCGAGAGCGAGTTCATCCGGTCTTCGAGCGAAGCGAACGCGTTCTGCGAGGCAGCCAGCTGATCACGCAACGTGCTATTCTCGCCCCGCAGACGCCCGATGACGCTCTGCGCATCGCCGGCCGAGCCCTGGAGCTGGGAGTTGTTCGATTCGAGGGTGCCCAAACGGTTCTGCAGCTCCTGGTTCTGGCTCCGCAGCGACTGGTTCGTCTCGTAGAGTTTGTCGTATTCCTGCTGGCTCACGCAGCCCGTGCCCAGGCCCGCGACAGTCACGAGCAGGGTGGTCAGGGCGAGCGTGCGCCCGCGTGCGATGCGATGGGTGATCTTCATGATCTGCTCCTGGTCAGTACATTGAGCGACGCAGCGACACGAACCCCGCGCGATGCGAACGCGACTCCAACATGGTATGAGACCCGAATGCCGCGTGCAGCGGTGATCGCCCAGAATCCCACTTCCCGCAGCTTCCACTCAATCGGCACATATCATCAGGAGGCATGAATCCAGCCCCACGCGACGAACACGCCCCGTACGACTCGGATGCGCTCCTGCGCGGCTTGCTGTCAGATTCCGCACAGAACACTCTCCCGCAAAGCATCGTCCGGGTCGATGCACGCGCGATCGCGGATCCTGTTCTGGGCATCATCGAGCACGCGACGCTTGTCCTTGAGCGGGCGGACGGTCTGGTTCGGGTCCGGTTCGCCGGTGAGACACCTTCTCTCCCGCAAGAACTCACACATCAAAGAATCCCCCAGCTGACATTGCACGATCAGCTGCTGATGCCAGCTCTCTGCAACGCCCACACACACCTGGACCTGACCCACATCGGCCCGCAGCCACACGTCCCAGGCG
Organism: Phycisphaerales bacterium; assembly: GCA_017642965.1. Taxonomy (GTDB): domain Bacteria; phylum Planctomycetota; class Phycisphaerae; order Phycisphaerales; family UBA1924; genus UBA1924. The sequence goes on from JAEPOJ010000015.1 coordinate 5,119, forward strand.
ACGGATTTGTCCGCTGGGTCGATATGATCCGCGCGAACAGAGCCATAGAGGACGCTCAGATCGGAGAGTGCGTCCGCCAGGGGATCGAGCGGTCTCTGGCCGGAGGGGTGATCGCGGTCGGCGATATCGCCGGCGCACCCGCTGGTCGCCTCAGCGGGGCACCGATCCGCACCCTCGCTCGTTCTCCCCTGATCGGGGTGTCCTACCTCGAGTTTTTCGGGATCGGCGCCTCTGCCCCGGGTGCGATCAGGCGCGTCGAGGCGTTTCTCCGTGAACAGTACCCTGATCTGAGCACCGCATTGCAGGGCTCCGGCGTGCGGCTCGGGCTCCAGCCCCACGCGACGAACACCATCGATCTCAGCGTCTACACATGGGTGGCTCAGGCGGCGGCTGAGCTCGGCCTGCCCACCTGCACGCACCTCGCCGAGACACCGGAGGAACGCCAGTTCGTCGAACAAGGCACAGGGCCTCAGCGAGAAATGCTCGAACGCTTCGGTGTTTGGGAAGACTCCATCCTTCACATGCTCGGCAAGGGCAAACACCCGATCGAGCACCTCCGACCGGCGCTGCAGATCGCTCCAATGCTGGTCGCCCATGTGAACGACGCAACGGACGAGGGTATCGAACTACTTGCTGAGACGCACACGAGCGTGGCGTACTGCCCACGGGCATCGAGGTACTTCCAAGCCGCGAATCACTTCGGACCACATCGTTACCAGGACATGCTGGACGCCGGCATCAATGTCTGCCTCGGTACAGATTCCATCGTGAATCTGGACACCCCGCATCGGATGAGCACGCTGGACGAAATGCGTTTGCTGTGGCACGAGAATAGACCAGGTCCAAAGCAACTCCTCGCGATGGGCACGATCAATGGAGCCAAGGCAATCGGTCTCGACCAAGATCGTTTCAGGTTGAACGCAGACGCGACCCCGGCCGGCGTCATCGCTGTCGAGGTGAGCGACGGGTGCCCAGACGGCCGTGTCTGGGCCGATGTGATGGGATCGAAATCTGCCCCAACTTGGGTCTATCGGGGCGTGTAACTTAGAATAATTCCGATGAGATGCGTACTATTCCTGTCAAATAGAAACCGATAGCGGGCACACATCAATGAGCAAAAAGTGGCAGCGCAATAAGGCATGGGAAGATGCGAACCTGACCGGGGCTTGGACCCCGCTGCGTCTGGTGCTCCGGGCATGCAGCTCGATCCCGCTCGCGGTGGTCCTGCTCCTCTTCGTCTCGCTGTACGCCACGCTCGCGTCGGTCCCCATCGGCATGATCGCGCGGATCCCGACGCTGCTCATCGTGTGCGCCATGTATCTGGCCATGATCGGGCTGCCGATCTTGCTCGCGATCTGGTTCGTCCGCGCTTCGATGCGCGACCGGTCGGCACCGCTGCGATTCGTCACCATGTTCCTTATGGTCCTGATCCTCGGCGTCGGCATCACCCTCATCTGGCGAGCGGGGGTCTGGCCGCACCTGAAGTATCACACGAGTGACGGATCGGGCTTCATGCTCTTCAGCGAATTCGTAGAGACCTACAAGTCGACGACCGTCCGACGCCTTCCGATTCTTGAGATGACAGAACTTGAGTTCTACGCGTGGTGGCCGATGCGCCTCGCGCTGATTCTCTTTGTCATCAACATGATCGTCGCGACGATCCGGCGCATCGAGTTCAACTTCCGAAATCTTGGCGTGCTCAGCGTCCACACGGGCATCGTGATCATTGCGCTCGGCTCGATCTTTTATCAGCGATTCAAGCTCGAGGGCGACACGCTCCTCCCGGCGGCCACGAATCAGCAGGGTATCGCAATGCCTGGGCTCCCCGGCCCGGCACAGAGGGCTTTCTATGACCGCGAGGACGTCGCGCTGTATGTGGCCCAGGCCCGCACACCGAACGCCCAGCCGCAGTTTGAGCAGCGCCCGCTGAACGACCTGCCCCTGTACAACGCGTACGCCGTCGAAGCCGGCATGCCAGAGGGGGCAGAAACCCTCTCGGACATTCTCGGTCGAGAAATCCTCGACCCGGACCAAGGGCGTACGCTCAATCAAGTGGTCCCGTCTGGTCCCGGCTCACTCGTCGATCAGGACATCAAGTTCCGTATCGTCGGTTTTGCGCCATACGCGGAGCTCGATGACGAGTGGTACCGCGCAGACCCACCCGAGGGGACAGAGCCGAGCCCGTACCGCAGGGTCGACCTCTACTACAGCGAGGCGGAAGATCCCGGGCAGCCGATCTTCAACTTCAACTTCTTCCTCGGCGACCCCGCGAACCGGATCCGCGCCAACGAGCTGATGGCGATCGAGTACACCCGCTCGATGAGCGATCAGCGGTGGAATGATCTTCGCCAGGATTTCCGAACGGAGTTCCAGCACGGGCTGATCATCGAGGTGCCGGGCAGCAACAGACGCGTGGCGGTGCCCGTGGGCGAGGGAACGCGTATCCCGCTGGTCAACACAGGGTGGACCGTGGTGGTCGATCAACTGGAACAGGAACCACCCTTCCCGATCATCACACCGGGGTACGAGAACGCGACGAGCTCGGTCGCGATCCTCACACTGATCAAGGCCGCCAGCGGCGAGGAACCAGAGCGGCGATTTACACGCTGGGTCTTCCACCGCTTCCCAGAGCTGAATCAGGATCTGACGCCGAACCCCGGCGGCCGTCCGGTCCGCACCGATCCCGATCCCAGCATCCGCGTGTCGTATATCGACGCATCGAAGCTCCAGATCTATCTCGACGAGCAGGACGGCGATCAGATCCGCGCGATCGTCCGCCAGCCCACCGGTGCGCTCCGCACGGCGAACGCCCTGCAGGAGAACCGCCTCCTCGATCTCATCCCGAACCCGCAGAACGACCGCCTCGATCTGCACATGAGCGCGAGCTGGGAGCACGCGGAGAAGTTCCAGCGTGCGATCCCGACGCCGTTCAAGGATCGCGACAAGTCCATCGCGGGCTCGTACACCAAGTCACTCGTCGCCGTCGAAGTCTCGCTGGAAGCGACCGCGACGCGAGATGCATGGTCCAGGGTTGTGTGGATCCCATTCGCCCAATACGCGGCTATCCAGCAGGAGCAGCGGACCAAGGTCACACTTCCCGACGGGCGGAACATCATGCTCGTGTTCGGACGCTACCAGCGCCCGCTGCCGGGGTTCGAGCTCGCGCTCGTCGATTTCGAGATGATCGCCTACGACCACCGCGGTGCGCCGAGAGATTATCAATCCATCGTCCGCGTGATGCCCAACCCGTTTTACCCGGGCCCGAAGCCGGAGTTTGAGACGTTTGATCACGTCGTCAAGCTGAACAACCCGCTGCGAGCACCGTACCACTGGGACCCGGATAGGTCATGGCTCGTCAACACGCTCACCCGCCTGCGTGCTGGCATGGACCCGAACCAGTTCAAGCTGTCACAATCCGGCTGGGACCGCTCCGGGTGGGAGCAGACGCAGCAAATGGTGGACCAAGGCATGCTCGACGCACCACGGGCAAGCTTCACGATTCTCGGCGTGGGCAACAACCCGGGGATCCATATTATCGCTTTCGGGTCCGTGCTGATGTCCCTCGGCATCCCGTGGGCATTCTACCTCAAACCCTACCTCGTCCGGCGTGAGAAACGCCGCCTCGCGGAGTTGCATAAGAAGCCCAAGCTCAAGGAGGCCGAAGCATGAACCGTTTCGCCATCGCTTGCCTGAGTCTGATCTGCCTGTTCCTGATGCCGAATCTCGCGCTCGCCCAGCAGGGGCCGGACGGGAACGCCCACCCTGAATCGCAGGTCATCTCGCGGACCGCCGACGAGATCGTCAAGCCCTTCGGAGACCCCGTGCTCATTGACATGACGATCCAGGAGAAGGCCGCGTTCGCCGAAGCGGTGGATCTCTCGCCGCTCGAGACGACCACGGTCTTCCACAACGGTCGTGTCAAAATCCTGTCGACGCTCGCGGAAGAAACGGTCAGCCAGCTGACCGGCAAGAACAGGCACTTCGATCTCATCGTCGAAGCGAACCCAGACGGGTCGACCAAGTCCGTGGAGAAGATCAAGTACGATCCGATGTTCACGTTCTTTGACATCATGATCGACCCGATCTACTACCTCGACCGCCCGCTGCTCGGCGTCAACTACCTCCCGCTCCGCCGCGCGATCCTCTACGAGTTTCAGCAGGACCCGCGCAATGCTGGCGTCGCGTTCAACCTCGAGGGCTGGCTCAAAACAGGCATGGTTTCGCCGCGCATGGCGGACCTCTACGCCACACCCGCGTTCAACAAATATTCCGACTCTGAACCCTTCCGCACCGCGGTGGGGCGCCTCGACCGCGCACGTCGCCTGTTCCTCAACTCGATCGGCAACCTCAACACGGTGGCACCCGAGAGCGCGGAGCAGCCGTGGGGGTATCTCGGCTCGCTCCCTGCGGACTCACCCGCCCGCGTTGCGGCAATCGATATGGCAGACGCATGGCGCTCCGCGGACGCGCCCGGAGTCAATGCGGCGGCCCAGGCCCTCGCGGATGCGCTCGCGCAGATCAACCCAGAGACGCAGCAGGCCGCGAGCCCGAGCCTGGAAGCCCTATATAACAAGGCGAACGCGTTCGAGTGGGGGCTCTGGGTCTATCTCTGCTCGCTCGTCGCGCTGATCCTCGCGTTCGGGACTGGGCGGAAATGGCTCGCGATGCTCGGCGTGGTCCTGCTGTTCATCGCGATCGGGTTCCACGGCTTCGGGTTCACGCTCCGGTCGCTCATCGCGGAACGGTTCGCCATCCAGAACCAGTTCGAGTCCATGACGGGGATCTCGTTCTTTGCGGCCCTCGTCGGCGCGGGGTTGATGCTGTGGAAGAAGCAGTGGCTGTTCGGCGCGGCCGCGGCGGGGACGGGGTTCCTGATCCTCATCACCGCAACTACCACGGGGATCCCCGGCGAAACCATCGAGCGAGAAGCCGCGATCCTCAACACCTCGGTGCTGCTCAAGTACCACGTGACGACCGTCCTCACGAGCTACGGGCTCATCACGCTCGGGTTCATCGTGAGCCTGTTCTATCTGGGGACCTACTACAGCGCCAAGTTCGCGAAGGGCGAAGCACCCGCGCTCGCGACGGGGGCACTGAGCACGATCGATGATGGCTCCACGGAGAAGTCCATGGGCGTGCAGCGCACACTCAAGGACCTCGACACCGCGACGATGACGATCCTCCAACTCGCGTTCTGGACGCTCGGCGTCGGGACCCTTCTGGGGGCATGGTGGGCGGACCACTCATGGGGTCGCTGGTGGGCGTTCGATCCCAAGGAAACCTGGGCGCTCGTCACCTGGATCGTCTACCTCATCGTGATCCATGTGCGATTCATGAACCTCAAGGATCGCGGGCTCACCACGGCGTGGCTGAGCGTCGCGGGGTTCATCGTGATGCTCTGGACCTACTTCGGGGTGAACCTGCTCCTGCCGGGTCTACACGCATACGCATGAGCTCGGTTGTGAATGCATTGAAAAAGGCGATCATCACGATCGCCTTTTTCATTTGGCTAGTTTCGAGTTAGGCATGCGCGCCCTGTGGCTGATAGTCACCCGCGTGCGCCCGGCTCGCGACGGCGAACCGGTTCCACGCGTTGATCGCGACGATCACGCCGGTGAGATCGCTCAGTTCTTTCTCGGAGAAGTGCGGAGAGACCTCGTTGTAGACTTCGTCGGACACCCCACCGTTGTGGAGGTGCGTGACGGCTTCGGTCCATCGGAGCGCAGCCCGTTCGCGATCGGTGTAATACGGGCTTTCCTCCCACGCGCTGAGCCCGTACAAACGCTGCTCGGACTCACCGCCAGCGCGGGCGTCCTTCCAGTGCATGTCGATGCAGAACGCGCACTGGTTCATCTGTGATGCGCGGAGCTTGACGAGCTCACGCAGCGGAAGCTCGATCGCGCAATCCACGAATGACAACTCGAAGTTGTACATCGCTCGGTACGAATCGGCGGACAGTTTCTCGGGGTGGAATCGAGTACTCATGATGATGCTCTCCTGACACTCCGTTCCTCAACGGGATCGTAGGCGAGAACGCAACAAATGGACTTAGTTCGTGCTGAGCGACTCGAGCTTTTCGGGGGTGTAGTCGCCCTCGACCATATCGATCACCTCACCCTGTTCGTCGAGCAGCACCGCGTAGATCGTGTCGGTGTCTTCGATCATGAGCGCATGGTTGAACAGACTCACATCGGTGTAGAGCGTGATGGTTCGGGCGCGTGCTTCGGGGTCGGGGATGCCCGAGCGCATCCCGCCGTCGATGAACCCGGCCATCCAGCCCCATTTGCCGCTGGAGATGGTGGGGGTCTCAATGATCTGCACGCCGGGGATCGCGGATTCGATCTCCTCCATCCGATCCAGCCAGGTGTTGACGTTGGTCTGCTGCTTCTGCTTGTACGCGATCAGGATCAGCGCGGGGCTGCCCGCGAGATCGTCAGGGAGCGTCATCTCCACGCGATTCAGGTTCTCCGCCGTGATCTGCGGGAAGTAGGGTGTGCGGACCCGTTCCGCATCGGCCCGGAGCCCGAGGGACTGATGGCGGCAAGACGCGATCATCAGCGATCCCACAGCCAACACGCTGATCCCAGTAAAGGCGGCGACGCGTTTGCGTAACTCAGATTTCATGTGGTGCTCCTTGTGCGTGTGATGTTGCCGCCACGGATTCGGTCGCGTTCAATCACCCGATGCACCGGCACCAGAACCATCTCACCCAGTCGTTTTATGAGCGATCGGCCGAGCGTGTCGCGAAGGATCTGATCGGATGTCTGCTCGAACGAACGCTTGAGGATGGAACACGCCTCGCCGGCTACATCGCGGAAACCGAGGCCTATGTCGGTCCCGAGGATCGAGCTTCGCACGCGTTCGGCGGTCACAGATCACAGCGCAACGAGTCGATGTGGGCACCGCCCGGGACGGTGTACGTGTACTTCACCTACGGCATGCACCACTGTTTGAACGTCTCATGCCTGCGACAGGACCACCCGGCGGCCGTGCTGATCCGGGCGGTTTTCCCTATTTTGGGCCTCAAGACCATGCGAACCCTCAGGACGAAGCGTCCACGGAAGCATGCATTAAAAGATCGTCATCTATGCGATGGCCCCGGAAAGCTGTGTCAGGCGTTTGCCATCGACCGATCACTCGACGGGGTCAATCTTCTCCAATCTTCCCAGATTGCCATCCGACAAGGGGTTGCGATCAAAGGAGGGGAGATTCAGTGCACCCCCCGGATCGGGATCGGCACCGCCGGCGATTGGGTCGGTAAACCACTCAGATGGGTGACACGCGTGGATCCGCGCTGATCGCCGGTGCGAAAAGATGCAATGAGATGCGCCGGTTTCCCGATAAAGGGGTAGACGCATAGAATCCTGTGCAGCACGATGTGTGCCGAGAAGGTGTGCGATGAGCAGTCACGAAATACAGATCGACCTCAAAGAAATCATGGAGCAGGCCGGTGGGTTCTCGCCCATGTGTTTCCCCTTCATCCGCGACGGCCTCGCCCACACGGTCGAGATGGTGCACGGCAACCGAGAAGACGAGACCATGCTCGAGCTCGGGCTCAGCGACGAGTCACGCCACGTCTCCGGACATGAGCTCTGCATCGGGCTCAAGGAGTACGCCATCGACCGCTACGGCATGATGGCCAAGTCCGTGCTCAACAAGTGGGGCATCCACCACACCCTCGACTTCGGGAAGATCATCTTCGCGATGGTCGACGCCGGACTGATGCGCACAACTGATGAAGATCAGCTCGACGACTTCGACAGCGTCTACGAGTTTGACGACGTCTTCCCCGACCCCTCCCGCGGCAACCGCACGCTGACCGTCAAGTCCTGATCATCCACCAGAGCGCGAAATCGCATTTTGGGCTATGCTATCGCTATGCCCGACGCGTCGAAGAACAACATCGGTAAGAACGATAAGGAAGCGCCCAACTGGTCGCGGATGCACCTCTGGCAGATGCAGCCAATCCGCGATGTCCTGCTCGGGCTCGGCATCTTCGCGCTGATCATCATCGGTCAGAAGACCTCCGTCGTGACCGTGCCGCTGCTTCTGGCGATCCTGCTGGCCTACCTGTTCGAGCCGGTGATCGTCTGGCTGATGAGGAAGTTCGGGGCCTCGCGACGCGTCTCCGTGATTGCGATCATGGTCACCATGATCACCTTCGTGGTGCTGCCGATCATGGCCGGCGGCGCCTACGCCGCGGGGCAGCTCGTCACGTTCACCACGGACACCATCGCCAACGTCGACCGGGTGAACACAGCGCTCGCCGAGCAGGATACGGACGCAGCGCGGGCACGCCTCGCGGGCGAGGACGGCTCGGACACCGAGCCCGTTCCGGGCGCGTTCCTCTGGGTGTACGATGAGATCAAGCAGTCGGAGCGCGACCCGGACTCATCCATGGGACGATCGCTTGACGCGATCATTGACACCCTCTCATCCAACAGCGAGCAGATCGCCAAAACGACCGCGAGCGTCAGCGTCGACCTCGTCAACCGAGCCCTCGGCATCGTCGGCGCCGCCTTCGGGCTCGCCTTCATGGTCTTCGTGACCGCGTTCTTCTTCTTCTTCACCGCGACCGAATGGATCCAGCTCAAGCAGTTCGGCACCAAGCTCCTCCCGGACAAAAACCGCGACCGCATCATCGACCTGCTCGTCAAGTTCGACGCCGTTATCTCCGGCTTTATCCGCGGACGCATCACCATTGCCTTCATTCAGGGCATCGTGTTCTCGATCGGCTATTTCCTCATCGGTGTCCCCGGCGCCTTCATCCTCGGCCCGGTCGTCGCCATCCTTTCCATCGTGCCCTACCTCGCCCTCATCGGTCTGCCTATCTCTGTCTCGCTGCTCGCCCTGCAGGGGCACGACGGCTTCCGGGGCGAGTGGTGGTGGATCGTCGGCGCACCCGCGGGAATCTACTTCCTCGGACAGGCACTCGACGACTATGTCTGGACCCCGATGATTCAGGGCAAGAGCACGGGTATGGACACCCCAACGATCCTCTTCGCGTCCCTCGCAGGCGGCGCGTTGTTCGGCGTGTTCGGGTTGCTGATCGCGATCCCGATCGCCGCGTGCGTAAAGATCCTGATTCAGGAAATCTTCTGGCCACGCTTCAAGGAATGGGCGGAAGGACGTGCGGACGATCCGCTGCCGATCGAGTGATCACTTGCTCAATATCTGATCCAGGTGATACCGCAGGTGCGCGAAGTAGTCCTCGATGAGATACCCGAGGGTTGATGGTTCATCAGCGGGCAACTCGCGGAAAGCGGTCCTCGCGTACGAGTGCTCGCTGTGTGGCTTATCGAGCACATCACTCGGGATCACTTCAACGATCGTGCAGATGTGCATGTTGAGCGCACACCACAGGGTCACCAGCTCCTCCCATTCCTGCTCCTGATAGCCCTGTAGCTCAACCCACTTTTCGTGCGCGTAACCCTCGAACACGATCGAGCCGCTGATCTGCGCCTCGATGATGCGCTGTTGGTTGACGCTCGCGCTGTCGATCAGGTGCCCAAGGATCTGCTTGCGCGACCACGCCCCCTCCTTGCGGGGCTTGGCCACGTACGACTCCTGCAACTCGAACAGGTCCTCAGAGATTTTCGCAATCCGATCCGCATCAAACCCAAGTGTCGATACCGGCATGCCTATCACCTCTTCCCTGATGGCTAGTGGCTAGTGGCTGATCACTTCTTCTCATTTCCTCTTCTTGCGGCTCTTCGTGCCGCGCTTGCTGCTCTTGGTGGATTTTTTCATCGAGAACCCGGGCACGCCCATGCCCCCCATGCCCGGCATCCCGCCGCCACCACCGAGCGCACCGCTCATGGCCTTGGCCGCCGCCATCTTCCCGCCCGCGCCCATCGAGCCCATCTGCTTCATTACCTTGCTCATCATGGTGAACTGCTTGGACAACTGCCCGACCTGATTTGGGTCCGAGCCGGAGCCCTTGGCGATGCGGACCTTGCGGGAGTGCTTGATAATGTCCGGGCGTTTGCGCTCATTCGGGGTCATCGAGAGGATCATCGCCTCGGTGCGATCGAGCTGCTTCTCGTCGATATCCATGCCCTTGATCGCGGAACCGACGCCCGGGAGCATCCCCAGCAGCGACTTCATCGAGCCCATCCGGCGCATCATCTTCATCTGCTTGAGGAAGTCCTCCATATCCAGCTCGCCCTTGGCCATCTTTTCCTCGAGCGCCTTGGCCTCTTCCTCGGAGACCTCCTCCTGCGCCTTTTCGACGAGGGAGACGACATCGCCCATGCCCAGGATGCGTCCCGCCATTCGTTCCGGGTGGAAGGGCTCGAGCGCATCGAGCTTCTCGCCCACACCGATGTAGCGGATTGGTGCGCCCGTGACCTGCTTGACGGACAACGCCGCGCCGCCGCGGGTATCGCTGTCAAACTTCGTCAGGATGACACCGTCGACCGCGAGCTGCTCGTGGAACGACTTGGCGCTGTTGACCGCGTCCTGCCCGGTCATCGCATCGACGACGAGGAAGATGTGGTGTGGGTTGAGCATCGAACGCACGCCCTTGAGCTCGTGCATCAGCTCGTCGTTCACGTGCAGACGCCCGGCCGTATCGAGGATCAGCACATCCACGCCCTTTGCCTTCGCTTCCTTGAGCGCGTTCTGGCACACCTTGATCGCCACGCCCACGGCCTTGCCGTACTCGGCCGTCTTGTCGTGCTCGCCGTAGAAGTGGACCTGCGATCCGCCGGGGAGCTCGTCGTTGGCTTGCTTGGCGACGGTTTCGAGCTGATCCACCGCCGCGGGGCGCTGCAGGTCCGCCGCCGCGAGCATGACCGAGCGGCCCTGCTTCTTGAGCACACCCGCCAGCTTGCCACAGGTGGTCGTCTTCCCCGAGCCCTGCAGCCCGCACATCATGATGACGGTTGGGCCGGGCGACATCTTCATGATCCCGGGAGGCGCCGGCTGTTCCTTCGCGCTGGGATCACCGCCGAACAGCTCGATCAGCCGCTTGTGCACGATGCCGATCATCTCCTGCCCGGGCTTGAGCGACTTGGTGACCTGCTGCCCCTTCGCGTCCTCGAGCACCTTGGCGCAGAATGCCTCGGCCACTTCGTAGTGCACATCCGCTTCGAGCAACGCGTTGCGGACCTCGTCCATCGCCTCGCGGACGTTGGACTCGGAGATCGTGGAGTTGCCAGAGAGCTTCTTGAAGACGCCGTTGAAACTGTCAGAGACTCGATCGAACATAAAGACTCCCGCACATGGGGGTGCGTCGTGGGTTCGTGTTTCGAGTCAGGGCCGTGACCGCAGCCGGAACATCATAGGGCCTCAGATCGGATAGAGTTCACAGATGACATCGCAGGAAACCCAACCCGAGAAACCCGTCTGGGAGGTCAAGGTCCGCCCGATCGGTGAAACGCATACACCATGGAAGACCATGACGATCCGTGCGAGTTCGATTATCCAGGCGGAGGCGATCATGCGACGCCGCGGGTTTGAGATGGCGAAGGACTCCGCTTTGCGATCCGATGGCAAGCCCACGCATCTCCCCGGGAAGACGTACACGCTCAAGCCGCTCGTGTGCTCGAAGTGCGGGTACTCCTTGCAGGGGCTCACGCTCGATCGGGCTTCGGTGACTTGCACCGAGTGCACGCACACACAGCCGATCATCACGTACGTGCCTGAGAATACCGGGATGATCGACAGGAATCATCCGGTCATCGGGCTCTTCGCGATCATCGGCATCATCGCAACGATCCTGTTCCTGCTGCTGATCTCACTCCCGATCCTCTTCGCGCTCCTGTAGCGAAAAAACACCCGCCGATCAGTCGGCGGGCGATGAGAGAGAATCCGAGATTGCAGGCCCTGCTCAGTCCTTCGACAGGATAATCACCGAGTACGGCCCGATCCCGACATTCGCGTTGTAGCTCATGCCGTCCTTCGCGCCCCAGCTCGCGACCGTGTCGTAGCTGTACCAGTTTCCGAAGCCGGAGTCGTAGCCGCTCCAGTCGGAGTTGAAACGGACCTTCCACGTGCCGCTGCTCGGGAACCCGATGTTGTAGCTCGAGTACCCCGTGCCGGAGAAGTTCGCGACAATGATCACATCATCGCCCGCGCCGCCGCTGTCCCAGCGGTGGAAGGCGACGAGCTTGCTGGTGTCGTTCACGTGATGGACATTCACACCGTTGCCCTTGAGCCCGGCTGTCTTGCCGCCCGCGTTCTTTCGGAGCCCGATCAGGTCCGTGTACAGGTCCACGATGCCCGAGTACGTCGTCGCTTTGCTGAAATCGAGCGGGTCGGTGTCCGCGAAGTACCCGTCCTCGAGGAACTCCTGCCCCTGGAAGATCATCGGGATGCCCGGGCTGGTGAAGACCAGCGCTGCGCCCAGGGTAGAACGCTTCTTGCTGTACCAGCTGCTCGCGTTGCCCGGCCAGATCTCCTCTGGAACCCGTGCGTGCCCGTTGGCGACCTCGTCATGGCTCTCGGTGTAGATCACCCGCTTGAGCCGATCACCGTTGTCGATCTTCGCAATCGCGTCCCGCACCTCGTACATGTCGCGGTTCGAGTCGGTCGATTCGATGATGTTGTCACGGATCGGGTGGACAAAGTCCGCGTCCCATTGCGAGTCAAACCCCGCCCCCCCGGCGCCGGTGGTCTTCGTGATGTAGTCGTTGTTCTGCAGATCTTCCGCGATCGAGATCTTCCATCCGGAGTTGGAGTCGATCTCGTTATTGATCCACTGCATCAGCGACCATCCCTCGGCGATGCTGCCGCCGCCACCGTTATTCTGGGTGCGGATGTTGACCGTCGAGTCCCAGCGCAGCCCGTCGGTGTTGAACTCATCGAGCCAGTACATCGCGTTGTCTCGCAGGTAGGCGCGGACCTCGCCGCGTCCGTAGTCCGGGCGGGTGTGTCCCCAAGGGGTCGGAGCACGCCAGTCCTGGAAGAAGTAGATCCCGCCGTAGCTGCCGGTGTACGACCCATCGAAACGCCACATATCCAGATCGCTCGGGCCGAGGTGGTTGTACACCACATCGACGATGACCGCCATGCCGCGCTGGTGACACTCGTCAACGAAGTCTTTCACGTCTTCCGGATCGCCGTAGATGCTCTCGGGCGCGAACGGGTGCGCCGGGTTGTATCCCCATGAGAAATCGCCCGCGAACTCCGCGATGGGCAGCAGCTGCACCGCGGTGATCCCCATGTCCTCGAGGTGATCGAGCTTGGAGATCGCGCTCTGGAAGTTCCCGGGGTTTCCGCCCGGCGCGTCGTTGTAGGTCCCGATGTGCATCTCGTAGATAATCAGGTCCTGCCATCCGGGTGTGGAGAACGAGCTCCACGAGTAGGAGTGGGGGGCGGTGATGATCGAGTTGCCCACGGAGTTGGTCACGTCCGTCGCGCGTGGGTCGTTCTTGTAGATCGTCCCATCGATGACGTACTTGTACTCCTCGCCACGCAAATCGCCGGCCACATCCACCGACCACGTCCCCCCGACTTCACTCGCCAAGGGGTTCGCCGTGGCATCCCACGAGTTGAACGATCCGGTTACGGTCACCGTGGTCGCATTCGGTGCCCACACGCGGAACGTCGTATCGCCAGAGTCCACCCACGCGCCCATGCCAGATTTGCTCGAGGCGATCAGCGACGCGGTATGGGAGTAGTTGCTCCCGCCGTTATTGTCATAGATGTGCCCGCCCCAATCGTCGTACCCATGGAAGTAATACTCGATGGTGCTCCCAGGCGCATAGCTGGACGACGGCGTGTATTCCCAGACCGAGTTGCCCGAGTCGTTGCCGGCGTAGCTCATCGCGTGCGTGGTCCAAGACCCGCCGTTGATACGGATGCCAACTTCCGCGTGCAGCCCGTAATAGTCCTGATTCATCAGGATGGTGAATGTTCCCGGGTTGCTGGCATCGTGGTGGGCGTACGAGCCGTACACACCGATCCAGCTGGGGAATGCCATGACCTGGCTGCTGGTCGCGACGATCGCCGCGACGGAAAGCCACCCCGTTGCGTTCATGCGTGTTCCGAACATGCAAGTTCCTTTCTGTATGCGGTTCCTCACGTGCGCTCGGCACGATCCCCGAACCTACTTTCTGGATCTCGGGCGAGCAACAGGCAACGAAAGCACTTGCTAAAAAAGAGACGGGCTTGGCGGTTATGGAGTAAGTTCTTCAGCCACAGACATTTGCAGATGAATCATGGGCTGTGGACAGGCGTCATATATCACGAAAGAAATTTCTATGTTGCATTCAAAAAGCCGCGCATCGGGTGCGCGGCTCGCTCAAATGGCCCTGATCGAGCTTAAACCGAAACGCTCAGGTCCACCGTATCAAGGTCACGCTGGAAGAACGGCACGTCGTTCTCACTCAGCGGCTCAAGCTGGTCGAACCAAGTCGCCGTCGGGTCATACTTGGCGAAGAACGGCTGGCGCACGAGCTCGGGCTTTCGGGCCTGAAGGAACTCGAGCATGAACGCTTTCTCGCCCGCGATTTCGGTCACGCCGAGGATATGCACCTTGCCGGGATGGCAACTCATGCTCGGGCCGCGAACCGTGCGAGCCGTGCCGGGCACCCGCTGATACGCGGCTCGGAAGATCTCCCAACAGCGTTCCAATGGCATCTCGAAGTAGTTCTTCGCGCCCGTGTCGCGCTCGACAAACATGTAGTACGGGATCATCCCGAGGCGTGTCCCCGTGATCCACATGTCTCGCCATGCCATCGGGTCGTCGTTCACATGGCGGATGACCGGCGACTGCATCCGAATGTTCGCGCCGGTAGAGCGGATGCGCGAGATCGCGGTGCGTGCGATCTCCGGGTCGAACTCGACCGGGTGCGAGCAGTGCGCCATGAACGCCACCTGCTTGCCCGCGTCGACGATCCGTTCGAACAGACTCAGCATCTCGTCCGCGTCACCATCAGTGACGTATCGCTGGGGCCAGTAGGCGAGCGATTTGGATCCGATCCGGATCGTTCGGACGTGATCGATCTCGAGGAGCTGATCTACGTAACGCTCGAAGATCTTCGCCTTCATGACCATCGGGTCGCCGCCCGTGAAGAGCACGTCCGTGATCTCGCGGTGGTTCGCCACATACTGACCGAGCTGGTCCGCTTCCTTGTTGGCGAACTTGAGCCCATCCATCCCCACGAACTGCGCCCATCGGAAGCAGAACGTGCAGTACGCGTGGCAGGTCTGCCCCTGGCTCGGGAAGAACAACGCGGTTTCGCGGTACTTGTGCTGCATCCCCGGGATGGGCTCCCCGTTGATGTGCGGGACATTGTGTGTCATCTGACCGGCCGGATGCGGGTTGAGCTCCATGCGGATCTCATTCACGATCGCGTTCATCTCTTCTTTGCCCGCCTCGCGTTCGATCGCGTCGCGGACTCGAGCGTACTGATCGTCCTCAAGCATCTCACACTGGGGGAAGGTCAGCTGGAAGATCGGGTCGTTGGGAACGCTGTCCCAGTCGATGAGCTCGTCCATCAGGTACGCGTTTGTTCTGAACGGGAGCACCCTCGCCACGGTTTCGACGGCCTCTCGAAGTTCAGAGTCCAGCTTCTCCCACTGGGGAACCTTGGAAACGTTCGAGAGTGTGATAGCGCGATAGCGTGGCTGGGTGTCAGTCATGCGAGCTCCTGCCGGAAGTTAGATCGTGTGTCAGTACCGGCTGGGAGTCTCAGCAGCGATGCGTGATTGCCGCCTCGCCCGACCGGGCGAGGATTGTAGGCATGGCTCTTCGCGCCTGGCGTGCTATCGCTTGGACCGCAACCACTTGTGGAGTTTCTGCTTGCTCCATGTGTTGATGCACCGATCCTTGGTCAGCCATCCGCGTTGGCCGGTGAGCACGCCGAACCGGATGTTCCCATAATCATCCGCGTGGTGAACATCACAATCGATCGCAATCTTGCAGCCCGCTTCGACCGCAGCCCGGACATGGGTGTCACGAAGGTCCAGACGCATCCAATGGGAGTTGATTTCCAGCGCCACATCGTGCTCGATCGCAGCAGCGAAGATCTCGTTCAAGTCCGGCTCCAGCCCCGGGCGGCGTTCGATCAGCCGTCCAGTCGGGTGCCCGATGATGTGCACCAGCGGGTGCTCGATCGCCTTCAGCAAACGCTTGGTTGCCTGCTTGGGCTTGGCCCGCAGCCCGGCGTGCGGCGATGCAACCACCACGTCCAACTCGGCGAGCAGGTCGTCGTCGTAATCGAGCGCGCCATCGACGAGGATGTCCACCTCTGATCCGGCGAGGATCGAGATCCCATTGGTCTGCTCGTCCGCTTCGCGGATGGCTTTAATGTGCTTGCGAAGCCGCTCGGGCTCGAGCCCTCCGGCGACAGCCGACGATTGCGAATGGTCCGTGATCGCGAGCGTATGAAACCCGCGCGACTTGGCGATCCCTGCAGATTCCTCGATCGACATCTTGCCGTCAGACGCGGTGGTGTGCGAATGCAACTCGGCCTTGATATCCTCGACCGAAATCAGGTCGGGCGTCTCCTCAAGGTCCAACTCGCCCCGGTCCTCTCGGATGGTGGGGGGGTAGTAGGGCACGCCGAGCTTGGTGTAGATCGCCTCTTCTGTCTTGCACGCGAGGGGCTTATCGCCCCGTTCCTGTGGTGGGGTTTTATCCGTGCCGTCGTCCTTGAACAGGCCATACTCGTTGAGCGTCATTCCCTGCTTGATCGCTCGTTCACGCAGGCGCACGTTGTGCTCCTTGGAACCCGTGAAGTACATGAGCGCTGCGCCCCACGCGGACTCGTCCACGATCCGCAGGTCCACCTGCACCGCGGTGTTGTCCTCAGCGCCCCACCGGCTCGACTCGTCCTCGATCGCGACGCGGATCGAGGACTTCTTTTCCCCGCTCGCGAGCACCTTGATGACGCCCTTCGCGTGGGTGAACGCTTCGCGGGCGGCTTCCGGGTCGGAGGTGGCGATGAGGATATCGATATCGCCGATCGTCTCCTTGCCTCTTCGAAGCGAACCGGCGAACGCGCACTGCTTGGTGCCTTTCACGGCGCTCATCATCTCAACAAACCGGTCCGCGACGCCCTGGGCAATACCGATATGAAGACGCCCGCCGCTCTGGGCCATGAACTCGATCGACTCCTTGATGTTGTCGACCGTCTTCTGGCCCATCCGGGGCAGCTCGAGGATGCTCCCATCCTCGATGATATTGAGCAGGTCCTCGATCGATTCGACGTTCTTCTCGTCCCACATCAGCTTGACCGTTTTCGGGCCGAGCCCCGGGATCTCGAGCACCTCCATCAGCCCCTTGGGGATCTGATCGCGCAGCTCGTCATACTCGCTCATGTTCCCGTGCTGGGCCAGCTCGATCAGCTTGCTCGCGGTGCCTTTGCCAATTCCCTCAAGAGCGATCAATGCCTTCGTGTCCCCGTCGCTGGCGAGGGCCTCGATATCGGCGGTCGTATCCTTGAGCACCCGGGCTGCCTTCGCGTGCGCGTTGACACGGAACCGATCGCCGCCGAGCAGCTCGATCATCTGGGACATCTCGTTGAACATGGAAGACGCGGCTTTGGTGAAACTCATACCAGAATCGTAGGAGCGGCCAGGCGTACGTCTCGTGGCACGCTGATTCGCCGCGCGGTTCCCTCGCCGCGGCCGAATCAGCAGCGCGAAGCGGGCGCTATGCAGCCGAGCTCGCCCCATCCGTCCTGGCGGGCTGGTTCGTCGTGCCCGACTGTGCCGTGCCGGCCTCAGTCTTTGGCTCGGAGAACTGATTCAGCTTTCGTGCCTTCGGGCGCGATTGCTCACGCTGCATACTCGGAGCTTCGATTCCAGAGTTTGGCTTATGCAGCTGCTGGACCGCTCGTGAAAGCTGCTCCACGCGATCCTCCTGGTCAGTGATGACCGACGACAACGCTTGGAGCAGATCTTTTACATCAGCTCGCCGGAGGGCGGCTTTACTGATCTCCGCACAATGCATGGGCCCCCGACCCGTGAGCAGCCAATCGCCCGAGACGCCGAACGCATCGCACAAGCGTGAAAGGAAGACGGCACTCGGAGCATGACCCTGCATATAGCGCCGGATGGTCTCCGGGTGCACGCCAGTCAGCCGCCCGAGCTCTCGATATGAGTACTGGCCACCGACCCGGTTCAGTCTGTCCTTGAGCTGCTCACAGATCGTTTCGCTCTGTATCGTCGACATAAACTCAAACTCCCCGAAAAACAACGGACATGAAATAAGTGATTGCGGTCCGTTATCTCAGCATCGGTGAGCAGAAGGACCCAACTTGAGCAACGACCAAAATATAACATTGAGTTGCGATATGTTCCGTCAATGCATCACACTCTGGCAACAGATCGCAAGCGTGTGGCTACGGAAAACACACGATTTTACGCACAAAAACTAGGTGGATCACCCTAGGCCGCCGGCGTGGTCACCCCCAAAACAAGGTAATATTCGACATTCATACGAGAAGCTTCGAACGGCATACCCTGAAAGTGGGTGAGGAGTTTTGCTTAGGCCAACACGCGTAGCCAAGCTCAACCAACATCACCAAGACCGAGCCACTGCCCGTGTGCTTTGAGCATGCGCCTGCGGACGAGCGCGTCCGTGGGTTCGAGCAGCTCGGGAGATCGAGCAATCCAATCCGCCGCGTCACGACGAGCCATCTGGAGCAACTCAAGGTCACGCATCGGGTCCGCCACCCGGAATGGGGGCGCTCCGCTCTGGCGTGTACCAAAGACATCGCCCGCACCCCGGATCTCAAGGTCCCGCTCAGCGAGAACGAAGCCGGATGAGGTCTCAACCATGGCATTGAGTCGAGCCACGCCATCTTCTGTTTTGGGATTCCCGATCAGCACGCACACGCCGGGTTTCTCACCCCGCCCGACGCGCCCTCTCAGCTGGTGGAGCTGCGCAAGCCCGAACCGGTCCGCGTCTTCGATAATGATCATCGTGGCGTTCGGGACATCCACGCCCACCTCGATGACCGTGGTCGCGATCAGCGCGTCGATCTTGCCCCCTCGGAAACGGTGCATGATGTGCTCACGGGTATCGCGCTTGAGGCGCCCGTGGAGCGCCGCGATCTTGACATCGTGCAGTTCGCCGCCCTCCAGCTCCTTCTGAAGCGATCGCAGGTCGGTGACCTTGGTCTCCCCCTTCGTGCCCGGCTCGATCGCCGGGACCACGATAAACGCCTGATCCCCCTGCTTGATCTTGTCCTGAACCCAGCTGTAGACCGTCCTGCGCTGCTCCCGCGTCACCATCTTGGTCGTGACGGGCTTGCGGCCCGGCGGGAGCTGATCGATTGTTGAGATATCCAGATCACCGAAGATGGTCAGGCCGATCGTCCGCGGGATCGGGGTCGCGGTCATCACGATCACGTGGGGCGTCTCGCTCTCGTGCTCCTTGCCGCCCTTGACCCGCAGCTTTGCCCGCTGCTCAACCCCGAACCGGTGCTGCTCATCGATCACCACCAACGCCAGCGAGTGAAACTCGACTCGATCCGAGATCAACGCGTGCGTCCCGATGACCAAGTCCACCTCACCGGATGCAATCCGACGTAACGCCGACTCACGATCCGTAGCAGGCATCGATCCCGTCAGCAGCTCAACGCGAACACTCGACCCTTTGAGCATCTCGGTGATGGACAGGAAATGCTGCTCGGCAAGCAGCTCCGTGGGGGCCATCAGGGCCGCCTGGTGCCCATGCGCAATCGCCAGAAGCATCGCGTCGAGCGCCACCGCCGTCTTACCCGAACCGACATCACCCTGAACGAGCCGATTCGTTGGGGTCGTGAGCGCGACATCCCGCGAGATCTCATCCACGACACGCTGCTGGGCCGCAGTGAGCGTGAACGGCATCCGACCCCGGATGCGCTCATCGATCTCCGGGGTCCGCTCCAGCGCCGGGGCGGTCAGGGTCCTGCGCAGGTGTGCCCGTTTCATGTGCACCCCGAGCTGGAGCATCAGCAGCTCGTCGTAAGCCAGCCGCCGACGGGCGGCTTTCACCTCGTCCTCGTGCTCCGGAGCGTGCATCATCCGATACGTCTCGCCCAGGCTCGGCAGCGCCCGTTCTTTGCGGAACTCGTCGCTCAGATGATCTTCAAGCTGCGAAATCGCCGGCTCGAGCACCGACTTCACGATCTCCCAGATCCGCTCGCTGCTCAGCCCCTCAGTCGCCGGGTACACCGGGCGATACGCATCGTCCTCGACGCCGCCCGGCGTTGTATCGTCATCGAGGACCGTGTACTGCGGATTCGCCATCTGCAGCCCGGGCCCAAACTTCGTCGCCTTGCCCTGCACACGCAGACGCATCCCCACGCGCAGCTTCTTCTGCAGGAACGCCTGATTGAAGAACACCAGGTCCAGCCGCCCATCCCCATCGTGCAGGACCGCCTGGAAACGGGCCTTCCGCCCGAATCCCGAGACCTTGGTCGCGGTGATCTCCCCCTCCGCGGAGCTGATCACACCCGCCTGCAGATCCGCGATCCCCGCCTGCGCTCGGAGCCACTCGTGGCGGTGGGGCAGGTGCGCAAGCAGCTGCCCAACGTTCCGAACTCCAAGGATCTCGAGCTTCTGCGCATGCACTTCTCGCACGCCGGGGATGTGGTAGATCGGAGTGGTCAGCGAGGTAGACAACTGACTCATCCCAGCCCCAGCGGGTCGTTATGTGCCGGCGCATCATCCGACTTTACTCGCCCTTCCGGATTCATCGCCGGGTCGATCTCACGCAGGTAATCCCAGGAGTACAGCCCGGTCGCGTGCCCGTCGGAGAAGGTGATCTTGATCGCGTAGTTGCCCACGAGCTCCGCATCGACCGCCGTCACCGTGCTCGACCCTCCCGAGCTGGGCAGGATCGTCAACGGATTCTTCTTCATGGACTTCCGCAGCTCCCGCATGTCGGCGCTGGGCGACAGGCGACGGAGGTGTGCGATCGGGTAGACGGACTCACGCCCATCCTGCCAGGTGATCGTCAGGGCGGTGTCCTTCTTCAGATCCAGATGCTTGGGTGTATGCGTCTGTTTCATCGCGTCTACAGTGTAGAACGACCAGCGCAGGGAGGCCGACTCATGACCGCAGCGAACCAGATCGATCGACTCGTGACCGCCATCGACATACATGCCTCACCCGCGTGCGTAGGGATCGATCCGGTGTTCAGCAGGATCCCCGACCCCCTCCGCAGCGGAGACGAGGTCCAGGCGATCGAGGCCTTCAGTCTTCGCGTCCTCGACGCCATCAAAGACGCAGTCCCCGCGATCAAGCCCCAGAGCGCCTGCTTTGAGCGATACGGGAGCCGTGGTTACGCGGCACTGGAAAAAGTCATTGCGAAGGGACGTGACTTGGGCTTCGTGGTCATCCTCGACGCGAAACGGGGGGACATCGGCTCTTCCGCCCAGCACTACGCCAAGGGTGCCGCGGATATGGGGGCCCACTTCATCACCGTGTCGCCCTACATGGGCCCCTCCACGGTCGAGCCGTTCCTCGACGCCGGGCTCGGCGTGTTCGCCCTCGCCCGCACCAGCAACCCGGATTCCGACGAGGTTCAGCTCAATGAGCTGGCTGATGGGCGTCGCGTGGTTCACGCCATCAGCTCCATAATCGCCAGCCTGGGCTCCGGGCACCCCGGCTCCTCGGGGCTCAGCGCCCTTGGGGCAGTCGTCGGCGCCACCAAGGCCGCCGACGAGATGGGCATGCTCCGCGGCCTGATGCCAGACCAGATGTTCCTGGTACCTGGCGTCGGGGCTCAGGGGGGCACGGTCGACGACGTCCGCCCCATGTGCCGCCCCGAGGCGGCGAGTGCCGGACAGCTCGGGGTCATTGTCAATGCTTCGCGCTCTGTCCTGTACCCGTCAACCGACGGGCAGGATTGGCAGCAGGGAGTGGCTCAGGCGGCGACCGAGTTCTCGGACGCACTCAGATCACTCCACACCTGAACATGGCTATGAGTTCAAAAAAGGAAAGAGGCCGCCGGATGTTGCACCCACCGAGCGGCCTCTCTCTGATTCGTCACACTCAACGACGTGTGTGAGCATTCAAGTTGTGGGTCACGCAGGTCCGGCGGGTGCTTCGGATCCGTACATGTGTCCCCGATGAGCTGTCAGCGCCGAAACGGCGTGTGTTCATCTCGCGTGACGAACATGCCACGAGCCGGGGGACAAGACCACCCAATCGAGGGAAATTCCCGTCAAATGGGCAGAATTCAGTCGCGCACGCTCCAGCGGGCAGGAATCCGCTCCTGAGCGTATGAATTCGCAAAAAAACTCATCAACTCGCTGGGTTTCTGGCAAATCGGGTCCACCTTGTACCCGAGACACCATCTGCAGTCACCCCTGCGAGGAGAGTATCGATGAAAATGAAGATCATGACATTGGGCATTGCCGCGTGCGCGACCGTCGCGAACGCGGGTGCTTTCTTTAGCGAAGTTGAGGACAACAACTCCATCGCGATGGCCAACGACATCGGGAGCTTCGACACCCCCGGCGGCTCGGTTGCCATCGACGGCACCATCACCCGCAGCGACGTGGATTGGTTCAGCTTCACCCTGGACAACACCGCCTCGCTCTCCTTCTTCGCCGCGTTCAGCGTCGGGAACGGCGATGGCATCATGCAACTCGTGACCGACTCCGGCGACGTCATCGCATTTGACGATGACTCGGGCGTTGGCCTGATGCCCGCTATCCAGGTCGAGAACCTGGCGGCTGGCACCTACTACCTCGCCTTCGGCGGCTTTGGCGATGTCGACAGCACCTCTGTCGACACCGACGAGCTGGCTGACGGCCTGAGCCATACCGAAGATTTCGGTTACAAGCTCAGCATCGGGTTCTCGATCGTTCCCGCTCCTGGTGCCTTGGCACTCTTCGGCATGGGCGGCATCGTCATGACCCGCCGTCGCCGCTGAATCGCAGGTGATTTCTCAGTCGATTGAAAGCCGGCCGAATGGCCGGCTTTTTTACGTACCTGCCCCCTCGTTCTCCATCTGTTCGTAGGACAAGCGATGGAACGGAAGCGAAATTGAAAAAATAAACTTTTCCCAGTGTTTTCGCAGGATGAAAAAACAGTGAAAGGAGGTAATTTAGGCATGCCCACCCGCAGTTCTGAGTCCACTGAGGGCATGTCGAAGTGACTCTGTGAGGAAGAGATATGAGAGTAAGAGCAGCATGCGCGATTGTTCTCGCGGCTGCCGGCAATGCGCAAGCCGGCACATTTACTGAAAGCGAGAACAACAACACGTTGGGGACTGCCAACGGCCTGGGACTCTTTGATGTCCCCGGCGGCAGCCTGATCATCACCGGCTCCATTACCGACAACGATGTGGATTGGTTCGAGTTCACGCTCAACAACACCGCATCGCTCGCGGTCTTCGCAGGATTCGCGTTCGGGAACAGTCCCGACGGCGTCATGCAGATCGTGACTAGCACCGGCGACGTTATCGCGTTCGATGACGACTCCGGTGTCAACCTGATGCCCTCCATCCAGATCGAATCGCTCAGCGCGGGGACCTACTACCTCGGGCTGTCCGGATTCGGGGATGTCGGATCAGATTCGGTCGACACCGATGAGCTCGCAGATGGTCTCGGACACAGCGAAAACTTTGATTACAAGCTCGCGGTCGGTTTCTCAGTGATACCCGCCCCCGGATCGCTCGCGATCATGGGACTCGGCGGCCTCGTCGCCACCAGGCGCAGACGCTGAGCATCGTACCGCGCGACACATCACACAAAAGCCCGAGCAATGCTCGGGCTTATTCGTGTTCAGTCAACAGATCACCGGTTCACATCGGCTTCTGGTCGATCGTGATGTCGTACACGTGCAGGAGCTTGTTCTTGTCGTAGACCATCTCCTGACGCGATTTGCCGACCACGTCGTACAGCGGGGTCAGCTCAATCGCGTCGACCGGGCAGGCCTCCTCACACATACCGCAGAAGATGCAGCGGAGCTCGTCGATCTCGAACTTCGCCGGGTACTTCTCGCGATCGTCCCAGGGTGATTCGGCCGCCTCGATGTGGATGCAGTTCGCGGGGCAGATCGTTGGGCACATCATGCAGGCCACGCACTTCACCCGACCAGCCGGGTCGCGGTTCAGGCGGTGCACACCCCGGAAGTTTGAGGGCTCCAGCCCGCCGTGTTCCGGGTCATAGTGCTCACGCCGCTCCTCGGGGTACTGCAATGTGCGGCTCGTGTGCCCCTGGCCGAATGAGGTAAAGAAGTGACGCAGCGTCGTCCCGAAGCCCTTGATGATGCTCGGGAAGTACACCGCCTCGGATGTCCTCATTGGGGCGGGCTCGATCGTGATGATGTCTTCGTCGCGGATGGGCATACTGCGCGGAGTATAGCGGGTTTCCAGCCCGTGAGTGGGGGTGGCGGATCACTTCTCGTCGGTTTTGCGGCATATCATCTGGGCATGACCGATCGCCGATCAGGACCGCCGCTGTTTGACCTCATGCGAGAACGAGGTGATCGTCCACCGGCACCCAAACCGAAGGAAGCGCCCAAGCAGCAGGAGAGCTCGACAGAAACGAGGGCACCTGCGCAGAGCCAGAGCCAGAGCCAGAGTCCGCAGCCTGCGCCCACATCTCAACGCCAGGAGTCCCGCCCGACGGCATGGGATACTACGGGCGGTGTTTCTCGTGCAGAGCGATCCGCGGCTGCCATGCTCGACGAGGACCCGCAGTCCGACACGGGCATCTCACTTTCCGTTGCGAAGTTCTACACGCTCGTCGCCATCGCGCTGGTTCTGATCGTGGGCGCGTGGGCCGGCGGGTATCAGATCGGGTACGGCGACGGCAAGGATGAGATGGCTCAGTACCTCCCGGACCAGCCAGTTGTGAGTCCGCAGGGCTCCTCGAACGCGACACCAGAATCGAGCCAGCCGACGGCAGCGAACCGCAACACGACCAGCGAGCCGACCACGCAGCCGCAGACCAACAGGCAGCCCACCACACCCCCGCAGACGGGCAACCAGGCCCGTTCGGCGAGTGATCTGATGACCCCAAACGGGTTCCGCACGGACGATCCTCGCTCGCCGGGCATGAACTACCTGGCGCTCGCGACCCTGCCTACCGAACAGGCAGCGGACGCCATCAGCTTCATGAGCGCCAACGGGGTCACAGTCATCGGCGTCCCTGTGCTGGACTCTCGGGGGAACAGCGCCAACAATCCTTCCCGCTATTCGCTGTATTCGCTTGGGCTTGCGATCCCGGGCAATCGGTGGAGCGCCATGAGCAACCAGCGACTCGAGCATCAGCAGATGATCGCCAACCTGGGAGCCCGCTGGCAGCGGGAACGGCGAGGCGGCTCGGATTTCTCCCAGACCAACTGGGAAAAATACGAGCCCTGAACGAGGCAGTCACCACGCACAAAGCGTGATAGAGCATTCAAGCGGAGCACACCATGAGCATCGATCCCTCACTCAAGACCGAAGGTAACCTGACCACGGTGCGCAACGTCATGACCCGCGCCGAACGAATCGCCGCGCTTAAGGAAGACGGCAAGTTCAAGGAAGACAAGAACACCGCCCTCGGCCTGCCGAAGACCAAGGTCAAGGAATAACTCGGCTCATCACCCAGCCGAACCAGCGCTTGCACGAATCAGGTGGCTGCGTGATGTCACATCACGCGGCTTTTCTTTTGTACCGGCACCATGACCAAGGATGAACGAATGACCCAGATCGATGGCACTGACCTGAGTTCCCTCATCTCCGATCGCGCATCGGCGATCGACGCATCGGGCATCCGGCGGATCTTCGCGCTCGCCGCGACGCTGCAGGACCCGATCAACCTCTCCATCGGTCAGCCCGACTTCCCCGTCCCCAACGCGATCAAGCAAGCGGCCATCAACGCCATCGACAACGACGTCAACGGCTACACCCTCACGCAGGGCCTCCCGTCGCTGCTGGCCAAGGTCAACGCGTGGCTTGAGACCGATCTCGGCTGGGACACCAGAACGGTCAACACGCTCGGGCATGAGGGCCCGGTCTCGTTCATCACTTCGGGCACATCCGGTGCGCTCCTGCTCGCGTTCATGGCCCTGCTCAACCCGGGCGACGAGTGCATCATCCCCGACCCATACTTCGTCGCGTACCCGCACATCGCCACGCTGTGTGGCGCCAAGGCGGTTACGGTTGATACCTACCCCGACTTCCGACTCACCGCGGAGCGCGTCGCGGAAAAGATCACCGACAAGACGAAGTTCGTCCTCTTCAACACGCCCAGCAATCCATGCGGCGTCGTACCCAGCCGCGACGAGTGCGCCGAGCTCCGCGAGCTCTGCAAGTCCAAGGGCGTGCTGCTGATCTCTGACGAGATCTACGATGAGTTCGCGTTCTCCGATTTCACCACCGATCACGCGGCCAAGGACCAGTCCATCAAACGCTGCCCAAGCCCAGCCCGGCTCGAGGGCGCGGATCAGGACACGCTCTTGATCCGTGGGTTCGGAAAGACATACGCCTGCACGGGATGGCGACTGGGTTACGCCGCCGGCCCGCGGAGCATCATCGAGCAGATGGCCAAGCTCCAGCAGTACACCTTTGTCTGCGCACCCTCGCCCCTGCAAGCCGGGGTTGAGGCTTGCTTCGAGACCAGCATGAGCGAGCAGGTCGCTGAGTTCGAATCGCGCCGTGATCTCATTCAGGAGAAGCTCGGACACCTCACAGAGATCGCCACGCCCGGCGGCGCGTTCTACGCCTTCATCAAGGTCCCCGAGCACCTGGGGATGACCGGTGCTGAGTTCACGGAGAAGGCGATCGAGCGAGAGGTGCTCGTGATCCCCGGAGGCGCCTTCTCATCGAAGGACACACACTTCCGGATCAGCTTCGCGACTCGACGCGACAAGCTCTCGCAAGGGCTCGATATCCTCGCAGAGCTCATGCAAAAGTAACTCGGTGAGTCTCAGAATCGGATCTGCAGGCGGGCGAACAGCCCCTCCTGCGTCAGCTCTGTGTTCACGGTGCCGACATCGAAGTTCGAGCGGATGATCCGGTACCCGGCGGTGAAATCAACATTGCGGGTGATCCGAAGGTCCGTCGCCGCGTTGAAGTCGATGAGCGCATCGCCAGACTCGATCGGGTGCGTCAGCGCACTCCCGGAGATCGAAAGGTCATCGTTGAGCTGCCAGCGAACGCCCGAGCCCACCATCGGCATGAGGATGGCCCGGTGCTCGGAATCGATGCTGGTCAGGCCGCTCGAATCTTTCACGCGCTTGCCGATGTTGGCATCGATCGCCTTGAGCCCCGAGAGCACGGAGAGCGCGAGGTCACCGGTCTTCACCGCGTCCCATTCGACCGAGAGATCGTACAGATCGTACTCGCCCTCGCTCTGCGTGATGCTCGCGACGTGCCCCTCGCCTGGGTTGCCAAACCCGCCCTGGCTGCCAGCGATGTTCCCATCACGCAGAGCCGTCGTGCGCCCGACCTTGAAGCTCAGTGAGTCGTTGAACGACATGACCGGCCGGTCATCGCTGTGGTGCGTCGCCCAGGCCTCGATCGTGACCGGATGATCGTCCTGCGTTACCCGTCGCAGCGTCGGCTCAAAGGTGGGAATCTCGAATCGCTCCGAGATCCAGGATGGATCGATCCCCGCGGCCCGCAGCTCGGTGAGCTCCTCGGCACTGATCGGGACGAGGAACGCATCGATGCGATCATCAACCTCAAAGGTATCACGATCAAAGAACATCGACGCCATGTAGGCGCTCTGCTGATCACGGACATCAACAGCTTGCTGCGCCGCAGCACCGGCAGCAATAGAACCCAACGTCAGAATGATGCCCATGCATCGCATCACGCGAAATTGTCTCCTCTGACGCGTTCAAAGTCAAACCGGTGATCACGCGTGCTGCTCTATAAATCGTGCGATTTGATCCGCCGTCTTCAATAGTGGTTCGGATCGCGGGGCACTCTTTGCGCTCGGATTGGGCATGTTGAGCACATGATTCGATCCTTTCAGCACAATAAGGGGGGTGTGGAGTTTGTGAGCAATCGCTAGCCCCGCGTCCATCGGGACCGCATCATCCGCATCGCCGTGCAGAACACACGCGGGCAATCCACAACGCGACGCCTGCCCGAGCACATCGTGATCCTCTGCCGATTCGATCTGCTCACGCAGCCAGGCGGCATCGATCCTCAGTTCCTGCTTCGTGCGCGCGCTCTGCGTGATCGTGTAGCCGCGTTCGAGCATCGCGTGCCGCTCTTGCTCACTCAGGCAGCAGCAGCGATCGACCGCGTTGATTGTCGCGACACCCGCAAGGTCCAACTCCTCGCGATGACGCCCCGCGCTCAGCAGTGCCGTCGCGCCACCACGCGAATGACCGATGAGGAACATCGGCAGGCCAGCGCCCGCGATCTCGCCATCGCGCACCGCACGCACCACGCGGCGAACATCATCCACCTGACGCGTCCACGTATCGAGCTCGAACAGATCCGGTCGTGCAAAGGTCTCGATATCGTTGGTCATCCCCGAAGTCGAGAAGTTGAACCGGTGCACAAGCACGCCCCGCTCGCACAGATCGTGCGCGAGCAGCGGGATGAACCCGTAGTCCTTGTACCCCTTGTAGCCGTGCAGCAGCAGGGCGCACGCGACGGGGTCGCCCGCCGGGACGTGCGTATCGCCGAGGATCTCCAACCCGTGCTCGTTGATGATGGTGAACGCTGTGCTCATGCGGTGCTCCTTGTTCAAACCATAGCGCCCGCGATTGATCGCCTAGACTAGAGATCCATGGATGAAGAGCTCAAACAAACCGAGTCAACGCGCGAGCAAACGCCACAAGAGCAGAAGGAGTGGGGCAAGAAGCCCCCGAAGGGCTCAGAGCATCACCTGCTCAAGGGCCCACGCCTCCGCCGCCAGGAGCTCTACACCACCATCCGCATCTTCTTCGAGTTCATCCGCGGCTTCCGCCGCCTCCACTTCATCGGCCCATGCGTCACCGTGTTCGGCTCCGCACGCTTCGAAGAGGACCACAAGTACTACAAGCTCGCCGTTGAAGTGGGGGAGAAGCTCGCTGAAGCCGGCTTCGCCGTGATGACCGGGGGCGGGCCCGGCATCATGGAGGCCGCCAACCGCGGCGCCCGCCAGGGCCGCGGGCTCTCGCTGGGCTGCAACATCGAGCTGCCCATGGAGCAGCACCCCAACCCCTACCTCGACCGCTACATCGACTTCAACTACTTCTTCGTCCGCAAAGTCATGCTCGTCAAATACTCCGACGCCTTCATCGTCATGCCCGGCGGCTTCGGCACCCTCGACGAGGTCTTCGAGACCGCCGTCCTCATCCAGACCGGCAAAATCGAGAAGTTCCCCATCATCATCATGGGTCGCGACTTCTGGGAACCCATGCGCGAGTTCATCGACAAATCCCTCATCGCCGGCGGCACCATCTCCCCTGAGGACATGGACCTGATCCACGTCACCGACGACCCGGACGAGGCCATCGCGATCATCGCGGAGGCGCAAGCGCGGCGGAATGGTGGTTAACTGACCACCCGCACACCCTCGCTCTTCGTCTTCTCCACAAACAGCTCGCTCAATCGCTTTGTGACTGCCCCCATCTTCCCATCACCGATCACGCGCCCGTCGATCTTCCCGACCCACGCCAGCTCGCCCATCGTCCCCGTCGTGAAGCACTCGTCCGCGTTGTACACGTGCGTCATCGAGATGTCCCGCTCCACGCATGGGATGTCGTGCTCATGGCAGATGTCGATGATCGTCTGGCGCGTGATCCCCTCGGGGCACGCCGCCGTGGTCGGCGTTTGGACGACGGGCGTGTCATCGCCCGCGTGGGCGGGGTAGGGCGACACGATGAACACGTGCGTCGCGTTCGCCTCCGCCAAGAAGCCACGCTGATCGAGCATCAGCGCATCGTCCGCCCCATGCGCATTCGCCTCGATCTTGGCCATGATCGACTGGATCAGGTTGTTGTGATGGATGTTCGGGTCCATCATGTCCGGCGCGAACCGGCGGATGCTGCTCGTGCACAGCGTCAGCCCGCTGCTGCCCTCCGCGTCCCGGTATACCGGCGGCTTGTGCTCCGCCAGCACGATCAGCGTCGGGCCCGCCTGGTTCAGGCGCGGGTCCATCCCAGAGGTGATCTTGGTCCCCCGTGAGAGCGTGATGCGGATGTGCACGCCATCCCGCATGTCGTTGGCCGCGAGCGTCTTCTTGATCTCCTCAACCAGCTCATCACGCGTTGGGATCTGTGTAAACGCCAGCGCCTTGGCGCTGCGACGGAGCCGCTCCAGGTGCTCATCGAGCTTGAAGATCGTGCCGTCGTAGACCCGCAGCCCCTCCCAGACCCCATCCCCGCCCTGCACCAGCGAATCGAACGGCGAGATCCCCGCCTCGTCCCGATGAATCAGCTCGCCGTTGATGTTGATCTTCAGATCCCGGTTCTTCTCGTTGAACTTCTGTTGCATGCGTCAAGCGTAGCAGCGAGCTCGATGCTCCGCTCAGCTATCTTGCCGTGTCGCGTGCAACTCCAGCCCTGGATAGTACAACGCGAGTTTTCCTTCACCATACAGCTTGATTGATGCGCTCCGTGAGCCAGCAGGCCTGAACACCTGGGAGTCATTATCGTGGCCGCTCGATGCCGCAGCGCCGGGTATGAGGTTTCGTGCGTTTTCGTTGTCGATCTTGAGCGTCAGGCAGCTGAACCGCTCAGACCAACCAATTTCAATCCGATGATCAAACTCGCACGATCCGTACACACCGACATGCGCCTCCACAGATCCGCGATCGGTCTCAAAGATCTCCGCACCCTGATCAAGCCCGGCCCGCTCGAGGTACCGCATCACCCGCGTCGCTTCGCCAGCCTGCGCATGCCGATACAGCGAGATGCTGTGCGGCCCCTCGATCTCCCGCGCGCCGGGCATCGACTCGATGAAGCCCCGAACCGCAGCGTGCTTGTCGAGGGTGGCCAACGTAAAGATCGTCGGGCGCGCACCGTGCATGAGCAGCAGCTCGATGATGTCCTTGCGACCCGTGTGCGAGCACGCGCCGATCGCCGTCTCGTAATCACCGAATCCCCAATCCCACGCGGACTTGGCGAGGTCCGGGTCCTCCGCGAGCATCTCCCGCACCGTCTCGATCCGTGCATGGCAGGCCCCAACAAAGGCCCGCACGCGTTCCGCATCTGCCCGCACGGGTGGATCAGCTCGAACACCATCATTTCGTATTTGGCCGAAACCGCCCGCGTAGGCCATTCCGCCAGCGATTGAAACCGACCCCGCCGCGATGAATCCGCGTCTGCTTGTTGTGTGCATGCCCTGCTCCTTGGTGACCCTCTGTCTAAGGGTCTACACCGGAGCGGGCCCACGGGTTGCTACAGCTTGTGCGCCGCGAGCAGATCGTACAACACGTTACATTCCTGCAACACGCCCTTCAACCGCTCTGGGACCCGCTCCTGCTTCGGCTCATAAGCCGCGAACCCCGTCGACTGATACACGCTCGCATACCAATGAGTGGCCCAGACCCCGTCCTCCTCGCGCGTGCCCGACTCCCAAGCCAGCATCGATTCATCGAATGCGACGCCGAACCGCTCGCACACCCGCGCGAGCATCCCGCCGGGGTCCATGAGCACATCACGCGAATCGATCACGATCGGTGCGGTGTCAGTCTCATCCCGCAGCCAATCGAACAACGCAACCTGCTGCGGCAACCCCAGGTCCTCCGGCGTCGGGTTGTCGATGACTTTGATAAAACTCGTGATCATCGCCGCCGGGTCGCGGATGAGAAAGCAGTTCGTCAAGCCGCCAATCCAGTTCCAGTCCATGCCGGGGGTCAGATGATGCGCCATGTGCTTCTGATACCACACCGATTTTCCGTTCGGAACTGGCCCCGTCAGCTGTGCCGCAACCTCCCGCCAATCCGTCGCCTGCGAACGCATCACTTCGTCGTAGGCCGGGTGCTCGCGTCGTTTATCCTCATCGATCACACTCAGGTAATGCGCATACAGCGGCTCATCGCTCACGAAACAATCGCCCCGAGCACCCCAGCTCCGCATCAACGCCGTCGAGATATTGCGCGGCCCCGACCACATCGCGATCCGTGTCATTGCTCAATCTCCCGGAGCGCCGCCGCGACCCGGCTCGCCTGCCATGCACCAATGACCGGCAAGAGTGCCGAAACCCCAGCTCCGAGCGCCACCGCGATCAGCCAAGACGGGAGCCGGCTCGACGGCACAAATGTCATCGCGTGCCATGCCGCGTACCCGCCAATCCCCAGGATGCCGACCATGATCGCCCACGCCCCCAGCCAGGCCCTGCCCGTCCAGCGCCAGCCCCCGCAGACCGTGAGCAGCATCCCGCAGAACCCCCACGCGAACAGCCCCGCCCCGACCCCGGCGTAAACCGTACCGTTCCAGTGCTTCTCCAGAAACGCCGGCACGCCCGCATCGTCCGGGAGCCACGCCTCGGTCTCAGCCCCGACGGGCAACCGCTCGACGATGCCCCGCGGGTCGCGCTGCGCCGCAGGGTCGCCCACGGGGAAGTACCGGTCCGAGGTCTGCTCGTCACCATCCCGCGTATACACGAACTCGATCATCGCGACCTGCTCCGTGCGGTTGCTGCCCGTACTCACCTGGCCCAGCTTGGACTTGGTGATCGTCGCCATGATCCGCTCGGTGGCCGCGTTGCTCTTTGCCTGCTCGATCGCCGAGCCCATGCTCAGCACGAGCATCACCGTTCCAAGCACCAGAAACGGCAGGCACACGACCGCGACTGGAGCGAACAGGCACCCCGCCCGGATCTCACTGATATCTTCGAGACGCTTCCGATCCATGCCGCCAAGTCTATCACACCCAGCAGGTCACCTGATCGCTACTTCGACGCGGAATCCATGTCGTCGATCGAGGGCACGACCGGGCGATCGATCCCGCCGAACTGCGGGCGGATCCCCATCGTGCGGAAGATCACCGGGCGGATCCTCTTGATCTCAGGCATGTGCACCCGCGCGAGCAGGATAATCGTGCCCAACCGGACCACGGCACTCACGAGGAAGAGGGTGTGGTATGCGCCGGCGCCCTCGCCCATCATCCGGAAGATCAACGCGCCCGCACTCGCACCAAGCACGATCGTGACCGCGTTGAGCGCAGTCTGCGTCGTCAGCACGCTCGTCCGTTCCCGAGCCGGGATCGTCTCGAGCAGCAGGAGCATCGTGGCCATCTCATAGCACGCCCACATCATCCCCGACACAAGCTGGATGGCCAGCAGGAACCAAGGGTTTGGCGAAATCACCCAGACCGCGCTCATCGGGATGATCCCGATCCCACCGATCCACAGCAGACGGGCAGCACCGTAGCGCTTCGCGTATCGACCAATGATCGGCATCGCGATCACCCGCCCCATGAACGAACCGCACAGCAACCCCGCATAGATCAGATAATCAAACCCGAGCTCTTTGAGCATGTAGGGCGAAAAGAACGGCCCGGAAACCTGCACGCCCAGCGTCACGCCCAGCATGTACAGGATCAATCGCCCGCCGGACACCGCCTTGGGACCCTTCAGGAACGCCCTGATCGGCACCCGCGTCTGCCCCTCGGGCATGGGCTCGGGCTCGCTCACCCGTGTATGGCACCATGTCGAGATCAACCGGGCCACACCCGCGACCGCGAAGAGCACCGCGAACACAAGCAGGTACGATCCGCCCTCATCACCACGGGTGAAATGCATGCGCCCGAAATACAGCAACACACCCGCACCGATCAGCGAGAACATGAGCACCGCCTGCGCCCGTCGAGTCCGTCCCGCGAAGTACTTCGCCCGCACCGGGCGGGGCACGACCGTCCCGATCCACGTGTTCCACGCCGGGCCACCACCGAGGTTGAACGCCCAGTACAGCGAGACCATCACAAAGATCAGCCAGTCGGGCATATGACCGACCACCGCCGCGATGATCATGGGGATGAAGCTCAGCGCCTGCAGACCAGCGGCCAGCACCACCCAGCGTTTGTGAGAACCGAGCGCACGAACGGCGCTCGGGCCCGCAAGCTGCAGCAATGCCCCCGCGAGCAAAGGCACCGATCCCAGGAGGCCAGCCAGCGTCTCGCCCATCCCAACAGCGAGAGCGAATGCCACAAAGTACGCCTCGCCGCACCCAACCATGACAGAGAACAGCATCGCGTCCCGCGTGCTGAAACGAAGATCGCGCCGGATCTCTTCCGCTGTTCTCGTGCCTTGCTGACTCAACGATCCGATTCCTGCTTGCCCACGCCGACACGGCATGGTATACCCTCACACATGAAACGAGCACACGTCCTTATCGTCGCACTCACCGCCCTGATGTTCACGATCGTTCCCGGATTCACCGCGATGGCGCAGGATTCAAACACCGAACCACCCACGCCTCTCCGGATGTACGACATCTCGATGGACATCAACGGGCAACGATACGCCTGCAAGGTCATGGTCAACGAGGCCGCGACCCTCGGCGGCAGCGCCCTGCTCTTCCTCCACGGCGCCGGCGAGTGCGGCACAGAGGGCGTCCGTCAGCTCCACGTCGGGCTCCCTCGATACGCCATGCAAAGCCCCGAAGACTGGCCCTTCGTCATCATCGCGCCCCAGAAACCGACCGTGAACTCAGAGTGGGAGGACCACAGCGAAGCCGTGATGGCCCTCCTCGACAGGGCCGCCGAGTTGGAACTCTTCGACCCCGACCGCCTCGCAATCACCGGCCTCTCTCAGGGTGGGCACGGCACCATCACCATCGCCGGCCTCCACCCGGACCGATTCAAGGCCGCCTCGCCAGTCTGTGCGTACGTACGCCCCGTCTTCAATAAAGACCGCGAGCGCATCGCCAGGACCGAGGCGTCAAAGACTGACCCGGAGGTGATCCAAGCGGCCGAGCGGCTCGCACAGATTCCGATCTGGCTCCATCATGGAGACGCGGATTCCGTGGTCCCGGTGCAGGAATCCAGGGCCATCCAGCAGGCCCTGCGCTCGCTTGGTGCTGAAGTCCGTTACAGCGAATACCACAACGTCGACCATAACTCCTGGGACAACGCCTACCAGGACAGCAATCTCAGCGACTGGTTCAAGGAACTGCTCAGCGAGTGATCAGGCCTTGACCGCTTCAAATCGCTCGCGAACCGTGCTTCGCCCCTTCGTGCGGTACTCCTCACCGATCGCGCTGATGAACTCATCGAGCGGCATCGACCCAAGGTCCTTCTCGATCCCGAACGCACGCACGGACACCGCGCGGTTCTCCGCATCACGAGGCCCAACCACGACGAGATACGGGATCTTCATCTCCGACCCGTTCTTGATCTTCGCCTGGACGCGCTGGTCGTGATCGTCCAGCGTCGCACGGATCCCGATCGCGTGCAGCGCACTCATCACTTCGTGCGCGTAGTCGTTGCTCTTTTCCGAGATCGGGAGCACACGGACCTGCTCTGGGGCGAGCCAGACCGGGAACGCACCGGCGAAGTGCTCGATGAGCACGCCAATGAACCGCTCCATCGACCCGAACGGGGCGCGGTGGATCATCACCGGGCGGTGCTTCTCGTTGTCAGCGCCGACATAGGTCAGATCGAACCGCTCGGGCAGGTTGTAGTCCACCTGCACCGTGCCCAGCTGCCACTCGCGACCAATCACGTCCTTGACGACGAAGTCGATCTTGGGGCCATAGAACGCCGCCTCGCCGGGCTCTTCGGTGAAGGGCACGCCGAGCGTCTGCGCCGCCTCCCGGCACGCCTGCTCCGCCTTGTCCCAGTTCGCCGGGTCCCCCGTGTACTTGCCGCTGTCCGGGTCACGCAGACCCACACGCACGCGGTAGTCCTTCATGCCGAGAACCTGGAAGATCGTCTTGACGAGCGTCAGGCACCCCTGCACTTCCTGCCCGATCTGCTCGGGCGTGCAGAAGAGGTGCGCATCGTCCTGCGTGAACCCACGCACACGGGTCATGCCGTTGAGCTCGCCCGATTGTTCCCACCGGTACACCGTCCCGAACTCCGCGAGTCGAACAGGGAGGTCCTTGTAGGAGTGGGGCTGGGACGCGAACACCTTGATGTGGTGCGGGCAGTTCATGGGCTTGAGCATGAACCCCTCGATCTCACCCGTCGTCATGTGGTTCGACAGCTGGGCGCACGAGCACCCCTCTTCGCTAAGCTGGGCCATGTGGTCCCGCTCGATCAGCGGCGGGAACTGCGACTCCGCGTAGTACGGGAAGTGCCCCGATGTCCGATACAGGTCGAGCTTGCCGATATGCGGCGTGAAGACCTCGGAGTACCCCTGCTTCGCGAGCTCTACCGAGATGAAGTTCTGCAGCTCCTTGCGCACCACCGACCCGTTGGGTGTCCAGAGGATGAGCCCCTGCCCGACCGTTTCGTCGATGTGGAAGAGCTTGAGCTTCTTGCCCAGCACGCGATGATCACGCTTCTTCGCTTCCTCAAGCCGATCCAGATACGCGTTGAGGTCCTTCTTGCTGAAGAATGCCGTGCCGTACACGCGAGTCAGACGATCGGAGTTCTCGTCCCCGTGCCAATACGACGACGCGAGCGACATCACCTTGAACGCGCCGATCCGACCCGTGCTCGGCACATGAGGTCCCCGGCATAGATCCTCCCAGTTCTTCCCGGGCTCGCCCGTTGCGTAGAAGCTCAGCGACAATGACCCCGCCTCGTGCGCCCGATGCGCGTTGTCGAGCTTGTACTTCGATCCCTCACGCTTGACCTTCTCAAGTCCTTCGGAGTACTCGAGCTCGTAGCGTGTAAACGGGCGGTCCTCCTTGACGATGTTCGCCATCTCCGCCTCGATCGCCTCGAAGTCGCCCTCCTTGAGCGGGCGGTCTTCCGGAAACGCGATGTCGTAGTAGAACCCGTTGTCGAGCGGCGGGCCATACACCAGCTGCGCCCCGGGCACGATCCGTTGGATCGCCTCCGCCATCACGTGGGCCGTCGAGTGGCGAAGCAGCTGCAGCGCGTTGGGGTCGTCCTGCTTGTCCCGCGTCTTCTCAGTCACGAGCGACAGCGTGCAGTCATGATCGATCACCGTGCTCAGGTCGCACAGCTCCTCGTCGATGATCGCACCGACGCACGCCTTCGCGAGCCGCTCGCCGATCGACATCGCGATGTCGTGAGCGCTGATGGGGTTATCAAACGATTTAACCGATCCGTCGGGGAGGGTGATCTGAGGCATGTTCCTGCTCGCTGTATGTGGCTTCGATTCCGTTCAGGGTGATCCTAGATGAAAATACGCCCGGCAGCGGCCGGGCGTCGTGTGCGATTTCTGCAACAACAACCAGCCGCCATCAATCAGGCGTAGTCGTGGTGGTGGTCGCGGTGGTGGTGTTCAGTCTCATATTCGCGAACTTTAGTCTACATCTCCTCCCCCGTCCTGACGGGGGAGGTGCCGACGCAGTCGGCGTAGGGGGTTTCAGCAGCACCCCGTCCCACAGCAGGCCCCATCGGGGTTTACCGCCGCAATATCCACGCTGGTGATGTAATCCGCAGCAGATTCCCCCTCGGGCAGCTCGGCGACGACCTTCTTATACAGCGGGTCGTCCGCGTTCATCAGGGCCCTCACGTACTCGGGTTTGGGCGTGATCGTCACCCCCTGGAGCCCGGCGTTGAACATCTGATCCCGAAGCTCCTCAATCAGCGCCGCCCCGGCGATGCACCCCGCCCACGACTCCACAATTCCCTTCACCGACTCGGGCAGCGGCTTGAACAGCGCCATATCGCTGATCGCCACCCGCCCGCCGGGCTTGAGCACCCGGGCGATCTCATTCCACACACCCTGTTTGTCCAGCGCCAGGTTGATCACACAGTTGCTCATCACCACATCAACCGAGTTGTCCGCGACCGGCAGGTGCTCGATCTCGCCCAGTCGGAACTCGACATTGTCCAGCCCGGTGGTCTCGGTGTAGTGCTCAAGATTCTTGCGGGCCTTGCCAATCATCTCCGCAGTCATATCAACCCCGATCGCCTTGCCGGTCTTGCCGACCTTGGGCCCGGCCAGGAACAAGTCAAACCCGCCGCCCGAGCCCAGATCCAGCACCGTCTCACCCTCCCGCAGGTTCGCGATCACATTCGGGTTCCCGCACGAGAGCCCCATGTTCGCGTCAGCAGGCAGTGCCTCGAGCTCCTCGCGCGAGTACCCGATCTGCTCCGCGAGCACATCCGGGTCAATCGATTCCGTCACGCCGCACGCCCCGGCGCAGCAGCAACTCCCGGTGCCCTCGGCTTTGTTGCTCGTTGTGGCGATGGTGCTGTAATCACTCCGGATCTGGTCGCGGATGGCTTCATTTGTACTCATGACGTCTTCTCCTTGCCGTTTCCGTCTCACTGCCCTGAGGCAGCGGGGGTTGAATGAATGGTCTGGTTGGGTGCGCAGCACGTCAGATCCGGGCAGCATCCCTCACGCTGCATCCGGGCCAGCTCGTTGGGGTCAATCGCGTCGATGTTGATCAGTGTCTGCTGATCCATGCGGATCCGCTCGTCTCCGAGCGCATGGGCGCGGACCGTTGCGAGCGCATCACGCACGATCGCGTCTGGCGTCTCCGGCGTGCGATAGTGCACCCACCGCCCCTCGCGCCGAGACTCGAGCAGCCCCGCATCGCGCAGCTGCCCAAGGTGCTTGGAGATCGACGCGTTCGAGAGGTCGATCAACGCGACGAGCTGGCACACGCATCGTTCATGGTCCAGGCAGGCCGCCAGCAGGCGGACGCGATTGGGGTCCGCGAGCGCACCTGCGATGCTGGTGAGCCGATCGATCGGGTTGGTGTGCTGATTTCTCATTTTCCTAAACAAGAAAATAGATGCCAGGCACGGCCTATTCCACCCCCTTGCCGAGAAAATCGGGGTCCCAATGAAAAACGGACTCAATTTTCGGATATATCAGAACTCGATATATATGTCCGTGGTACATTGATCCGAAGCAGACGCAAGGAAACCGCCATGCTCAACCTCAAGCAAGACCACTCCACACTCGTCGTCCTCTCGGTCCTCGCCGACGGCCCCTCGTACGGCTACGCCATCACCAAGGCCATCGCCGCCAAGTCCGACGGGCACTTCAAGCTCACCGCATCGGGCATGTACCCGCTGCTGACCAAGCTCGAGAAGCAGGGGCTCGTCACCACCAGCTGGGAAGAGGTCAAGGCCGAGGGGGCCGACCCCGACGCCAGCGGACGCAAGCGCAAGTGGTACACACTGAGCCCCAAGGGACGCAGGCAGCTCGACAAGCACATCGAAGCCCACAAGCAGATGCAGCACCTGCTCGACAACTTCCTCGCCCAGACAACCACTGCCCCGAGCGCAACGACATGAAACGCACCAAGGGGATCAACCCGCCGAGCAATCGCGACACGATCGAGTCCTGGCTCGATGTGCTCGTCTCGATGCTCAACCTCCCGAGCTCGCAGCGCGATCAGGTGCGCGACGAGCTTGAGGACCACCTGCGATCCCGTGTCGACGACCTGCTCATCATGGGCAAGTCGGAGCCAGACGCGATCCAGACCGCCATCCAAGAACTCGGAGAGACCGCCGAGCTCGCCAAACTCATTTCATCGGCCTCACGCACTCGGACCCCATTCAGGAGATTCGCCATGAACGCCACATTCTTCGTCCTCGCCGGCTCCATCATGACCGCAAGCATCAGCATGATGATGCCAACGAGCTCACACAACGCATCGAACACAATGATCTCGCACAGCGAAGAAACGGTACCAGTCACCGCTGCTGCTGCCGACCCGTTCGAGTCCTTCACGATCGATGTCCGGAACGCAACTTTCGGCGAGCTGTTCGATCAAATCGAAGAGCACGCAGACCGCCCGCTGATCATCCACTGGGACATGCTCGAAGAGTTCGGGTTCAGCAGCGACACGCCGATCAATATCGACTCAAACCCCATCAACGCACGGCTCGTGTTTACCATCCTCGCAGAGCGGACCGAGCAGGTCTTTTACAACTCCATGGCAGCATTCGAACGACCGGATCGGATCGAGATCGGAAACCGCGATCAGTTCGATCGCCGCACAACAGTGAAGAGAGTCTACGACCTTTCTGACTTTACCCAGCCGCGCTTGCATGACTCTTCGAACTCGAACCAATCCAGCCGGATGGCGGCGCACACGCAGAATACGATACAACGAGTGATGGATCTCATGCACGGGCATGTTTCGTCAAGAGACTGGACCTCGATGGGCGGCTCGCTCGCGACGAGCTCCGCCCTCAACTCGACCCTCGTCGTTACTGCACCAGAGCGGATGCACGAAGAAATCAGGGTCCTGCTCGATGAGCTGGTCGCACAGCATCAACGCCAGCAGCGTGAGTTGCAGACTCAATCACAGGACGCCATCGATCGGATTCGTGCCGAGTACGAGATCGCAAAGCAGAAGTATCTCACAAAGTCCAACGACTACGGACGCATCGAGCTTCAGGGGCGGCAGATCGAGCAACGCATGGAGCAGGGGGAACTCAGCGGGCCCGAGTTTGAAAAGTCCCAGGCACAGCTCGGCGATCTCAGTCTCATGCTCAAGGAACTCCGCCTCGAACTCCAAGAGCAGGAACGTCGGTACGAGAGCCTGCAGTCCCTCCTGATCCATGCCGAGAGCGACCACCTCAGGGCCAGTCTCAGCTAAGCCCGCAATCCCATCCACGAAACACCCGCAACTCACACACGAGCAGGGATTCCCAGATACAATCTGTTGGGAGTCCCTTTCTTATGATCTGCCCATATTGTGCCCACAACCAGGACAAGGTCATCGATTCCCGCTCCACCGAAGGTGGGGCGGTGATTCGTCGTCGGCGCCACTGCCTCAAGTGCGAGAAGCGCTTCACCACCTACGAACGCGTCGAGCCCGCCGGGCGACTCATGGTCGTCAAACGCGACGGCTCCCGCGTCCCCTTCAGCCCGGAAAACATCATGCGCGGCGTCTCCAACGCCTGCGGCAAGCGCCCCATTTCCGAGGACATCAAGCAGGCCCTCGCCACGGCCGTCGAAGAGGAACTCCACGCCGAGTTCGAGCGCGAGGTACCCTCCCAGCTCGTCGGCGAGCGTGTGATGGCCAAGCTCCGCAACGTGGACAAGATCGCCTACATCCGCTTCGCCACCGAGCACCTCCAGCTGTCCACGCTCGAGGACATCCAGCGCGAGCTCGACGACCTCTCCTCACGCCCAACGACCGGCCCCGACCAGCAGGGCCTCTTCGCCGCCCGCAACGCGAAGTAGCCCCATTGCAGGGTGCCACTACTCGCCGTCTTCGGCGCAGTAGTGTCTTCGGAACATCAAAAGAGCACGACTGCGCTGCTTCACGTCGAGTAGTGGCACCCCGAACCAGATCGCATACAATCACCTACACGCCGACCCATCAGACGAAAGGTGATCATCCATGGCATCCAAAGTCCGCAACACGCCCGCTGAATGCTTCGAAGGCCTCGCCGAGCAGGGCATCCTCCGCGACGGCATGATGTGCATGGTGGGGGGCTTTGGGCTCTGCGGCATCCCCGAGCAGCTCATCATCGCCCTGCGTGACACCGGCACCAAGGACCTCACCTGCGTCTCAAACAACGCCGGCGTCGACGACTGGGGCCTGGGCCTGCTCCTGCAGACCAAGCAGATCAAAAAGATGATCTCCTCCTATGTCGGCGAGAACGAAGAGTTCGCACGCCAGTTCCTTGCCGACGAGCTCGAGGTCGAGTTCAACCCGCAGGGCACCCTCGCCGAACGCGTCCGCGCCGGCGGCGCCGGCATCCCCGCCTTCTTCACCGCCACCGGCTACGGCACCATGGTCGCCGACGGCAAGGAAACCCGGACCTTCGCCACCCCCAACGGCGGTGAGGAGCGCCCCTACGTCATGGAGACCGGCCTCTTCGGCGACCTCGCGCTGGTGAAGGCCCAGAAGGCCGACGAGTTCGGCAACCTCGTCTTCCACGTCACGGCCCGCAACTTCAACCCCGACATGGCCACCGCCGCCAAGTTCACCATCGCGGAAGTCGACGAGATCGTCCCCACCGGCTCGCTCCACCCCGACGAGATCCACCTCCCGGGCGTCTACGTCGACCGCGTCGTCAAGACCCAGAGCGAGAAGCGCATCGAGCAGAGAACGGTGAGCGGGTCATGATCCGTAAGTGGTTCACCAAGGGCGGTGGCTCGAGCGGACCCGATCCGCGATGGTCAGAACTGATCCACACCCTTCGTGACCTTGGCATGTGGGACGATGCCGATCCCGCAGAGTTGGAGTCCGAGTTCGATTCCATGATCACGAAGCAGAACTTCTGGCTCGTCGAATCACCACGGTTCATCATGGCGGACGCAGAGGAGCTCGCGGAAGGCGGCATCGGCCTTTGGCTCGATGAGCACCAGGATGCACTCGCAAAGTATGGATTCACATTCCAGTCACACGAGGATCACTGCGATGAGCACGGCTACGACTTTGTCCTCGACGGGACCAAGCACACCGTCTACACGCAGCAGCAGCTTGAGAACGACAACATCTGGGAGATCGCGACACGCTTCGTGCAGCAGATGATCAACACGCAGCTCCGTGCCAAGGGCATCGAGACCCGGGCTTACCTCTTCTACGGCGGCAACGATGGGCAGATCGCCATGCTCACGCCGCAGATGGCGGTCGCCATGATCGACAGCGCCCTGATCGAGAAGAAAGAACAGCCCTTCCGCTTGGATGCCGAGCGATGATCCGCAAAGTCTCCGATCAGGTCATCATCCACGCCGCGGGTGACATCTATCGGTTCCTGACGACCGCTGAAGACACCAACGGCGCCTACGCCCTCTGGCACGCCACCATCCCCCCAGGCGGCGGCCCGCCGCTGCACGTCCACCACAACGAGGACGAACGCTTCGACATCCTCACAGGGCGCCTGCGTTTCCGTGTTGGTGAGAACGATCTGGAGGCGGGGCCAGGCGATTCACTCCTCGCCCGGCGTGATGTCCCGCACGCGTTCTATAACGAAACAGACGAACCCGCAACGATGCTCATCCACGTCACGCCCGGCGGGATGGAGCAGATGTTCCACGAGTTCGGCAAGGTCGTCGTCTCACCCGACGCAGTGCCCGAGCCGGTTACGCCCGAACACATCGAGAAGATCTCTCAAGTCACCAAGCGCTACGGCATCGAGGTCCTCGGACCACCGATCGGAGGTGTGCATTGAGCGTCACCGATACGAGTTCAAGCGATTCACTGGAGCCGGGGCAATCTACCCGGTCACATCAGGCCGATGAGAATCAGGCCCCGGGTATGGTGATACGTTTCCTGAATGACACACAGCCGGCCAAGCTGCTGATCATCAGTGCGGCATGCATCGTGCTGACCGCGGTCTTCGGCGTGCTCGCATATAAAATCGACACCGGCTGGAACTGGAACGCCTCCATTGAGCAGTGGAGTGTGACAACCACCTGGGACACATCCCTGAGCCCAAGAGTGATCGATCAATCGACGAATCCGGCAAGAGCGCCTTTCTGGAAAAGAACGCTCCCCATGCTCCTGAACATCTTCGTATTTCTGCTCGGAGTCGTCAGCGCACTCCTACCCATGTGGGCCGTCGGCAGACTCATCTCCGACGCGATCAAAGAGGGACACACAAATGAATGACAACCCAACCACACCCGCGCCCCCCGAGCCCAAGGGCAAGCCCTTCTACCTCAAGCCCAGGTTCATCATGGGCGCGGTCGCCGCGATTATCTTCCTGATCCTGATCATCCAGAACTCCCAGTCCACGGTCATCGACGTGTTCTTCTGGGAGGCCAACGCGCCCGCCGCGATGCTCTACCTCATCTTCTCACTGCTGGGCTTCACCGTCGGCTGGCTCGTCTGCCGATCACAGAACGCCCGCGCCAAGCGCGCCAAAAAATAAAAAACGCACGGAGCCGAGGCGAGAGGGGTGACGCCATCGGCTCCGCGCGTGTCGTGAGTCCGCCGATCTACCGAGTCACGTCGTCCCCAACGCATACCCTGGCCACCTCGGCGAAACCCTCTTGATCAAGTCATCACGGGCAGCCCGCGTTGTACGCGCCGAGGAACGCACTCACATCAAAGAAGTCCCACTCGTCGTTGCGGTCGAAGTCCGCGATCGGGTCCTGCGCGTTAAACGCGCTGAGGAACGTGCTGACATCAAAGAAGTCCAGCGTCCCGTCGCCGTTGAGATCCGCGGCACACTCCGACGGGGGCGCAAAGCCCTCGATCAGGAACGCGCCGACGCTGCCGTCAAGCAGGCGGCCCCACCCGACGATGTCGCCGTTGTTATTCACGCCCGTCGCACGCGAGAGGATCTCGAACTCGCCGCCCTCGGGAAGCAGTTCATTCAGGTCGTACATGGTGCCGTCCACCCACGCCCACGCCCTCGGGTCGATCCCGTTGCCGGTTCCATCCCACGAAAAACCAACGACCATACCGCTGTCGTTCACGTCCAGCCCCTCGGACGTGTCCAGCATCGGCAGCGTCCCCAGCGTCTGCACCGGGTCGCGATCATCGCCGGTAAAGATGCACGCGTTCCAGGTGGCCGTGGTGGAGCCGTACCCGGAGTGCCCGATCATCATCCCATCGCTGTTGATCGCCCGCGCCTGCGAGAACCAGAACCCGAGCGGGTTGATGAGCGGGTAGTCATAGCCGCCACGACCGTCGGGC
The DNA here is from genome assembly GCA_017642965.1 of Phycisphaerales bacterium. Classification (GTDB taxonomy): domain Bacteria; phylum Planctomycetota; class Phycisphaerae; order Phycisphaerales; family UBA1924; genus UBA1924. The sequence continues at coordinate 49,602 of JAEPOJ010000015.1, forward strand.
ACGGCAAGCAGCGCATCGTCCGGGTCACCAAAGAAGTATCCGCTGCCGACGATGTGCCCATCGTTGTTGATCCCGTAGTTCGCGCCACCCGGGTACAGATCGGTCCCCGCCTGCTGCGCCGGGTTCACCTGATCCCACACGAAGCCCCGGGGGAAGATGCCCGCCGTGATGAGCGCCTGCCCGACGATCACGCCGCTGTCGTTGATGTCCCAAGGAATCGAAGGCCCGCTGGATCCAAGCGCCGAGTGCACATCAACGATGCCCCCGCGCCCATCCCAGAGCGTCGCAGAGCGGAAACCATTCATGTCCTCGCTGTATCCGACGATCTCACCGTTGTTGTTGATGGCCAACGCATTCCCGGTCACGCCGCCGCTCAGCATACCGAGATTGCTCGCGTTCCCACCCGCGTCCCAGCGCGTCGGGACCATGCCAAAGCCAACGAGCATCGATTGCCCGACGACCTCACCGTTATCGTTGATGTCCTCAGCGAACGCATGCCCGTTTGAGAGCGGCACCAGCCGCTCAACAGACTGCGCCTGCGTGCTACCGGCCCATGCGCTCAGTGCGACGATGATGATCCCTGTTCGTGTTGCCTTCATGCTGTTCTCCTGGACCCCTCGCGACGCTTGCTTCTTGATACGCCTGCACACGCGGCGTGTATCCATATCCTGTACATCAATATATTGAAAACTGACTTGAAATCAACCCTGAAATCAATTATCCTGCAGAAACAGATCGAAATCCATCCAAAACCACGTTGTAGACCCAAAAACGAAGATTACACAGTGAGATCAGATGCACCATCCGTATTTCGGCCCACAAACCCCGATTTCAAATCACACGCGTGTCCCCGCTCAGGGTATCGTGCGCGTGATGCCGGATGTTTCTCTGCAGTCCAAGCCTAAGTCGATCCCCAAGCCCCTGAGCAGCGACGAGCACGCGCTGTGTGAACGCGTCGCCGCGCGCCTGCACGCCGACCTCGCATCGCTGGTCCAGCAACTCCCCGAGTCCGCCCAATCCGGCTCGGGCATGGCCAAGCACCTCGACATCGTCCGCAACACCACCCAGCGCGTCGTGCATGCCCTCCGCGACCAGACGCCGAGCGTCCAGACACTCGTCAAGCTGCCCGGCACCAAAGGGCTCGAGCAACTTCTGGCCGCGATGCAGGACGCGGGTCTCACGAAGAACACCATCGAGCTGGCCCAGATCGCGGTCGCCCAGTTCGAGCAGCTCATCACCTCGCTCGCCGGCTCGCACACCAAGCTTATCGCACGCATCAACGCCCCTGGCACGATCGACACCGAAGCAACGCTGGGCGCACAAGACCAACGCCAGGCCCTCTTCGAGTCCGCGATCGCCGTGACCGGCCGCTCCGCGCAGACCGCGATCAGTCTCTACGCCTTCCGGCGCTCACCCGAGAACCCCGGCGTCCTCCAGCGGGCGCTCGCATCAGGGCTCCAGCAGACAACGATCGTCCCGGGCGGGATGCCCGTGGTCATCCGTGCAGGAGACACGCTCCAGTGGGACGATCCGGGAAACCGGTCCTTCGATCTCCTCGACGATTCGAAGCCCGAAGGCAACACGCCCCAGGCGCTCATCAAGGAGTTCACCACGCACCCGCTCCCGACCGTCTCATCGCAGGGCAGCGCGGACAACCTCGTTCAGGTCATCGACCCCGCCCAGCTCGACGGCCCCCAGACGCTCGATGTCATCACCGCCGCACGCTCCAACCACCCCTTCACCGATCCCAAGACCGGCAAGATGACACTCGACGAGGTCTGGTCGCTCGTCAACTGCCCGACGGCCCAGCTCATCTTCGACGTCTATCTCCATCGCGAGCTCGAGCGACTCGTCCGCCCGGCCATCGACGCGCAGCTCTGGTACCCCAACCTCTCCTCGCCCGGCGGACAGCGCTGGATCACCCGCTACCCCTCCCCGCCCCGCCTCGAGCTGCTCGGCGAGGGCATCGCCCGGGCCCAGACCAAGCTCCACCCTCGCCACGCAGAGCTGACAAAGCTCTTCTTCGATCGTCTGGGCTGGGATCCCAGCGAATACGTGGGTTTCCGCTGCGAGGTCATCTATCCAGTATGGCGAGCCGGCTACTGCATGAGCTTTCAATCCGCCGAACCCCAGCACGACGAGTAAGACACACGATTTCTCACCCTCACTCGTTGCGAATCGTTCTCAACGAACGTAGAATCTGGGAGTCATATGTCCGATTCAGGCCGTTGAGCCGGGGTGAGCATGATCCAGCAACACGTAAACGCAGATCGCACAGCAAGCATCGAGCCCAAGCCGGCTTCGATCCCGCTGACCCAACTCGCACGCGGTCAGCGTGCCACGGTCAACGCCGCCAATCTGGATGAGCAGGACTCCAGGATGATCCGTGCCATGGGGCTCCGCCCCGATGCCTCGGTCCAGATGTGCCGCCTCGGCGAGCCCTGCATCGTGTCCCTCTCGGGCGCGTGCGGCGGCGGCTGCCGCATCGGCCTCGCCAAGGACATCGCGTCCCGCGTCCTCGTCACCCCGCACTCCTGACAACACGGGCACGCGATGACCACCATGGACGCATCTCCCTCCATCGACAAGCGTCATCGCACCATCGCATTCCTCGGCAATCCCAACGTCGGCAAGACCACCCTCTTCAACCGCGTCGCGGGCATCCGCGCCAAGACCGCGAACTTCCCGGGCACCACCCAGGAGGCACGCGTCGCGCACATCATCCGCGACGACACCGAATCCGTCCTCATCGATCTCCCCGGCATCTACTCGCTCAACCTCGACCTCTCCGAGTCCCGCGTCTGCGCCCAGTGCCTCGACGGCACCGCCGCCCCCAAGGGAGAAGAGGCCCACAAGCCCGACGCGCTCCTCGTGGTGCTCGACGCCACCAACCTGATGCGCAACCTGACCATCATGGCCGAGTCGATCGACCGACGCCTGCCGACCGTGGTTGCCGTCAACATGATCGATGCCGCCCGACGACGCGGCCTCGGTATCGACGCGGACCGCCTCGCCGAAATGCTCGGCTGCGAAGTCGTCGTCTGCTCCGCGCGCACCGGTGAAGGCATCGAGGACGTAATGACCGCGCTCCGCAATGCGCGCATACCTGACCGCTCGGCCCCGACCGAACAGGACGCCATCGAGCGTTGGTCGCAGGACATCTACCTCAACGCCTGCGCTCCGCTCGATACGCTCGACGATGACCACATCACAGACCGACTCGATCGAGCCTTCACCCACCCGATCCTCGGCGTGTGCTCCTTCGCCCTCGTCATGACGGGCCTCTTCTACGTCATCTTCAAGCTCGCCGCGATCCCGATGGACCTGATCGATGTCTGGTTCGGGACACTCGGCGGATGGGTCGGCACGCTCCTGCCGGACGGAGCGATCAAGGACCTCATCGTCGACGGCGTTATTGCCGGTGTGGGCGGCACCGTCATTTTCCTCCCGCAGATCTGCCTGCTCTTCTTCCTCCTCGCCCTGCTCGAGGGCACCGGCTACCTCGCGCGGGCCGCGTTCGTCATCGATCGCCTCCTCCGCCCGTTCGGGCTCTCCGGTCATGCCTTCGTACCGCTGCTCTCCTCTCACGCGTGCGCGATCCCCGGCATCATGGCCACCCGTGCTATCCCCGACCGGCGCGACCGCTTCGCGGCGATCCTCATCGCGCCCTTCATGAGCTGCACCGCCCGCATCCCGGTCTACGTCCTGCTCATCGGCATCCTCTTCCCTGACCGCCCGAGCATGCAGGCCATCGCCTTCACCGGCTGCTACGTCCTGGGCGCCGCAGGCGGGCTGCTCACCTCGCTGATCGCGCGACGCACCATCCTCAGGGGCAAATCACGCCCCATGGCTCTCGAGCTTCCCAGCTACCGCATCCCCGATCTCAAGTCCGCGCTCCTGCTCACACTCGACCGCGGGATGGTCTTCCTCAAAAAGGCCGGCACCCTCATCGTCGCCATCTCCATCGTCCTCTGGTGGCTCGACGCATACCCGCAACAAGATACTCCACCACAAGAAGTCGCATCAGTCATTGACGCTGCCGATGCAGACACCACGCCGCACAAGTCCTTCCTCCAGCAGATCGGCGCAACCGTCCAGCCCGTCTTCGCCCCGCTCGGCTACAACGACGAGCTCACCGTCGGCGTCCTCGCTTCCTTCGCCGCCCGCGAGGTCTTCGTCTCCACCATGGCCGTCCAGGTCGCCGGCTCCGACGACGTCGAGGACGAAACCGTGCTCGAATCCATCGAGACCGCAACACGCGACGACGGCTCGCCGCTGTTCAACGCCCAGACCGCATGGTCGCTGCTCGTGTTCTACGTCTTCGCCTCGCTCTGCCTGCCGACCACCGTCGTCACCGCGAAAGAGGCCAACGGCTGGCGATGGGCGTTCCTGCAGCTCGGCTGGATGTCATTCGTCGCGTACACCGGCGCGCTCATCGCGTACACCATCGTCGCAACGGTGGGGGGGTAAGCATGCCGATCGGAGACTGGCAGTTCTGGGTCGTCACCGTCATCGCGATCATCGCGTTGTACGTGCTCTACCGCGTGCTTGTTCCCCGAAAGAAGGGAAAGCGCACCAGCCTGACCGTGTCCGCCCAGAAGCGTACCGAGCACAACAAAAACAGCGATAACTGCTCCTGCTGACCGCTTCGTGCCCTCATCCGGGCCCAACGACGCAGCAGATGTGACGGATTTCATCCCGGTTTCATCCTCACGCGCCAGCCAATAACCAACATCACAGCAAACCCCAGCACAAAGGGAGATGCTCGTGATCAACATCGACACCAACCAGCTGAAGTCATTCCTTGATGAGAAGCACCCGGGCACCGTCGTGTGCGTGCTCGGCCCGAACCGCTACGAAGCGGCACACATCCCGGGCAGCGTCAACGTCCCGCTCGATGCCGCGGAGTTCGTGACCCGGGTCGGCAGCTACGTCGAAAACAAAGACTCGACGGTCATCGTGTACAGCGAAGGCCCTGAGTGCGACGCCGCAGGTAACGCGGCCAGGAAACTCGAAAACTCGGGCTACACCGACATCCGCTGCTACACCCCCGGCATCGAGGGATGGAGAGAGGACGGCCTTCCGCTGCGTGGAGAACAGGTATCGACCAATGCCTCATGACATGACGCCGGATTCATCCCGCGTTCATCATCTCCCCTGTGCACCGATCGATACTGAGAGCAGACACGTACGAAAGGAGTACGCCATGCAGACCATCACGACAGAAGAACTCCGTCAGTTCATCGCGCACCATACCGACGGTGCCATCATCAACGTGCTCGACCAAACGAGCTACGAGGCCAAGCACATCCCCGGCTCTATCAACGTCCCGCTCAGCGATCCCGACTTTACCGATCAGGTTGAGCGACGCGCGGCCGGCAAGGACGCCCCGGTTGTCGTCTACTGCGCGAGCGAAGATTGCAACGCGTCCGAGAAGGCCGCCCGGCAGCTTCGCAGCGCCGGGTTCACCGACGTGCGCGACTACACGCTCGGCGTGCAGGGCTGGGAAATCGAGGGCTACCAGCTTCAGGGCGACAACGTCCATACCAGCTGATGCAGTGATCGAAGCTCAGGCAGACGGGGCGGCCGGCTGACGGCCGCCCCTTTCACATCGGTGAACCCAAACCCAGAGCGTGCGTACTTCGATCATGCAGGAATGGAGAAGCGCATCCGGTGCGACCGCGGTCGGGCTATGGATGCTCATGATGATCCGAGCTGTCATTGAGCAGACGCTTCCCGATCCCACTCCGACCGCCCCATATAGCGAACGCGAGCGCGGGCAGGCCAACAAAAATGAAGCCAGCGATCGGCGAGCGTGCCTGCATGATCGATCCGCCGCTCCGGACCTGAGCGGTCACAAAGTCGATCATGTTGAGCGTCATGATGATCCCGAGCACGCCCGCTGAGAGCCGGAGCAACCAGACCGTCCGCTCTGGGCGGATGATGAATGCCACTGCGCCACCAAACACAACCCAGAGCGAGATGTACACAGCAGTTGCGGGCGCTGTCCACGAGGGCATCAGCAAGCCAAGGCTCACGAGCGAGATCACCACGAAGATGAGCAGAAACAATCCCATGACACCGAAACTCCCGCCTCTATAATGGCTGAGGAAGGAACGCCATGCCACTTACACGCGATGAAATCACCAAACGTGCCGCCAAGGAACTCCACGACGGCTTCGTCGTCAACCTCGGCATCGGGATGCCCACCCTCGTCGCCAACCACATCCCCGACGGGATGCAGGTCTGGCTCCAATCCGAGAACGGGCTGCTCGGCATCGGCCCATTCCCAACCGAGGACAAGGTCGACGCCGACCTCATCAACGCCGGCAAGCAGACCATCACCGCCGTCCCCGGTGCATCTTCCTTCGCGTCATCGCAATCATTCGGCATGATCCGCGGCGGGCACATCGACATGTGCATCCTCGGCGCCATGCAGATCTCCCAAGAGGGCGATATCGCCAACTGGATGATCCCCGGCAAGATGATCAAGGGCATGGGCGGCGCGATGGACCTCGTCGCCGGCGTCAAGAAGGTCGTCGTCACGATGGAGCACGTCTCCAAGCACGGCGACCCCAAGATCCTCCGCGAGTGCACCCTCCCCCTCACCGGCAAGAACTGCATCGACATGATCATCACCGACCTCTGCGTCCTCGAGTTCGACGAAGCGAAGAAACGCTTCATGCTCACCGAACTCGCCCCGGGCGTGACGGTTGAGGAGGTCATCGAGAAGACCGAAGCCGAGATCATCACGAGCGATGAGCCGGCGGTGGTGAGCGTGTGAGCAGTAAGTCTCGCAACTCTCGAGCATTTAACATCTTCGCGTTTGGATTCGTACTAATTGTGATCGTCTATCTCTGCACCGAGTTCGCATTTCAGATGCGGATCAGGAACTTCTACACGCAGAATGAGAGTCGGATGATCGAGACGCTCGCGTCTTCGGACTCGTTTGATGGACTCGATGCACGAGACGGGGTGATGATGTTTGGCACACCTGTCGGTCCTTGGGTCGCCTTGATGTATGCTGACTCGCACAACGGTTCGATCGAGAGTCTGGCACTTGCTCGTGATAGCGACGGCAACTGGTACCACTCAACGTACCACTTCTGCGGGGCATTCTCAGGGTATATCGGCCCGCGGGAATCGATTCGAAAAGTTCAGGAAGGCGTAGACGGCTGGAGCTTCGATGAAGAGAACGATCAGGAGTTCATCCAAGATTATCAATCAGCTCTAACATCTAAACCGTGGTGGGCTCTCGATCACGCAGCAACCGAGGCAGAGGTGCGAGGGGTGTTGCTGGATAATCACTTTGCTCCCTACGAACCATGAGTGAACCACACTCACAATCAAGAACAATCTACATACTGTCGGTGCTAACTGTCCTCGCCTTCTCTTGGCTCTACATGCAATGGACCCACGAACTCGGGCACATCCTCACCGGGATCGCGACGGGCGCCGAGCTTGATCGCGTCATCCTGAACCCGTTCCGGTTCTCGATGACGCAGTTTGCTTCGAACCCACGCCCGCACCTCACCACCTGGGGCGGTCCAGTTCTGGGTGTGCTCATCGGTGCAGGAGTACCGATCCTGCTGAGCACACACATGAAATCAGTGCGAGCATCGTTGCTCATCGTTGCGGCATTCGTCATGATCGCAAACGGGCTCTACATCGGGCTCGGGGCGTTCCACCCTATTGCCGACACATCGGATCTCGTTCGTCACGGTTCTCCGAGATGGGTGCTTGGGGTGTTTGGGTTAGTGTGCGTGATTGTTGCGAGGGCATTGGTGATTCCTGCAATCTATCGCGCGTGGGACACATCCTCGATGAAGTGTTGCTGGCCCTTTGGCATACTCACATTGGCGCTGGGCGCAACAGGGTTCATATTCTTCGGGTGACTCTGGAATCACGATCGTTATCAGACCTGGCATCCCCCCACATGAGGGGATTTTTAGTCGGTGGAATGGGTGTTCCGGCCTATCATCCGCTTATCCCCACGCACAGTGCGTGCGGGCATATCCATTTTTCATTGTTCCAATAGGAGTTACACCAATGAACAAAGTACGCATCACCCTCGCGTGCACAGCCGTCCTCACAGGGGCGGCCAACGCCAACCTCATCGTTAACGGCTCGTTCGAGCAGTCATCGCTCAACCCGGGAGGCGCATGGAGCGTCCTCGGCGGCGGCGACACGTCGATCGACGGATGGACAACGGTCGGTGGAGGGATCGACTACTTCGGCACCATCATCACGGCATCCGAAGGCATCCATTCCATCGACCTCAACAACGTCTCCGCCGGTGGCGGCATCGCCCAGACCTTCGCGACAACCGTCGGCTGGATCTACACCGTTGAGTTCGACATGTCCGCCAACATGTACGGCGGACCCACACCCAAGGTCCTGCGTGTCCACGCAGCGGGCGACGCCGAAGACTTCGAGTTCGACTACGTCGCCGCCGGCGCCACCGCCGCAGACCCCGCGTGGGAGCGCATGACTTGGAGCTTTACCGCGACCGGTTCAAGCACCAACCTCTGGTTCGAGGGAATCAGCGGTGGTGTCTACGGAGCCGCGCTCGATAACGTCGTCGTCACCGGCGTCGCACCCACGCCCGGCACGCTCGCCGGCTTCGGAGCACTCGGCCTGCTGGTCAGCCGTCGCCGTCGTGGATAACTTCTGAAATCCATACGGAGTTTCACCTACAGCACACCCTACTTAGGGGTGTGCTTTTTTCGTGTTCCGGGCCGCCAGTTCGCGGAAGTCCTGCAGGCGTGGTAGGTTCTGAAAACGACACGGAGGTCCAGATGCCTTTCTACCAAGCAACCGGGCGTGACATCACCACCATGGAGCCCAAGTCGCTGCAGATCAGCGCCCGCTCCGAGCACGAAGCCATCGACACCGCGGCCACCCAGGGAATCACGGAGATCAAGCTCCGCCCGTTCACCGACCGCGAGATGCTCACGCTCGACGTGCAGTGCTTCCTCAACGCCGAGCCGCACGCACCCACGCGCATCCGCCCACACGCACGCACAAGACATGAAGCAGCGAGCGACATGCGCTCGCTGCTCCTGCGTCACCCATTGCTGACGATCACGATGTGCGTGCTCCTGGCGATCTGGATCGACCGCGCCGTGCTCATGCTGCTCGGTCTGCTCTGAGCGTCAGGGCCCCTCGTCCGCATCCGTGCCAGTCTCCTCGCTCGCGCCCGAGTCCTCGATCACTTCAGTATCGACCACCGCCTCGGGCAGAGTGTAGCCCGGGACCCACTCGCTCGGGTCCTCGCCCAGCGCGTTCGCGATCGCCACGCCGAGCTCGTCCGAGATATCGATCGGCACCGGCGTCGCCTCGATCTCCGCCTCATCCGCCTTGGCCTTGGCCTCAGCAAACACAGCCCGCAGGTCGTCGTCGCTCACCTCGTCCGCGGAACGCAACGTGATATTCAACGCTTCCGGGATGTTGATCTGGATGTCGTCATTGTCGGGCGTTGCCGTGCTCACGCTGTCAAGCACGGACTCAAGCGTATCAGGATCGATGGACTTCTCACGAAGCCCCTGCGCATAGCGTGCAAGCTGCAAACGACCATCCGCCTTCTCCTCATCGGAGAGACCGGATTCTTTGAAGTAAATCGCGTCAACACCACCGATGATTGCGGCCCCCATGAGCGGAGATTCGGCAACCGACTCAAGGACCAGCTTGAGTTCTTCGAATCCGATGTCCTTGTCCTTGAACCGTGTCATCAGCGTGTTGACGTGCGAGAGCACTTCGCCCTTCTCTGATTCGTCGATGTTGATCTCGACGAGTACCGCATCAACACCGGACTCGACCCAGCCCGCTGTCCACCCTCGCCATGAACGCACCACGAATACAGTCGCGATGATCAAAATCACGATGACAATGCCGAGCACCGTGAGGCACCCGACGAGCATATTGCCCCGCCTGGAATGTCGATGGATAGATGAATGCGTGTCCTGCATAGCGTGTCCCCCTGTGGGTGTTGGTTCTCGTCGTGTCTATGGTATCTCGGGATCTTCTTGGGAGAAACGCCCGCCCATTTTCGCCCCACACCCGATCGGAGCCCCGCATGCACTGGTTCGACGCCCACCTCGATCTCGCCTACCTCGCCGAAAACGGGCGCGACATGCACGCCGAACTCGACGACTGCCGAGGACGCTACCAGCCCGCGGCGGTCACGCTCCCCTCGATGATCAAGGGCAGGGTCACCCGGTGCCTCGGAACCGTCTTTACCGAAGCGATCGACCCAACCAATGCCGACTCCGAGTCCGGGCCATTCACCTACCCCTTCGAAGACGCAGACGCCGCCTACCGCGCCGGGATGCGCCAGCTCCTGCTCTACCTCGCCTGGCGCGACGCGGGCCTCATCGCCCGCATCCCCCTGCGCGGCCAGCCCGAAGAAACCTCCGAAGCACCCATCCGCCTCGGCGTGCTCGTCGAGTGCGCCGATCCGATCACCTCACCCGACGAACTCGACCAATGGGTCGATCTGGGCGTCGTCGCCATCGGCATGGCCTGGTGGCACCAGTCCCGATACGCCGGAGGCAACGGCACAGACCACCACAAGCCCGGCAACGGGCTCACCGACCTCGGGCGCGAACTCGTCAAACGCATGGACGAACTCGGCGTGGTGCACGACCTCTCGCACCTCTCCCAGCGCGCCGTAGACGAACTGCTCGAAGCAACCGACACCGTCGTCATGGCCTCGCACAGCAACTGCCGCGCACTCATGGGTGACCCGGACTCCAAACCCAACCAGCGCCACCTCAGCGACGAGACCATCAAAGAGATCACCAGCCGTGGGGGGGTGATCGGACTCAACCTGCTGGGCGACTTCATCACGCCCGGACTGAAGAAAGGCCAGCGAGCCAGCATCACCGACTGCGTGCGCCACATCGAGCACGTCTGCGAGATCGCGGGCTCTCGAGATCACATCGGGCTCGGATCCGACATGGATGGCGGATTCGGTGCCGACGGCCTCCCCGAGGGCATCAACACCCCATCCGACCTCACCCGCATCACCGACGCCCTCAGCGCCAAAGAGTGGCCCGACGAAGACATCGCAAAGTTCACCCACGCCAACTGGGAACGCTACTGGCGCGGCGAGTAAACAAGCTTCCGGAGTACCCGCAATCACAGCAACTGATCACGCGGCCTCCCCCGCACCAGCGGGGGAGGTGCCGAGTCCCCGAGGCGGAGGGGGTTTCTCCTTGTTGTTTGCTGGAGTGATTACTCCGCCGCCGCAACCGCCCGGCAATGCCCGCACCACAACTCCGGGAAATCCAACAGCGACGTCTTCGCGTCCGGCGCCGGATCCAAACGGCTCAGCGGCGTCAGCATCCGCCGCTGATATTCCTCAGAGTTGATCGTATAAACAGCACGATTCCCAGCCTCCGGATACTGCTCACGCAGGATCTGCGAGATGCGCTCAATACGCGTTTCCGGGTACGGGTGCGTCGCCAGCCATTCAATCGGACGAGAGCTGCCCTCGGACGCCGCTTCGAGCACCTCCATCACCCGCAACTGCCCGCTCGGGTCATAGCCGGCACGCTCCATGTACCGCATGCCAAGCATGTCCGCTTCGCTCTCGTCATCACGCCCATACTTGAGCATGACCAGATTCCCACCGATCGCGAGCCCCGGAATCGCGACCTGCCCATACTGGCGCACGCCCGAGTCAGAATCCGAAACCCCGACCGCCACCGCCGCGCCAACAAGCAGCGCGTTGAAACCAATCTGCTTGCTGATCCGCTGGTTCCCGTGACGCGCCGTGACATGACCGATCTCGTGCCCCAGCACGCCCGCCATCTCCGCCTCATCGCTCAGACGCTCGGCGAGCCCACGCGTAAAGAAGATCTTCCCCCCCGGCAGCGCGAACGCGTTGATCACATCCGTGTTCAGCAGCGTGAACTCCCAGTCGAGCGGTGGCACGCCATCCTCAACACCCTCGGTGAGCTTCATGCCCACCTCCTCGACATACTCGCTGGGGATCCGGGCCTCAACCTCGCCGCCGAACTCCGCCGCCAGACCAGCCGCGGCCTGGGCACCCATCTGCTTCTCCTCTTCCCAGGAGTAGAGGGTGAAGGCACGCTCGCCCGTCGCCGGGTTGGTCGTGCACCCGACGGGCGCCAGCATCAACACGCCGAGCAAAGCCAGCCCGGCAACACGCATCCATCGACCCAACAAGCAATCCATCGAGTGTCCTTTCGCATCTATGCGGCCCCGGGCCCGAATACGCCAGCCCCTCAAACCACGCGGTCCTACCATTATTGTTCCATGCCCGAGCCCACGCTGCAAACCGAAAAAGCCAATACCCAAGCCCCCGCCTGGGACGAGCGGGAGCTCGATTCCCTGCACGAGAACGCCGACAAGCACGAGAAAGTCCGCGCGATGTTCAACGCCATCGCCCGTTCCTACGACCTCAATAACCGCGTCCACTCGCTCTGGCGCGACCAGGCATGGCGCAAACGCTGCGTTCAGGAAGCACGGGTCCAGCCCGGCGACACCGTCCTCGACTGCGCATGCGGCACGGGGGATCTGACCCAGGCCTTCGCGCGCCAGTCCAAAGCCAGCCGCGTCATCGGCTCGGACTACACGCCCAACATGCTCGAAATTGCGCGTCACAAACGCGAGCACCTGCACAATCAGGTCCAGGCCCGAATCGAGTACCAGCAGGCCGACGCCCAGGACCTCCCGTTCGAAGATGAATCCTTCGATGTCGTCTCGATCGCATTCGGCATACGGAACGTGCAGGACCCCGAGAAGGCCATGCGCGAGTTCCACCGTGTCCTCAAGCCGGGCGGACGCCTCATGATCCTTGAGTTCGGGCAGCCATCCTTCCCGCCCATGCGCTGGTTTAATAGCTTCTACTGCGGGGCCATCATGCCCAGAACCGCGACATGGATCGCACGGGACACCTCAGGTGCGTACAAGTACCTGCCCCGTTCCGTATCCTCTTTTAAAAGCCGCGAAGAGATGCTCGCCTCCTACCGCGCAGCCGGGTTCATCCAGCTCTGGTCTAGGCCACTGACCCTCGGTATCTGCAACATCTACCGCGGCCACAAGCCCAACTGAATCTCAAACTGGGTTGGTTCCCCGCCGAACGGGCCCCGATTCCTTACTCGGACCTCCGCGCGTTCTCGGACGCAAAGGACACCCCAAACGGGGCAGGTCCGAGAATGAACGCACTCATGGCATCTCAGGCCGGTCAAGCGGTCCACGCGCGTTTTCCTTTTCATGTGCTCTCGATTTGCCTGTCATCTGCTCGATACCCGGTGGCACAGCCGCGTCGTGTAGCGGTTCAACACATCACAACTCCCGCAATCTCGTGCGGGGCATCACCACCCGGAGTTTCCAGCCATGAGCGCAGATATCCTGATCGAGCGTCTTTTCGAGTCCATTGTCTCAGGGGACCGTCAGACCGCACGAACCATCGTCGAAGAGCAGTCCAACGCGGGCGTGACCCAGGAGATCCTCCTGACCGATCTCTTCTGGCCGACCTACGAGCTCATCGAACGACTCCACCGTGAAGATCAGATCACCACCCTCGCCCACAACATGGCCTCACGCCTCCTGCGGGTCCTCGTAGATCAGACATCTCGCGAACTCATCGCCACCTCAGACGCACCTCCAGTCGGGCGCACCGTCTTCGCCTGCTGCGGCCCATCCGAGGGCTCCGAGCTCGGCGGGCAGATGGCCGTCGACCTGCTCGAAGCAGCCGGCTTCGAGGTCCAGTTCGCCGGCGGCGGGCTGCCGATCGACGAGATCCGCGCCACCGTCCAGCAGAACAAGCCCAACGCGCTCCTCATGTTCTGCTCCGAGCCCAGCGACCTCCCCGACATCCGAGTGCTCATCGACTCGCTCCACGAGATCGGCGCCTGCCCGCACACCCAGATCGTCGTTGGTGGGGGCGTCTTCAACCGCGCAGAGGGCTTGGCCGAGGAGATCGGTGCCGACCTCTGGGCATCCCACCCGCTCGAACTCGTTGACCGCATGATCGACGAAGCGGGCGTCCGCGCTACCGAAGATCAGCGCACCGTCGGCCGCACACGCAAAATCACCACCAAGAAGCCCGCCAACCCCGCCGCCAAGGCCGCCTGACCCAAACATAAAGCGATCATCATCTGCCTCCGCCCCGGCGTCCTCACGAACGCCGGGGCGTTTTTGTGGTGAAACCGCGCCTTCTGGTCCAGCTTGGTGTAAAACCGGACTGGTTCCGCGAATTTCTACTGCAACCGCCGCCCATGAATCGTGTATAGTCAACGTGGAGCATGACGCTCCAGAGGCGGCAAGATGGACCGGAACGAAGAAAGAGCACTGATCGAACGCGCCATCGCGGGCGAGCGTACCGCCGCCGGCGATCTCATCCGCGCGCATCAACGCTCTGTCTACGCCTACATCCTCCGCATGTCCGGCCGCCCGGACGTCGCCGAGGACATCGTTCAGGAAGCGTTCGTCCGTGTGCTTGGCAACCTGCACCGCTTCGATTTCCGCTTCCGCTTCTCCACCTGGCTCTTCACCATCGCACGCCGCCTGTACATGAACGCGATGGCCAAGAACCGCCCCGCCTACGACACCGATTTCGTCGGCTCCATGGGCAACAGCGGGGGGCCCGCTGAGCAGCCGATCTACTCAGACGAACGCCAGAGCGTGCAGCACGACGCCATCCAGTCCGCGCTCATGTCGCTAAGCGAGGAGCAGCGCGAGATCATCGTGCTCTTCCACCAGCTCGACTGGCCCATCTCGCTCATCGCCTCGCACCTGGACATGCCCGAGGGCACCATCAAGAGCCATCTCCACCGTGGACGCAAGCGCCTCCGCGTGCTCTTCAAGGACCAGTCCACCCTGGCGCAGAAGCTCGAGGGGGTGGCAAGATGAGTCGCTCCCGCAGGGATCACCCAGACATGCGCGACGACGCGCCCGGACGGATCCCCGAGTCGCTCATCGATGCCGCGATGGACGGCGAACTCGACCCGGCAATCCAGAAGGAAATCGGCAACGCGCTCCAGTACGACCCCGCTCGCCGTCAGGAGTTCCACGACACGCGCGACGCCATCAACGCGCTGCGCATGCCCATCGAATCGCCCGACCTCAGCGACCAGGTGCTCGAACGCGCACACCGCCACCGACGCTTCATCCCACGCAAACTCCGCCAGCAGGTCCGCGCCGGCCGCGTGGGCATGGCGGCGCTGCTCCTCGTGACGCTCCTCGGCGTCGCAACGCTGCAACGCATGTACCCGCGCCTCACCACGATCGCCTCCCAGCCAACCCCGGTCGCGAACATCGAGTCCGCGATCGAAACCGACGGGCGCCAGCTCGCGCAGACGGTCACCGGCGACATCCAATCGCTCCGCGATTGCATGCCCGACCCGGTCCGCGGCATGCTCGCCGGTTCACTCAGCCGCCCGGGCAATACCAGCTACAACACCGACGTGCGCATCGTGACCACCTCGCTCAGCGCCACCGCGCCCCAGAGCATGCCGCACGCCTACCCCCACACCAGCTACGCACTCGTCACGCTGGCCCAGCAGCATCAGAACGATCACGACCGCCGCTCCGCCCAGCAGCGTACCGGCGGCCCCAGCAACATCGTGCTGATGTCATGGACCACCTCCAGCAGCAACCGCAGCAGCCCCCCGGATCCCATCGACGATGCGATCGAGCTGCCCTGATCCCGCTCAGCACCTATCGACCAACCGCAACCCGAGGCGTACCCTGAAACGAATGAAACACTTCGCCGTGCTCATACTGTGTGCCGCGTGCTTCCCGCTCGCATCCGCGCGAGCCGGTGCCCACGACATCGGCGTGTTCGACGCGATGACCGACATTCCCGCGGAGGTCGATGCCGCGGCAGTGTTCTACGACCCCGCCGAGTCCATCCTGCTCAGCCCCGTCGGGCGTTCCATGCGATCGCTCCTCGCGTTCGGCGGCGTCTTCACACAGACCGAGAACGCGTGGGGCGCACTCGCGGACGCGTTCGACGCGCCGGTCGATGAAACCATCCGCTCGCTCCTGAGCGATCAGGTCGCCGTCGTATGGGACGGGCTCGAATCGCAAGCCCCGGACATGGCGGGCGTCACCGACTCCTTCGATACACGCTGGACGCTGATCTGCAAAGTAAAGCCGCAATACCTCGAGCAGATCCGCAGATCCCTCCGCCCAGTCAAGCGGGACATCGTCCACGCGAGAGCCGTCTACTCAATCGAGCAGGGACGGTACCGCATCGCGCTCATCGATGCCGAGGCCAGAGGAACGAACGCGACCGTGCTGCTCGCGCCTCGGTCCGGTGCCGAACTCCTCAACGCCGTCTTGGGCCACGCGGTCGCGGGCCATGTCCCCGAATCAGGAACAATCACCGCGGGCCACGAACCCATGCTCGCCGAGCTCAGCGCATACCACGATTCGATCGATGACGGATCGTGGTCGTTCGTGCTCATGTCACGCCTGGGCATCTTCAACTCGCTGCTCAGCATCCCGCCGCAGGACGCAGGGACGCAGAATCACACGCTCGCGGCCATCGTCAAGCTCAACCCGGGCGACCTTCGGTGCTCGTTCGCGACGGACCTGCCCCTCGCGCAGGACGCACCAGACGCGCCGATCGAGCTCTTCGACGCAGTCGCCGCAGACTCGGTCTTCACGCTCGCCGCGTCCCGCGCTCCCCGCCTCCAGCTCACAGAAGACTCGTTCAGCATCAACATGAGCTTCTCCGCGGGCGAACGGGACCGGGCGGATTCCGACCCCATATTCGATGCCCCAGCGCTCATTTCGCTCAGCCCCGGTGATGCCAGCAACATGACGCTTGCGCTCTGCCTCTCCAACCCGAAGCGGGAGGATGCCGAGACTTCCAGGCTCTCCGATGACGCGGTTCGCGCAATGATCAGCTCGTTCGATCAGAGCCAGGCCCCGGATTTCGCGGGGCGATTCCCCGGCGTACGCCGTGAGATCAGCCTGCGCATCCCCGGAGGCGAAGATGCCAACCCGGACGATTGGCCGGGCCTGACACCAAACCTCGCATGGCAGGTGACCCCAACACGCTCGCACGACGTGGTGGTCGCCGCGCTCGGCCCGACCGGGGCCAACATCGCACAGCACATCCAGAACCTGTCCGAAGCCGCCCGCACGCTCGACGCGTTCGACACGCAGAATCGCTCCGGCGTCCTGCTCCGTCTCTCCATGCGCCCCGCGGAGACGCTGCGGCTGGTCAACGATCCCGCCATCATGAACATCGCGCTCGCGAAGATCATCAACGACTTCGACATCGGCATCCGCCGCGGAGTGGACGCCTCCATGCGCGGCCGAATCGAGATCCGCTTTACCGAGTCCATCTCCAAACCCAAGCTCGGCAACGGCGCTCCCTGATCAGTCGTCCTCGCTCACGCTCGCAAGGTCCCGAACCGCGACCTCCAGCGCATCCACCACGCCGGCCATCCGTGTAAAGTCCAACGTCTCGATCGTGTCGCTCTCCTGGTGGTAGTGGGGCGTGCGGAACTCGCTGGTGTCTGTGATCATCACCGCGTTGTACCCCGCCATCCAGAAGTTCCCATGATCACTCCGCCAGATCGCCCGCACCATCGCCGGCAGCGCCGCCTCCACAACATTCGCCCGCCCGCTCGACCGCATCGACGCGCTGATCGACTCAACGAGCCCCCGGTCCTCGAATCGACCGACCACCCCAATGAAGTCACCCGTATCAGGCAGGTTCATCCCCAGCTGCGCCGCCATGGACTGATCGAACGGGTAACGCTGCGACCCGGGCGCATCGTCGTAGTAGCCGAGCATCTCCAGCGACATCATCGCCACCACCGACTCGTTGCGGTTCTTGGCCGCGCGTGCATACGCGAAGCTCCCCATCACACCGCCGTAGCTGTTGCTGCTCTCCTCGTTGGTGAAGCCCACCCATCGCACCGTCCGATCCATCGGCGCGTCCGCGAACCGCCGAGCCAGCTCAAGCATCGCCGCCACGCCAGAAGCGTTGTCATCCGCGCCCGGCGTGTTCAGTTCAGCGTCGTAGTGCGCCCCGATCACGATGATCTCGTCCGGGCGGGTCGTCCCGCGAAGCTCCGCGACGACATTGAACCCGCGCTCCGGCTTCTGCTCGTTCACCTGCTCCAGATCGACCGCGTACCCCATCGATCCGAGCCGTTGCCCGACCCAGACGCCCGCATCGTTGAGCACACCCCGGTTCTCCGCATTCCGGTCCGCGTACTCCTCGCTGAGCACACGCACGTCCTCGTACAGCCGATCCTCGGTTGAACGCGTCTCCCGCGTCTGCTCCCCGACCCGCGGGCCCGCGGTGCAGCCCATGAGCAGCAACGCCGCCCCAGTGAACAGTGTCCAAGTTTGCATATTGCGCCCTTCCATTTTAAGTTAGTAACAACCGCGATGCTGATCCGAGCGAATCGGAGCTCGCCATGATTCCCGATTGACCATCATACACCAGCACCAGGGGACCACATGATTGTTCAGAAGCACTTCACTACCCTGACGATCGCCACAGCGCTCACTTCCATCTCCACGCAGGCGATCGCCCAGTCCGACTCCATCTGTCTGATCGACCAGCGATTCTCACGTGTCGACCTCTACCCCGTCGGGGAGCACCCGGGCCAGGTCGAGCTCGCCGACCTCGACCAGGACGGTTACCTCGACGCGGTCGTCCTGAACCGCACCGCCGGTTCGTTCACGGTCCTGCTCGGCGATCCCAGCGGCGCCTTCACCCACCTGACTGAGATCCCGACCGGCCAGCTCCCGACCGCGCAGGAGTTCGACGACATCGACCACGACGGCGATACCGACCTGCTCATCGTCGATGCCGAAACCGACGAAATCACCATCTTCCTCAACGATGGCAACGCGGGCTTCGTGGAGCACAGCCGCGTCGAAGTGGGGGAGCGGTCACGCTCGATCAAGGTTGCGGACTTCAACAACGACGGGTACACAGACATCGTGTGCACGCATCACCAGTATCAGATCGACGACCCGACCATCGAGATACTCCTCGGCGGGCCCAACATCACATTCGCCGAACCCTTCGGGCTCTACGACGATATGCACACAAACGACGTATCGATCGCCGATTTCAATAACGACGGCAACGCCGATATTGCCGCGCTCGAAGGGATCTACCCCAGCGCCAACCGCGGACGCATCTACCTCGGGAACGGGAACGCCACGTTCGACGATCCGATCCTCTTCAACTCAAGGCGTTCAACCATCACCTCGACCGTCGCCGACATGAACAACGACGGCCACCTCGACATCGTCTCGGTAAGCCGGATCGATTTCAGCGTCATCATTCACTACGGGGACGGAACCGGCGCATTCAACGATGATCGTCAAATCCCGCTGTTCGTCGAGGCCGCCAACGTCGCAACAGCCCACCTGAACGATGACGACATGCTCGACATCGTTGTCTCATACGACGGGATACTGATCGGCGACGGAGGCGGGATCTCCATCCTCGAGAGCAGATCCAACGGTTCGTTCAGGCTCAACTACGTGCCAAACATCGGACTCAGCTCGTGGGTTGCCGTCGCGGATCTCAATGATGATGGTCAAACCGATTTCGTCGCGCCCGCGCGGGGCACGGATTCGCTCGAAGTCTTCCTCGACCAGTGCGGCGTCTGCCCGGCAGACCTCAACGGCGACGGCATGCTCGACTACTTCGATGTCAGCGCACTGCTCAACCCGAATCCGGGCGCGAATCAGTTTCTGGATTACAACCTCGACGGCACCACAAACTTCTTCGACATCAGCGACTTCCTGATCGACTTCCAGAGCGGCTGCCCCTGATCACGCGTTCGCTTTCGCCTTCTCCTGACGGGCCGCACGCTTCCGCATCGCCTCGTTCAGCTCCACCTTGCGGATCCGGATCGACTTCGGCGTCAGCTCAACCAGCTCGTCGTCCTCGATGTACTCCAGCGCCTGCTCGAGCGAGAGAGTCTTGGGCTGCTTGAGCGTGACGGTCGCTTCCTTGTTCGCGCTCCGCATGTTGTCGAGCTTCTTCACACGCACGGCATTCACATCGATGTCCGTGCCCTTGTTGTGCTCGCCCACGACCTGGCCCGAGTAGACCTTGTCGCCCGGGCGCACAAGCATCACGCCGCGGTCGTGCAGGTTCTCGACCGCGTAGCTCGTCACCTGCCCGGTCTCCGTGCAGATCATCACCCCGGCATGCCGCTTCGGGCGCTCGCCGGTCACCGGCACAAACTCCAGGAACGTGTGGTGCATGATGCCCTCGCCCTGCGTCGCCGTCAGCACACGCCCACGCATGCCGATCAGCGCCCGCGACGTGATCTTGAACACGCAGTGCGTCATCCCGTCACCACGCTGCTCGACCTTCACGATCTCGCCCTTTCGCTCACCAACGATCTGCATCACCGCACCCACCGCGTCGTCCGGGGCATCGACCACCAGCTCCTCGAGCGGCTCACACTTCACGCCATCGATCACCTTCTCGATCACGATCGGGCGACCAACCGCAAGCTCGTAGCCCTCGCGGCGCATGGTCTCCAGCAGGATGCCCAGGTGCAGCAGGCCCCGCCCGGACACGATGAACTCGTCCATGCTCCGGCCCGGCTCAACACGCAGCGCCACGTTGTGCTCCAGCTCACGCTCCAGACGCGTCTTGATCTGACGCGACGTCACGTACTCGCCCTCGTTGCCGGCGAACGGCGAATCGTTCACGCGGAACGCCATCGAGACCGTCGGCTCATCGATCGCCACCTCGTCCATCGCCTCCGGGTGATCCGGATCACAGATCGTGTCGCCGATGTCCAGGTCGCCGAGCCCCGAAATCGCGCACAGATCACCAGCGCTGACGTACTCCCGATCAACCTTGCCAAGACCCTGGAAGCCCTCGAGCGTACCGATCTTCGCCTTCACTTCCTTGGTCTTGCCACCCTCAAGGTGCTTGACGATCACCACCGGCTGACCGGCGTGAAGCGTGCCCTGATAGATGCGACCGACGCCGATCCGACCAACATACTCGCTGAACCCCAGCGTCGTGATCTGCATCCGCAGCGGCTTCTCGATGTACACGTCCGGGTGCGGCACATGCTTCACAATCGCCTCAAACACCGGCTGCAGGTTCTGGCCCTTGCTCGAGCCATCCCACTCGTCGATCGCCCAGCCGTCACGCGCCGAAGCGTACACCACCGGGAAGTCCAGCGCATTATCATCCGCGCCCAGGGCAACCAGCAGGTCGAAGACCTCGCCGATCACCCGGTCCGGGTCGCCGTCCGGGCGGTCACACTTGTTGATCACCACCACCGGCTTGAGCCCGTTCTCCAGCGCCTTGCCCAGCACGAACCGCGTCTGCGGCATCGGTCCCTCGTACGCATCAACCACAAGGATGCACCCGTCCGCCATCTGCAGCACGCGCTCCACCTCGCCGCCGAAGTCCGCGTGGCCCGGCGTGTCGATGATGTTGATCCGGTAATCCGTGTCGTCCACCGCGTGGTAGTTCACCGCGCAGTTCTTGGACAGGATCGTGATCCCTCGTTCTCGCTCCAGATCGTTGCTGTCCAGAATCAGCCCGTGCTGACCGCCCTCAAGCTTCTCAAGCTCACCCGCACGGAAGTTCCCCGACTGCTTGAGCAGGTTGTCAACCAGCGTCGTTTTGCCGTGGTCGACGTGCGCGATGATCGCGACATTCCGCAGCGACGCGATGTCGCTGCTCGATTCATGACGGATAGCTGCCATGGGTGCTCCAAATCCTTGCCAGGAGGCGAGTTCTGTTCGTCCGCCGATCGTCCGGATCGCGGGGAGAAATCGTATACACGCCGCTTATCCGGACCAGTTCAAACCAAGAAACACTTCCCCATCTTCCCCCACCCGCACCCACGAAACCCCCGACGCACCCAATCTCCCGAACCCGCTCGCCCATACAGCGCCTTCCCCTCATGGTGTACATGCCCGAACCCCGGGCCAGACATCGCAAGAGAGGAACCGCTATGGACACCCGACTCACCGTGCTCGCGCTCTGCGCGGGCACCACCCTCATCCCGTCGATCGCACACGCCGATCTCCAACTCTACGGCATCGGTTTCGAGAACCCCGGCGGGGACGCTGCCGGCATCTGGTCACACCACACAAGATCAGAGCTCGGGGGGCCATACACAAACGTGCTCGGACGCTTCGGCAACGAAACCGTCACTCTCCGACTCAACGCCACCGAAGCAAACACCGCCGGGCTAGGCGACTCAGGAGCCGGCGCGGGCGGCGGCGATGGCAGCGGGGGAGGAAGTCAGGGCGACCGCCCATTCAACCTTCAATCACGCCCCGTGCTCGCAGACCGCATACGGGTCCCGTACCCGGACGACGGCGGGGGCGGAAACGGCGGTAACTCACCACCAGACAACCCATTCAGCTTCGACTACGACGGCCCCAAGTTCGATCTCGGCGGCGGCTGGAACGGCGGCGGCGACCCACCGGACGACCGGGTCGGGTTCACCGCAGGCACGTACGCCCTCAAGTTCGATCTCATGCTCTTTGACTCGTGGGACGGGAACTCGATCAACTACGGGCAGGACAAGTTTGCCGTGAACATCAACGGTGTAACCGTCTTCGACGAATACCTGCAGATCCACTATCTGCCGGGCAACTTCCGCATGCCAGACGAGATCCCGACACAGAACGCCTTCAACAACGCCTGGCAGGACCTGATCTTCCGCGATATCACGCTCTACTTCGACATCGCCACGAAAGCCGACCACTTCGATTTCTCGTTTATCGGCACCCTCGATCAGGCGCTCATAGACGAGTCGTGGGGCATCGACAACATCCGCGTCGAGGCCGTGGGGCGTGTCGCACCAATGTCTGCACCGGTCGTTCCTACGCCCGCATCACTCACGCTGCTCGCAGGCGGGATCGGACTCATGACCAAACGCAGGCGATGATCAGCGCGGATTCCGTTTCGCGGCAACACGCGCGGGCGAAGGAACACGCACGTCCCACACCAGCCCCACGCGGCTCATCAGCAGGATGATCAGGTAGCTGATATCAAGCTGCCACCATCGCAGCCCGTGACGGGCGCTCGTCGGGAACGCGTGGTGGTTGTTGTGCCAGCCCTCGCCGAGCCCCAGCACCCCGAAGATCGGGTTGTTGCGGCTCTCGTCGTGGCTCTTGAACGGCCGCGTGCCCCAGATGTGGCACACCGAGTTGATGCTCCACGTCACGTGGTGCACAAAGAACACCCGGACCAGCCCGCCCCAGATAAACCCGAGCAGCGCCCCGGTCCACGTCATCGTGATCAGCCCGCCAAGCACCGCCGGGATCAGCAGCCCCAGCAGAACCCACAGCGGGAACAGCGCGCTCATCGTCGTGATCAGGCGGTCCTTCTTCAGGTCAACGACATACTTCTGCAGCGACAAACTCCGCGAGCGGAACAGCCACCCCATATGGGCGTGCCACATGCCCTTGATCGCGTTCCAGACACCGGCCCCGTGCGTGTGCGGCGAGTGGGGGTCATGCTCATCGTCGCTGTGCTGATGGTGGCTGCGATGCACCGCGGCCCACTGCAGAACAGAGCCCTCCAGCGCCATCGATCCCGAGATCGCCAGCAGCGCCTGGACGAACCGAGACGTCTGGAAGCTCTTGTGCGTGAAGTACCGGTGATACCCGATCGTGATCCCCAGCCCGCTGACGAGGTACATGCCGAAGAGCAGCACAAGGTAGATCCAGTTGAAGGCGATGCCCCAGAGCAGGGAAATCGCCACAATCAGGCCAATGAAAGGCAGGCAGACACCCACCAGATTCACAAGCCGCACACGCATAGGCACGTGCTCGGTGTGATCTCGATCAGTTACAGGTTCTTCATTCTGGGCGCGAATCGCGTCAGTCGTGGTTCTGGGCATGTAGTTCTCAGTGAGGGAAGCCGGATGCATGATCGCGACCCGGCGGGGGGATCTCCACGATACCAGATCGCCATCAGGCGTGGAGGCACAACTTGTACATCCATAAAAGCCGATCAGGTCGTCCGAATCCGGGAAGTTGTGTGAATCTCGTGCAAATAGACGCGCAAGATTCACAGAAAAAAACGAACTCAGACCGCAACAGCCGCCTTGATATGCGGGTGTGGGTTGTAATCCACCAACTCAAAGTCCTCGAACGTGAAATCAAAGATCGACTTCACTTCAGGATTGATCCGCATCGTCGGCAGCGCTCTCGCTTCACGAGACAGCTGCTCATCCACCTGAGGCAGGTGATTCAGGTAAATATGCGCATCGCCCAGCGTATGAATAAACGCCCCAGGGCGATACCCGGTCGTCTGCGCCAGCATCATCGTCAGCAGCGCGTACGACGCGATATTAAAGGGCACACCCAGGAACAGGTCCGCGGACCGCTGGTACAGCTGGCAGTTGAGCCAGTCCTTCCCACCGTCCGTCGCACGCTGCACATTGAACTGGAACAAGCAGTGACACGCGGGCAGCGCCATCTGCTCCAACTCACCGGGGTTCCACGCCGTCACGATGTGCCGACGAGAGCACGGGTTTTCCACAAGCGAACGTTCGAGCTCCGCGATCTGGTCCACCGTGCCGCCATCGGGCTTCGCCCACGACCGCCACTGCGACCCATACACCGGCCCCAGGTTCCCCTCCTCGTCCGCCCACTCATCCCAGATCGAGACCCCGTTCTCCTTCAGATACGCGATATTCGTCTCGCCCTTCAGGAACCAGAGCAGCTCATGGATAATGGACCGCAGGTGCAGCTTCTTCGTCGTCACCGCCGGAAACCCAGACTGGATCCCCTTCTCGATAAACGCCTCACGCGCCCCCGGCGCATCGTGCGACAGGAAATACCGGCTCTGATGCCCGAACACCGAGATCGTCCCGATCCCGGTCCGATCATCGCAAGGCGTGCCCTCCGCGAGCACCCGACGAAGAATTTCGTGGTACTGAATCATGATGAAACAGTGTACACAACCCGCCCCAACCGTGCGATCCCCCGAACACTCCAGATCACCACAGAATCAACGAAAAACCGCCCGGCTTCACGCTGGGCGGCTGACAGAGTTGATCGAGAACGTGATCTGCTTCACCGAAGCCTGCGTGTACCCCAAAGGCCAGCAAACCCCAGCAACGCGGTCCCCGACGGGGATGGAATCCGGAATACCTCCGTACTCGCCGCACCGAGCAGATCCCCCTGGAACCCACTGAGCGTGCCATAGAGCGATGTCGAACCATCGTCGGTATCAAAAGTGTGCAGGCCGCCGTTTCCATCGAGCAAAAACAGGTCAGCCCCAAGCTCAAGGAACGAGACCGGGCTAAAGCCCACGTCATACGAATCCAACTGCATCCCACTCGCAGAGTTGAAGACAATCACACTGTCGTTCTGATAATCTGCACCCAGAAACCTGTTCGGCGCGATCTCCTGATGATCGAAGAACAGCCCGCCCACCGTAGACTGAATATCGGCAAGCTCAGTAAAGGTTGAGGTGAAGGGATCGAATCTCGCACCGATGTAATCATTAAGATCAGGCCCGATGCGACGGACCGACATAAAAATGTCTCCCCGATGTGTTCCCGAGAAGCCGGACGTAAAGAAAATCTCGTCCTCGCCCTCGTAATCATTCACATCAAAGATCACGGTCTCAGTCCCGGTGGTCATGTTGTGCTCGATCAACTGGTCAGTCACATTCGCGAGCATCCTGTTGTTGCCGGTGAAGATGATGTCGTTGATCGCCAAGCCGCCCTGGACCTGATAGATCTCGGTCGCCGCCAGCGATGAGCCATTCACGGAATAGATCCGCCCGTCCGCCCCAGCAACATAGAAATCCGAGAGCCCGGCCTGTGCCGCACCGCACGCGCACAGAATGACAGCCGCGATCAGTCGTTGTTTCATCATGATGAATCTCCTGCATGTGGAAATGAAAAAATCGCCCCCATCCAATATGGGGGCGATCTGAAACTGTTCCAATAAAATCGCAGGTTGTTGAACGAAAGGACTTATTCGGGAATCTTGTCGAGCTCGATCTGCACCCGCTCGACAAGACGACCAACCGTCTCGTCACCAAAGTCAAACGGCAGCCCCGCCGCCTCAAACAGCTGCGGCAACGGCTTGGAGCCGCCCAGCTGCATCGATCTCTTGTACGCAGCCAACGCCGCCTCCTCGCCCTGCTCCAGGCTGATCAGCCAGATGCCCAGCGCCCCAAGCTGCGCGATCCCGTACTCGATGTAGTAGAACGGCACCCCGAACAGGTGGCTCTGACGCTGCCACACATACTTCCGCTCCTCCTCAAGCCCGTCCCAGTTCACCATGTGACCCTGGTGCCCGAAACGAGACTCAAGATCGAGCCACGCCTGCGCCCGCGCATCACGCGAGTGCCCCGGGTTCGCGTACACCCAGTGCTGGAACGCATCGATGTTCGCGATCCAAGGCAGCAAGCCGATGCTCCCCTCAAGCTGCTTGCGACGTGCACGGTTCGCGTCCTCCTCGCTCGGGTAGTACGCATCCCAGTAGGGCATCGTCAGCAGCTCCATGCTCATCGACGCCACCTCCGCGTACTCCAGCGGCGCGCTGCGGTACCACACCAGCGGCTCATCGTTACAGTACATCGCGTGAAACGCGTGCCCCGCCTCGTGCACCATCGTCTCCACATCGCGGTGCTGACCCGCCGCGTTCATAAAGATGAACGGCAGCTTCGAGCGATCACGGAAATACAGGTACCCGCCCGGTGCCTTCCCCTTCCGCGAGTCCAGATCCAGCATCGCCCCGTTCGCCGTCCCGCTCGTGTTCGACCCGTCACCCATGCTCGCGAAGAACTCGCTTAGCTCCGGGCTCAGCTGATCAAACACCTTCTGCGTCTTGCCGACCAGGTCCTTGCCGCCCTCAAACGGCTCCAGCGCCGCCCGGTTCTTCGGATCCACCGCCAAGTCCCAAGGACGCAGCTGCTCAAGCCCGAGCTGCTCCCGGCGCTTCGCATCCAGCGCCGCCGTGAACGGCATCACATGCTTCTGCACGGCGTCATGGAACGCGTGGCACATCTCCGGCGTGTAATCGAACCGATGCTTGCTCTTAAACGCGTACCCGATGAAGTTCTCAAACCCCGCGTTCTCCGCAACCGTCTGGCGCTTCTGCACCATCGTGTCATAGATCCCGCTGATCTTCTCCTGATCATCGAGCCGACGCTGAGCAACCTTCCGCCACGCCTCTTCGCGCACCGAGCGGTCAGCCGACTCCATGAACTTGCCCATCATGGGCATCGTCTTCTCTTCGCCCTTCCACTCGACCGTCATCGCCCCGCAGACCTTGTCGTACTCCTGATCCAGCTGCGCCAGCTCAGTCTCAATCGACACGTTCTCCGGACGGAACAGCTCAACATCAGCCGCCGTGTCACGGAAGAGCACCTCGAAGCGATCACTCGTCAGCCCGTGCTCCTCGCACAGCGCCTTCATCTTCTTGTCCAGCTCGAAGCTCACCGGCTTCACCTTCGGCACCACCGTCGTGATGAACGACGTGTACGCCGCCTGCTTGTCCTCATCGCCGGTGTCGCACGTCATATCGATGTACGTGTTCGCCCCGGACTCACCGATCGCCGCCTCCAACTCGCTGCGATCCAGGATCCACTTCTCGAGCTCTTCCTTCGTGCTCACCTCGCGATCAAGCAGCTTCCGCAGCAGCGGTTCAATATTCTCCCACTTGGTCGCATCGAGCACCTCAGGCACAAAGTCGGTCGTCGGCATCGTCGTCATCAATCACTCCAATAGTGTTGCCGCGCCCGCACAAGATCCGGGGGGCGCCGGGGGGTATCCTCTGGTTCTGTTCATTCTACGCGAGTTTTCAGCCCGGTTCCTCGGAAACAGAACGGGCCATCTTCACCGCCGCGTCCCGATCCTGAACCCGCCCCTCGAGCTGCGCGTCGTACACCCGATCAAGCACTTCCCTGAACAGGGGACCCGGCTCGACACCCATCGAGATCAGATCGCCACCATCAATCAGCGGCGGCGGGCACGCGCCCTCCTCCGAGTCATACCACGCGTTCATCTCCGACGCGATCGCATTCGCCGCGTCCGACCCCCGCGCAGAGCACCACGCCGCGTACAACAACAACGCGTCCGGCGCATGCTCACGACCACTCAGCCGGCGCTTCTCCGCGACACCCATCCGCTCCCAATCGGCGTGCATGCGCGTCACCATCCCAAGAATCGCACCGAGCGCATCTCGATCCGCGTTCGAAAGATCCAGCCGCACACGATACCGCGCACAGATATTCGTCGGGTCCGCATCGATCCCATGCCCACGGCACAACGCCAAAGCACCCAGCGCCAGCCCATACGTCACACGCTGCCCCAGACGCTCCATCACCGCAGACTCGAACGAAACCTCATCCCCGAAGATCGCATCGTCGAGCCCGAGCTCATCGATAATGACGCACGCCCGCGCCCGCGATGGGTGCAGAAGCATCCGCCGCATCTCCTCGCCGATCCGCTCGATCGACACCCCACGCAGCTCAATCGCGTGCCGCCGGATCGCCTCGCGCGTCCCCTCCTCAATGCTCAGCCCATACCGCGCCGCAAACCGTACCGCCCGCAAGGCCCGCAGGTGGTCCTCCTGCAACCGCTGGTCCGGGTCACCGACCGCCCGCAGCACCCGCGCGGTCACGTCCCGCTGCCCATCGACAAAGTCGATGACCCGGTCCTCCTCAGGATCGAGAAACAGGGCATTGATCGTGAAGTCCCGCCTCTGCGCGTCCATCTCGGGCGTGGAATACTCGATGTCATCGGGCCGCCGGGCATCGCTGTAGGCACCGTCGCTGCGGAACGTCGCAACCTCGATCGTCGCACCAAAGTCACGCACCAGCACCACACCAAAGGCCGCGCCCACCGACGCGGTCTTGCGAAAATACGTCAGAATCTGCTCCGGACGCGCATCCGTCGCCACATCAAAGTCCTTGGGCTCAAACCCAAGCAGCATATCGCGCACGCAACCGCCCGCGAGATACGCGACATGATCGCGACCACGCAACTCCCGGATGACCCGAACCGCCGCGTCACGCTCGCTCACCCGATCTGCTCCTCTCGAAGCTCCCGGCTCATCAGCATCCCGATCGCGTCCACCGGGTCCAGGTGCTCAAACAGCACCGCGTGCACCGCGTCCGTGATCGGCATAGCCACACGGTACTTCTTCGCCAGATCCACCACGGACTCCGTCGTGGCCACGCCCTCAACAACGCACATCGCCTCACGCAAGTACGCGTCGAGCTTCACGCCCTTCCCGAGCGCCTCACCGCAGGAGCGGTTCCGCCCCTCCGGGCTGAAACACGTCGTCGCCAGGTCGCCCACCCCCGCGATCCCGAAGAACGTCTGCGTCTGCGCGCCCATCGCCGCGCCGAGCCGGCAGATCTCCGCGTTCCCACGCGCAAGCAGGGCACTCTTCGCGTTGATCCCAGCCCCGAGACCATCGATGATCCCCGCCGCGATCGCGATCACGTTCTTGGTCGCGCCGGCCAACTCCACACCCAGCAAGTCCGGGTTGGTATAGATCCGAAGCCAGCTCGTCGAGAACATCACCTGGATCTCCTCGGCAAAGCCCGGATGGTCCGAAGCAGCCGCCATCGTCGCGGGCTTGCACTGCGCCAGCTCGCTCGCGATCGCCGGGCCGGACATACACCCCAGCGCACGCGGCTTGCCATCAGGGTCATCCCCCAGCACATCCGCGATGATCTGCGTCGGACGCATCAGCGTCCCATTCTCGATCCCCTTGGCCACGCTGATCACCCGCGCGCTCGCGGGAACGTGCTCACGGATCCGCTCCCAGGCCCCACGAATAAACTGCACCGGGATCGCGCACACGATCACGTCCGCCTCCGCAAAGGCATCCCGGTCCTTGATCGCCACCCGCACAGAATCCGGCAGCGTGTAGCCGGGCAGCCGCTCACTCTTGCGCGTCTGCGAGAGGGCCCCGTTCTCATCCTCATCATGACCCCACATGGTCACACGGGCCCGCGCCTCCTCGCCCGCCCCCTGCGGGTCAGGAATCGTCAGGGCAGCGGCGCAGACCAGCCCCATCTGCCCGATCCCCATGATCGTCACCCGCGGGGGATCCCTGTCATCCTTGCGCATTTCCGCTGCTGCCATGCCGATGCTCCATCTGGTGGGATGCCGAGCCGAATTCAACCCGAACCCCCGGCTCGGATCGTGCGTACAACCCGGCAAGCACCCCCGAACCGCCACCAGACACTATATACGGTCTCTGGCCACACCGGACGCATACCGCCTCCAAGCCCCCTACACTTCTCCTCACGCCGGGAAACGCAACGAAGCAGGCACTGTTCAGACGAGCAAGGGACACGTTCCATGAGCGAAATCGCGACCCACACCCACACCCAGCCAGAAGAACCACTCCACGATCACAAGCACGATCATGACCACGGTCACGGCGGCCTCGATTGCTGCTCACACCACTCCATGAGCAACGACCGCTGGATCATCCTCTACCTCGTCGGCGGCATCCTCGCCGTCGTCTCCTGGATCGCCCACCTCCTCAACGCGACCAACGAGCTCGTGGCAACCCTCCCGGCGGTCCTCGCCGCCCTCCTGCTCGGCTCCAAGCTCTTCTACGCCGCGGGCATGGAAGTCCTCAACCGCCGCGTCTCCTCATCCTCGCTCGCCGCCCTCGCGATCCTCGCGTCCATGGCCGTAGAAAAGTACGGCACCGCCGCCTTCCTCGCCTTCATCCTCCTCGTCGCCGACCTCATCGTCTCCCGCACCGCCGACGGCGCCAAGCGGGCCATCGAGCAGCTCGTCTCCCTCACACCCGACATCGCACGCGTCGTCATCGACGGCGTAGAAAAGATCATCCCCGTCGGGCAGGTCACGGTCGGCCAAACCGTCCGCATCCGCCCCGGCGAGAACCTCCCGGTCGACGGCCGCGTCACCACCGGCGAATCAACCATCAACCAGGCCTCCCTCACCGGTGAGGCCATGCCCGTCGAGGTCCAGCGCGGCTCTGACGTCTACGCCGGTACCTCCAACCTCACCGGTGCCATCGACATCGAGGTCACCCAGGTCGGCGAA